>NZ_NCFM01000001.1:0-491741 GCF_002281195.1 Acidovorax sp. 35-64-16 | reverse complement strand
CAGCCTTGAATTATATACCGGGTTTTTACCCAATCAAACCCAAAATCACACCTTTTTGCAAACCTTCTTCTCCACCACCCAGATCTTCCCAACAGGGACGCCTCTGAACAGCGAAGCCTGTGACTATAGCATGGAAATTTGATGGCATTCAAGACGGGTTGTACAGAACTTCAAGCGCGCGCTGCCACCGCCTCCTCCAGTGCGTCCACGAACAGGAAGGCCACGTTGCAGCCGGTCTGGTCATAGATCTCCTGGAAACAGGTGGGGCTGGTGACATTGATCTCGGTAACGCAATCTCCGATGACGTCCACCCCTGCCAGCAGCAACCCACGGCTGTGCAAGACGGGGCCCAGCGCTTCGGCGATCTCCCAGTCGCGCGCAGACAGCGGGCGCGCCACCCCCTTGCCCCCGGCCGCAAGATTGCCCCGGACTTCACTGCCTTGTGGGATTCGCGCCAGACAGAAAGGCACGGGCTTGCCGCCGATGACGAGGACGCGCTTGTCGCCCTCTGTGATCTCGGGAAGGAATTTCTGAACCATCACGCTTTGGGCCCCATGACGATTGAGGGTCTCCGTGATGCTGCCGAGATTGAGGCCGTCTGGGCCAACCCGGAAAATGCCCATGCCGCCCATGCCATCGAGCGGTTTGAGGATGATGTCCCCGTGTTCGGCATGGAAACGCTGGATGTCGCGCGGATCACGCGTCACCAGCGTGGGACCGATGAACTGCGAAAATTCCATGATCGCCAGCTTTTCCGGGTGATCGCGCAGGGCGCGCGGCTTGTTGAAGACGCGGGCACCCTCCCGTTCGGCCTGTTCAAGCAAGTGGGTGGCATAAAAATATTCGCTGTCGAAGGGCGGGTCTTTGCGCATGAGCACGGCATCGAACGCCGTGAGCGCTGCACTGCGCAGGGGCTGCGCCTGAAACCAGTTGGTGGAATCACCCGTGAGGACAATGTCCCGCACCCGTGCAGTCACTTGGCTGCCGCGCTGCCAGACCAGATCCTGCGGCAGGCAGACCGCCACTGTGTGGCCTCGCCGCTGTGCTTCGCGCATCATGGCAAAGGTGGTGTCTTTGTAGATCTTGAAGCTTTCCAGCGGATCGGTGATGAACAGTAGTTTCATGGTTTCTCAGGAAAAAGGGCCGCGCCGAGTAGGTCGACAGGGCGAACAGGTGGCCGCCTTGGGGGGCATTGCCGTATTCGATGCATCGGATCCAAGTCAGACACTGCCGACGTGGGAACGCCTGTACTGTTGCACAAATAGCGCAAGGCTGCCGGCGACCACGCCCCAGAAGGCAGATCCCACGCCCGCCACCACCACGCCGCTCAGGGTGACCAGGAAAGTGATCAGTGCCGCCTCGCGGTGCGGCTCGTCGCGCAGCGCGGCGGCCAGGCCACTGCCGATGGTGCCCAGCAGCGCAAGGCCTGCAATGGCCACCACCAGTTCTTTGGGGAACGCTGTCAGCAGGCCGGTGACGACCGCGCCAAAAATACCGATCACCACATACAGCAAACCGCAGGACACCGCCGCCGTGTAGCGTTTGTCGCGGTCCGGGTGGGCTTCCGGGCCCATGCAGATGGCGGCGGTGATGGCGCTGAAATTCAGCGCATAGCCACCAAAAGGTGCGAGCACCAACGTCGCGAGCCCGGTCATGGTGATGAGACGGGAGACCGGCAGGTCATACCCCGTGGCGCGGATCACCGCCACGCCCGGCAGGTTTTGCGAAGCCATGGTGACGACAAACAGGGGAAGCGCTAGGCTGATGGCTGCAGACCAGGTGAACTGCGGCGCCGTAAACACGGGCATGGCCAACTCGAAGCGAATGGCCGACCAGGACATCTCCCCACGCAGCGCGACAAATGCTATCGCCAGCGCCAGCGTGATGACCACGGCATAGCGCGGGATCAACCGGCGTGCCACCAGATAAGCCCCCAGCATCAGCAAGACCAGGGGCAGCGCAGTTTCTGCCGCCGCAAAGGCCTGCATGCCAAAGCGCGCCAGCACCCCCGCCAGCAGCGCAGCGGCAATCTCCGTGGGAATGCGGTTCATGACCCGCTCGAACCAGCGCGTGACGCCCGCCAGCGTGATCAGCACAGCGCACACCATGAAGGCGCCCACGGCCTCGGCCATGCTGAAGCCCCCGGACAGCCCGGCGCTCGCCAGCACGGCGGCCCCCGGTGTGGACCAGGCCACCATCACCGGCTTGCGCAGCAACAACGATGGCACCAGGGAACACAGCCCCATGCCCAGCCCGAGAGCCCACATCCAAGAGGTGATTTGCGCCGGTGTGGCCTGAAAGGCTTGCGCCGCCTGGAAAACAATGGCCACGGAACTCGTGAAGCCCACCAGCACCGCGACAAAGCCGGCCGTAAAGGCCGACAGGCTCAAGTCTTTGAAGAATTGCATGTGGGGCATTCTGGCACCGCATCCGGCCAGGCCTGTCTGCCTGACACGCCCCCTGCGCGAGCCAATTTACTATAATTTTAATAGCTTATGGCGCTTAATCCATAAGGGCTAGAGGCCTAAAACACTATAAATAGATTAAATTTCGATCTTGGAACCCAGCTCGACCACGGCGTTGCTGGGCAGGTGCAGGAAATCGGCGGCGCCACTGGCGTTGTGGTGCATCTGGGCAAACAGCTTTTCGCGCCAGGGCGCCATGCCGCTGCCGATGGTGGGGATGATGGTGTCCCGCGAAAGGAAGTAACTGGTGGTCATGGGTTCCACATCACAGCCCTGCACCCGCAACTGGTGCAAGGCACTGGGGATGTCGGGATCGTCCTTGAAGCCGTATTGCACCACCACCTGCCAGCAATCGTGGCCCAGGGGCTCCACCTGCAGGCGCTTGTCCCGTCCGATCCAGGGCACCTCATGGTTGCGGACGGTGACGAACAGGTTCTGGCGGTGCAGCACCTTGTTGTGCTTCAGATTGTGCAGCAGTGCGTTGGGCACGGCTCCCGGCTCGGCCGTCAGAAACACGGCCGTACCATCCACGCGCGTGGGCGGGCTCAAGAACACCGACTCCAGGAAATCCTTGAGGTCGATGGCATCGGCCCGCAGCTTGTCATTGAGCAGGCTGCGCCCTTGCTTCCAGGTCATCATCAGCATGAACACGCCCCCGCCAATCATGAGCGGGAACCAGCCACCCTGGAACAACTTGAGCAGATTGGATGCGAAGAAAGCCAGGTCCACCACAAAGAAAAAGCCAGTGGCCGCAACACACAGCGCCAGCGGATAGCCCCAGCCAAAGCGGATGACAAAGAACGTCAAGATGGTGGTGATCAGCATGTCCAGCGTGACGGCGATACCGTAAGCCGCTGCCAAGTTGCTGGACGAGCGGAACATCACCACCGCCAGCACAATGGCCACGAACAGCCCCCAGTTGACCAGCGGAATGTAGATCTGCCCCGTGTCCCGCACGCTGGTGTGCAGGATGTTCAGGCGCGGCAGATAACCGAGCTGGATGACCTGCTTGGTGACGCTGAAGGCGCCCGTGATGAGCGCCTGCGACGCAATGACCGTGGCCAGCGTCGCCATGACCACCAGCGGCACCAGGGCCCAATCGGGTGCCATCATGAAAAATGGATTCTTCACCGCCTCGGGTTCGGCCAGCAGCAGCGCTCCCTGGCCAAAATAATTGAGCGTGAGCGCCGGCATGGCCACACCAAACCAGGCCAGACGAATGGGGCGTTTGCCAAAATGCCCCAGGTCGGCATACAGCGCCTCGGCCCCGGTGACGCACAGCACCACGGCGCCCAGGATGATGAAGCTGATGCCCGGATGGGCCCACATGAACCCCACCGCGTGGTGCGGGCTCATGGCCCAGAGGATTTCAGGGTGGGTGACGATGTGCGAAACGCCCAGCACGGCAATCGTCAAAAACCAGATGAGCGTGACCGGGCCGAAGAACTTGCCAATGCCGCTGGTGCCCCGCTTTTGCACGGCAAACAGGCAAAACAGCACCACCAGCGTGAGCGGAATCACGTACTGCTTGAAATGGGGCGAAACCACCTCCAGCCCCTCCACCGCGGACAGCACCGAGATGGCCGGGGTAATGACGCCGTCGCCATAAAACAGCGAGGTGCCGAAAATGCCCACCGCCAGCAGCACCTTGCGCAGCCGGGGCTTGTCTTTCACCGCCTGCGAGGCCAGCGCCAGCATGGCAATGAGCCCGCCCTCGCCATTGTTGTCGGCGCGCAGTACCAGCACCACGTATTTGAGGGAGACGATGACCGTGAGGGTCCAGAAGAAAATGGACAGGATGCCGTAGATATTGTCTGGCGTGAACGGCACGTGGCCCGAGCCAAACACCTCCTTGACCGCGTACAGCACGCTGGTGCCGATATCGCCATAGACAACACCGATGGCGCCCAGCGTGAGCGCTGCGAGCGATGATTTGGAGCTTTGCACTGACACCCCCCGCTGCACTGGGCAAGACAGGGTTCCGTAACTTTTGGGAACGCTATTGTGCCCCTGCCCCCTGGTTCGCGCCGTTGCGCCAGAGAGCCTGTTGCAGTGCAGCAACTACCCTCTGGCCTCGGTGCTCAGGGCGTGGCAGGAGAATCAAACCGGTCAGTCGTAGATCTCTGCGTCGGGGTTGGTGGCTTCCAGCTCGTAGCTGGCGGCCAGCATGGCCAGGCGCGCCACCACGCCATACATGTAAAAGCGGTTCGGCGCACTCACGCCAGGGCGCACGCCTGGCTGGGGCAGGTGGGTGCTGTGCTCGAACGCCAGCGGCACAAAGCTGGCACCGGGGGCATTGAGGTTTTCATCCACGCCGCGCTCGGCATGCATGCGGTAAAAGCCGCCCACCACATAGCGGTCCATCATGTAGACCACGGGCTCGGCCACGGCCTCGTGCACGCGCTCCTGCGTGAGCACCCCCTCCTGGATGATCACATCGCTGACCGGCTGGCCGTCCTTGATGACGGCCATCTTGTTCTTGGTCTTGCGGTTCAGGGCATCGAGCTCCTTGGCGTCGCGCACGGTCATGATGCCCATGCCGTAGGTGCCGTTGTTGGCCTTGACGATCACGAAGGGCTTTTCGTGGATGCCATATTCCTTGTACTTGCGCCGCACCTTGCCCAGCAGCGCGTCCACTGAAGTTTGCAAGGCGTCCATGCCCTTGTCTTCGGCAAAATCCACGTCGCCACACTGGCTGAACATCGGGTTGATCAGCCAAGGGGCGATGCCCAGCATCTTGCCGAAGCGCTTGGCCACCTCTTCATAGTTCTTGAAATGCGTGCTCTTGCGACGCACGCTCCAGCCGGCATGCAGCGGCGGCAGCAGGTGTTGCTCGTGGATGTCTTCCAGAATGCCGGGCGCGCCCGCAGACAGGTCGTTGTTGAGCAGGATGGTGCAGGGGTCAAAATCCTTGAGCCCCAGCCGCCCCTTGGTGCGGATCACGGGTTCGAGCATGACCGAATCGCCGTTAGGCAACTCGATCAGGGTGGATTTTTTGATCTCGGGACTGATGGAGCCCACCCGCACATTCAGACCCGCCATGTTGAAGATGCGCTGCAACTGCACCACGTTGGCCAGATAAAACGTGTTGCGCGTGTGGTTCTCGGGAATGATCAGCAGGTTGCGCGCCTCGGGGCAGATCTTCTCGATGGCGGCCATGGCGGCCTGCACGGCCAGCGGCAGCATCTCTTTGGTGAGATTGTTCCAGCCACCGGGGAACAGGTTGGTGTCCACCGGCGCCAGCTTGAAGCCCGCGTTGCGAATATCGACCGAGGTGTAGAACGGCGGCGTGTGCTCCATCCATTCCAGCCGGAACCAGCGTTCGATGGCGGGCATCGAGTCGAGAATGCGCTGTTCGAGTTCGTTGATAGGCCCCGTGAGGGCCGTGATGAGATGCGGAACCATAGATGCCCTCTGGAAGCGATTGCGATGGATTGTAGGGATTTGGGATCGGGCCCGGGATTCGCAAGGCAGCGGCGTGGGCAGCCATCCGCCCGCTAGCGTCGCCAGAATGCCGGGGTGAGCAAGGCCATGAAGCTCAAGATTTCAAGTCGCCCCAGCAGCATGGCCAGCGTGCACACCCATATCTGAAAATCGGTCAGGACCGCAAAATTGGAGGAGGGGCCCACCGCACCCAGGCCAGGCCCGGCGCAGTTGACACTGGCGAGCACCGCCGAGAACGCCGTCACCGGGTCCAGATCGGTCAGCAGCAACACCATGCTCAGCCCGAAGATGGTGGCGCCATACACCAGCATGAAGGCCAGCACCGAGAAGATCACGCGGTTGTCTACCACCGCATCGCCCAGCCGCACCGGCTGCACGGCGCGCGGGTGCACCAAGCGGTTCATCTCCCGGCGCGCCTGCTTGAGCAAGATCAGCATGCGCACCATCTTGATGCCGCAGCCCGTCGACCCCGCACTGGTGGCCACACCCGACAGCAGCAGCATGAACACCGGCGCAAACACCGGCCAGGCCAGGTAGTCCACCGTGGCATAGCCCGTGGTGGAGGCCAGCGACACCAGGTTGAACATGCCGTGGCGCAGGGCATCGAGTGGCGCATACACGCCCTTCACCCACAGCAGCACGGCCACCAGCAGCCCCCCACCCACCAGGGTGAACAAGGTGGCGCGCAGCTCCGGGTCGTGCCAGAAACCATGCCAGTGGCCCTTGCGAATGGCCACGAAATACAGTGCAAAGTTGCAACTGGCCACCAGCATGAAGACGATGCAGATGGCTTCCAGCAAGGGCGACTGAAAATACCCGAAGCTCTGGTCATGCGACGACAGCCCGCCCAGGCTCACGGTGGAGAACATGTGCATCAGCGCATCAAGCGGCGCCATCCCAGCCGCCCAGTAGGCCACGCCGCACAACGTGGAAAACAGGGCATACACGCCCCACAGCCCTTTGGCGGTGCCGGTCATGCGCGGCGTGAGCTTGGTGTCCTTCAGTGGCCCCGCCGCCTCGGCCTTGAACAGCTGGCTGCCGCCCACCCCGAGCAGTGGCAGCACGGCCACCGCCAGAATCAGAATGCCCATGCCACCCATCCACTGCAAAAAGGTGCGCCACACGTTCACCGAGACAGGCAGCGTATCCAGGCCCACCAGCACTGTGGAGCCCGTGGTGGTAAGGCCCGACACGGCCTCAAAGTAGGCATGCGTGAACGACATGGGCCGCCCGATGTGGTGCGCCGCCAGCATCAATGGCACGGTGGAGAACAGCGGCAGCAGCATCCACACCAGCGACACCAGCATCACGCCATGGCGCGGCTGCAGTTCTTGCCGGAACAGGCGCAGGCGCCACCAGAGCCAGGCGCCCGCCGCCAGCGTGCCTGCCATGGCCAGCGGGTAGACATGCCACACCCCGTCTCCGGTCCACAGAGATACCGCCAGCGGCAGCCCCATGGACAGCGAAAAGATCATGACGAGGATGCCCAGCACACGCAGGACGGGAAACATGTCCACCATGGTGTTCTTGCGGGTTTCGTGTCAGAAGAAGGTGGGGCTCACGCGGAAGAGCTTTTCCACATCGCGCACCAGCCGCTTGTGCGGCAGGAAAAACACCACATGGTCGCCGCTCTCCAGCGCCGTGGCGCTGCGTGGAATGATCACCTGCGGCTCGCGCAACTCATCGGCCGACACGTCGGGCGAATCGGGCAGGCCCCGCACGATCAGGCCAATGTGCACATCGCGCGGCAGGGCCAGATCGCTGACCTTGCGGCCCACCACGCGCGACGTTTTACGGTCCCCGCGCACCACGATCTCCAGCGCCTCGGCCACGCCACGGCGCAAGCTGTGCACGGCCTGCACGTCACCCTGGCGCACGTAAGCCAGCAACTCGCCCAGCATGGCCTGTGCAGGCGACAGGGCAATGTCGATCTGCGTGCCATGCATCAGGTCGGCATAGCTGCGGCGGTTGATGAGCGCCAGCACGCGGCGCGCGCCCAGGCGCTTGGCCAGCAGGCAGGACATGATGTTGTCCTCGTCGTCGTCGGTGAGGGCCAGAAAAAGATCGATCTCGTCGATGCTCTCGTCCCCGAGCAGGTTTTCGTCCGTGGTATCACCCTGCAGCACCAGCACATCCGACGGCAGGCGCGAGGCCAGCTCGATGCAGCGCGCGCTGTCGTCCTCGATGATCTTCACAAGAAAGCGCCCCGGCTCCTTGCCCAGTTCCAGCGCCAGGTGCAGGCCCACGCGGCCACCTCCGGCGATCATGATGCGGCGCACCGGCCGCACCGGTGTGGCGTCGCGGCGGTGCAAGGTGGCCAGCACATGGGCGATGTGCTCGCGCGCGGCCAGCACAAAAACCTCGTCACCGGGCTCGATGCGGGTTTCGCCAGCGCAGGCCACAAAGCGGTCGGGCTCTTCCGGAAAACGGCGGTAAATCGCCACCAGGCGCACCGCCACATCGGGCGTGCTGTTGCGCATCTCGGCCACGGTGTGGCCCACCATGGGCGCGCCAGCCCGCGCCCGCACCGACACCAGGCAGGCCCGGCCGCCCGCAAACTCACGCACCTGCATGGCCTCGGGGTAGTCGATGAGCTTGCCGATGTAGTGGGTGAGGGATTCCTCGGGGCAGATGATGCGGTCCACCGCAAAGCCCTCGGGGCCTACCAGACGTTCATCGCGCTGAAACCCGGTGGAGCGCACGCGGGCAATGCGCTTGGGGATGTTGAACATCAGCTGCGCCACCTTGCAGCACACCAGGTTGGTTTCGTCCTGCGCGGCACAGGCGATCAGCAGGTCGGTGTCTTGCGCGCCCGCCTCGGCCAGAACGGCCGGCTCGATACCGTTGCCGACCACGCCGCGCAAATCGAACCGCGACTCCAGATCGCGCAGGCGTTCAGCGTCGGTGTCGATGACGGTGATGTCGTTGCGCTCCGACACCAGGCTGTCGGCCACGCTTTGGCCCACGCGGCCCGCTCCGAGGATGATGATTTTCATGTGGTATTGGCCTTCAGAGCAATACTATCAAGCGCTACCAGCTATGAATACAGGAGCGAATCAGACCCGAACCTCGCCTTCGCCCAGCACCACGTACTTGAGCGAGGTGAGTCCTTCAAGCCCTACAGGCCCGCGGGCGTGGAACTTGTCGGTGCTGATGCCGATTTCTGCCCCCAGGCCAAACTCGAAACCATCGGCAAACCGCGTGCTGGCGTTCACCATCACGCTGGCCGAGTCCACCTCGCGCAAAAAGCGCTGGGCGTGCAGGTGGTTGGTGGTGAGGATGGCGTCGGTGTGGTGGCTGGAATAACGGTTGATGTGGGCGATGGCCTCGTCCACATCTGCCACCACCTTCACGCTGATGATGGGGGCCAGGTATTCCTCGGACCAATCCTGCTCAGTCGCAGGCACCAGCTTGGCACCCGCCACCGATTGCAGAATCGCCAGCGACTCGGGGCAGCCGCGCATCTCCACGCCCTTGGCGGCATACACCGCGCCAATCCTGGGCAAGAACTGTGCCGCCACACCGCGCGCCACCAGCAGGCCTTCGCTCGCGTTGCAGGGGCTGTATTTGCTGGTCTTGGCGTTGTCGGCCACCTTCACCGCCATGGCGATGTCGCAGGGGTCGTCCACATAGGTGTGGCAGTTGCCATCGAGGTGCTTGATGACGGGCACCTTGGCATCGCGGCTGATGCGCTCGATGAGGCCCTTGCCGCCGCGCGGAATGATCACATCCACATACTGCGGCATGGCAATGAGCTGGCCCACGGCCTCGCGGTCGGTGGTCTGCACCAGTTGCACCGCATCTTGCGGCAGACCGGCCTCGGCCAGCGCTTGCTGCACCAGCCTGGCCAGTGCCTTGTTCGATTCGATCGCCTCGGAGCCGCCGCGCAGGATGCAGGCGTTGCCGCTCTTGATGCTGAGGCTGGCGGCCTCGATGGTCACATTGGGCCGGCTCTCGTAGATCATGCCGAACACGCCGATGGGCACGCGCATCTGGCCCACGCGAATACCGCTGGGTTGCTGCTTCATGCCCATGATTTCGCCAATGACGTCGGGCATGGCGGCCAGCTGCTCGCAGCCCTGGGCGCAGGTTTCCAGCACCTTGGGGCTGAGCTGCAGGCGATCCACCATGGGCTCGGCCAGGCCGGCGGCGCGGGCGCGCTCCAGATCGCGGGCGTTGTCGATCTGCAGGGCGGCCGTGCTTTCACGCAGCAGCCGGGCAAGCGCCTTGAGTGCTTTGTTTTTAATAGCTGCTGGCGCACGCGCCATAAGGGCTGAGGCCGTTTTTGCCTGTAAACCGAGGGTGTGGGTGTATTCGGTGACGTTGAGGGCATTCATGGCGCGATTTTGCCGCAGATGCGCCCCTGCCGAATCCCCAGCGCCCTGCTGCCCTTGCCACGGAGAGCGCCAAACCGACCCGCCGACTACGGCAGCAGGCGCGTTTGTCCGACACCGGCGTGCTAGCACCCCTCCTAGCATGAGCGCTTCCCCACCTACCGGAGACCGCCATGAGCGTCGCAAAAGTCATTGAAGTCAGTGCTTCCAGCACCACCAGCTTTGAAGATGCCATCAACCAGGGCATTGCCCGCGCCTGCGACACCATCGCCAACGTGCGCGGCGCATGGATCAAGGAACAGAAGGTGTCCATCGAGGGCGGCCGCATCGTCAGTTACCGGGTGAACATGCAGGTCACCTTCGTCCTCGACGACAAATAATCTGCCCGCGCTGCGCAAAAGCAGCCCCTGGGCGCGCCTTATCCGCGCCGGGGCAGGCCCGCGCAGACGCGACCCAACTGCAGCGCCAGCCGCTGCAGGGCCTGCCAGCCATTGGTGGGCCAGTCGGGCACTTTCAGGCCCTTGACGATGCCATCCACCGTGTGGGCCGATTGCAGCAGCTGGGCCAGTGCGGCGTCGCTGGCCTTGGGCAGGATGCGTTCGAACAGTCGCTCCTTGGCCCCCCACACGCGGTTTTCGCGCAAAGCCATGGGCAGCGGGCGCCCCGCATTCATGGCGTCTTTCACCCGCTTGAGCGCCCGAATATCTTCGGACAGCGCCCAGTGCACCAGCACCTCTGCTTCGCCCTCGGCCTGCAGGCCGTCGAGCATGCGCTGCACGCGTGCCATTTGCCCGGCCAGCACCGCCTCGGACAGCTTGAACACGTCGTAACGTGCCACGTTGAGCACGGCGGCCTCCACCTGGGCCAGCGACAGTTCGCCCGCCGGGTGCAGCAGTGCCAGCTTCTGGATCTCCTGGTGGGCGGCCAGCAAGTTGCCCTCCACCCGGTCGGCAAAAAACTGCAAGGTGCGCTGCCCCTCCTCGCCCGCTGCCACGCGCTGGCCCTGTGCGGCCAGGCGCTGGGCAATCCACTGCGGCAGTGCGCCGCGCTCGATGGGGTCGATCTGGATCGAGGTGCCGCAGGATTCGAGCGCCGCAAACCATGCGCCGGTGCGCGTGGCTTTATCCAGGCGCGGCAGCATCACCAGCGTGAGCGTGCTGTCGTTGCCCCGCGCCGATTCAGCCAACTGCTGCAGTGCCACGCTGCCTTCTTTGCCTGGCTTGCCCGAGGGGATGCGGATTTCGACGATCTGCTTGTCGGCAAACAGGCTCAAACTGCCGCCTGCGGCCAGCACCGCGCTCCAGTCGAAGTGGGCGCCCGCCACGGTGTACGAGCTGCGCTCGGCATAGCCCTGGGCGCGGGCCGTGGTGCGAATCGCATCGGCCGCCTCCTGCTGCAGCAGCGGCTCGTCGCCGTGCAGCACGTACAGCGCCGACAGGCCACGTTGAAGATGTTGGGAAAGTTGGGCCAGGGCGACTTGCATGGGCAAAGTTTATCGCCCCGGGGCAGCGCGCCTGGGGGCCGCGGAGCTTGGCGCCTGTCGAGGGCTCCTGCACCAGCCCTCTCTCACGGGCGCCATGTGCTGCTCAGATTGAGCACATGGGCGGGGGGCAGATGGTTGGCGCACTAAGATCACGGCGTTGCCCGCCTTTTCGTTGCAGCCGTGGCGCAAGAGAATGCCGCACCGCCCGGCGGCCGCACCCTTTGCCTTGCCAGACCCCCACCGCATGAACACCACCACCGCCCATCCCGCTGCACCCACCCGCTCAGTCCGCCTGATTGGCGCGCCCACCGACATCGGTGCCGGCGCACGCGGCGCCTCCATGGGCCCCGAGGCGCTGCGCGTGGCGGGGCTGCAGCAGGCCCTGGAAAGCCGGGGCCTGCAGGTGTGCGACCTGGGCAACCTGAGCGGCCCAGCCAACCCCTGGCTGCCACCTGTGCACGGCTACCGCCACCTGCCGGAGGTGGTGCAGTGGAACCAGCGCGTGTTCGATGCGGTGTTGGCCCAATTGCAGCAGGGCCACCTGCCCATCTTGCTGGGCGGCGACCACAGCCTGGGCCTGGGCAGCATCAGCGCGGTGGCGCGCCATTGTGTGGAGGCGGGCAAAAAACTGCGCGTGCTGTGGCTCGATGCCCACGCCGACTTCAACACCAGCGCGCTCACGCCCAGCGGCAATGTGCATGGCATGCCAGTGGCCTGCCTGTGCGGCTTTGGCCCAAAAGAGCTGACGGGGCTGGCCCGCATGCCCGGCGGGGGGCCGGCATTGCAGGCAGATCAGATTCGGCAGATCGGCATTCGCAGCGTGGACGCGGGCGAAAAGCGCTTTGTGCACGAACAGGGGCTGGAGGTGTTCGACATGCGTTTCATCGACGAAGTGGGCATGCGCCAGACCATGCAGCAGGCGCTGGCGGGGCTGGACGACGAAACGCACCTGCATGTGAGCTTCGATGTCGATTTTCTGGACCCCGACATTGCGCCCGGCGTGGGCACCACGGTGCCCGGTGGCCCCACCTACCGCGAAGCGCAGCTGTGCATGGAGATGATTGCCGACAGCGGACGGCTGGCCTCGCTCGACGTGGTGGAACTCAATCCGGCGCTCGATGTGCGCAACCAGACCGCGCTGCTGGCCGTGGACCTGGTGGAATCGCTCTTTGGCAAAAGCACGCTGATGCGGGTGCCTGCCTGAAGACCAGGCCGCTGCAGCGGCCTCAGCGCCTGGCCACCGCCAGCCGGCGCAGCAACTGCTGCACGATGTCGGTCTGCATGTTGCGAAACAGCAGGGCCTCTTCCGCCTCCTTGGCCAGGGCGATGGCTTCGTTGTAGCTGATCTCGCGCTGCTGGAGCAGCTCGGTGTCGGGAATCAGCTCATCGCCTGCCGGCGTGCGCAGCTTGAAACGCACACGCAGGCGCAGCTCCAGTTCACGCACCTGCCCCGAGGCGTTGAGGCCCACCACCGCGCGTTCGTGCTGCTCCGACAGCAGATCGAGCACGGCCTGTGCCGTTGGCAGCGCGGCCGGGTCGCGCAGCACCTGCAGCTTGCTGCCCGATCCCTCCAGTGTACGCGTCAGCTCCCGCGCCAGTGGCGAGCCTTGGGGGGCCGCCACATACAACGATGCAAAGGAAAATTCGGGCACCCCCCGCAGGCGAAAACCGCAGGCGGTCAGCAGGGCCACAGGGGCAAGGGAGAGCAGCGTGCGCTTGTTCATCATGGTCAGACCACCACGTTCACCAGGCGGCCGGGCACCACGATCACCCGCTTGGGTGCTGCGCCAGCGGCCTGGGCAATGAAGGCCTCGCTGGCCAGCGCGATGCGCTCGATCTCGGCCTTGTCGGCCTGGGCGGGCACATGGATGGAGCCGCGCAGCTTGCCGTTGACCTGCAGCATGAGCTCGATCTCGTCCTGCACCAGCGCATCGGGGTCGACCTGAGGCCAGGGGGCATCGAGCAGATCGCCCAGGTGCCCGGCGTAACCCAGTTGCGACCACAGGCTGTGCGCCACATGCGGCGTGGCGGGGTACAGGCAGCGCAGCAAAATGCCAAAGCCTTCGATCAGTGCCACCTGGGCGCCCGCGCACTCCAGCGCCTTGAAGTCTTCGAGCGCGTTGATCATCTTCATCGCGCCCGAGACCACCGTGTTGTACTGCATGCGCTGGTAGTCGTAGTCCACCTGCTTGAGCACGGTGTGGATCTCCAGGCGCAGTGTCTTGGCTTCCTTGCCAAATTCAACGTCTTTCAGGCTGCTGGCGCTTGCCACGCTTGCGGTAGCAGCTCCCATATCCATAGCAGAAAGTTTGACGCCAAAGTTCCACACGCGGCGCAGGAACCGGTAGCTGCCTTCCACGGCCGCGTCGTTCCACTCCAGCGTGGCTTCGGGCGGGGCGGTGAACATGGTGTACAGGCGGGCGGTGTCGGCGCCGTACTTCTCGATCAGGTCCTGCGGATCGACACCGTTGTTCTTGGACTTGGACATGGTGCCCACGCCCTCGTAGTCGATGGGCGTGCCCACAGGCAGCAGGCCGTCACCACTGGTGGCTTCGTTCTTGAGCTTGGCACCGATGATCTTGCCGTCATCGCCCAGCACATGCTCCACATCGTGCGGCCAGAAATAGTCCTTGCCACCCTTGGCGGTGCGGCGGCTGTAGATGTGGTTGAGCACCATGCCCTGTGTGAGCAGCTTGGTGAAGGGCTCGTCCACTTTCACGAGGCCCAGGTCGCGCATGACCTTGGTCCAGAAGCGCGCGTACAGAAGGTGCAGGATGGCGTGCTCAATACCGCCGATGTACTGGTCCATCGGCATCCAGTAATCGGCGCCCTCGGCAACCATGGCGTCGGCATTCTTCGGGTCGCAATACCGCATGAAGTACCACGAACTGTCCACGAAGGTGTCCATGGTGTCGGTCTCGCGGCGGGCGGCCTTGCCGCACACGGGGCAGGTCACGCCGGCATGAAAGCCCTCGTGCTTATGCAGCGGGTTGCCCGAGCCATCGGGCACGCAGTCGGCAGGCAGCACCACGGGCAGGTCTTTTTCGGGCACCGGCACGGCGCCGTGTTCGTCGCAGTGAATGATTGGGATCGGCGTGCCCCAGTAGCGCTGGCGGCTCACGCCCCAGTCGCGCAGGCGCCAGGTGGTTTTGAGTTCGCCCAGGCCTTTTTGCGCCAGCGCATGGGCCACGGCGGCCACGGCGTCCTTGTAAGAGAGGCCGCTGAAGTTGTCAGAGTTGATGGTGACGCCGCGCTGTTTGTCAGCGTACCAGTCATGCCACTGGTGGTAGTCGAAGTGCTCGCCATCCACCAGCACCACCTGCTTGATCTCGATGCCGTATTTGAGGGCAAACGCAAAGTCGCGCTCGTCGTGGGCGGGCACGCCCATCACGGCGCCGTCGCCATAGCCGATGAGCACGTAGTTGCCCACCCACACCTCCACCGGCAGGCCCGTGAGCGGGTGCGCGACGAACAGGCCCGTGGGCACGCCCTTCTTCTCTTGCGTGGCCAGCTCGGCTTCGGTGGTGCCGCCGCTCTTGCATTCTTCAATGAAGGCCTTGAGCGTGGGGTTGGTCTTGGCAGCGTGCGCGGCCAGCGGGTGCTCGGGCGCCACGGCGCAGAAGGTCACGCCCATGATGGTGTCGGCGCGCGTGGTGAACACGTACATCTTGCCGTCGCCAATCAGCGCACCGTCATCCCCTGCAATCTCGTGTGTGAAGGCAAAACGCACGCCCTCCGATTTGCCAATCCAGTTCTCCTGCATCAGCTTCACACGCTCGGGCCAACCGGGCAGCTTGTCACCGGTCACAAAGTCGAGCAGCTCTTCGGCGTAGTCGGTGATCTTGAGGTAGTAGCCCGGAATCTCGCGCTTTTCCACGGTGGCGCCCGTGCGCCAGCCCTTGCCGTCGATCACTTGCTCGTTGGCCAGCACGGTCTGGTCCACCGGGTCCCAGTTCACCACCTGGGTCTTGCGGTAGGCGATGCCCTTTTCCAGCATCTTCAGGAACAGCCACTGGTTCCACTTGTAGTACTCGGGGTCGCAGGTGGCGACCTCGCGGCTCCAGTCGATGGCCAGTCCCATCGCCTGCATCTGCTTTTTCATGTAGGCGATGTTTTCGTAGGTCCACTTCGCCGGTGGCACTCCGTTCTTCAGGGCGGCATTCTCGGCAGGCAGGCCGAAAGCGTCCCAGCCCATGGGCATGAGCACGTTGTAGCCGTTCATGCGCAGCTGGCGCGTGAGCATGTCGTTGATGGTGTAGTTGCGCACATGGCCCATGTGCAACTTGCCGCTGGGGTAAGGCAGCATCGAGCAGGCGTAGAACTTTTTCTTGCTCGTGTCTTCCGTCACGCGGTAGGCGTCGGTGGCGGTCCAGTGGTCGTGCGCGGCGCGCTCGACGTCTTGGTGGGAGTATTTTTCTTGCATGGGAGCTCTGCTGGATGAGAGGAATGCAGCCGCTGGGCTGCTGCTTTGCCAGATTTTAGGCGGTCACGGGGAACGCGCCCGGCCGTGCGCCGCACCCGGTGCGGGGTCTGGGCTTGCCGTCAGGGGCTCAGCGCGCCGCAGCGGGCTGTTCGGCAACAAACCCGATGCGCTGGAGCCCGGCGCTGTGGGCCGCACCCATGACTTCGACCACGCGGCCGTATGGCACGGCGGCATCGGCACGCAACTGCACTTCCGTATCGGGACGGGCCGCACCGATGCGCTGCAGCCGCTCGGCCAGGGCTGCCTGCGAAAGCGGCTGGTCCTCCAGAAAGGCCTGGCCCGTCGCATCCACCACCAGCGTGATGGACTGCGGTGCGGCGCCCGGCGTGGCACCCTCGGTGCGCGGCAGATCCAGCCGGATCGAACTGGCCATCAATGGCGCCGTGAGAATGAAGATGACCACCAGCACCAGCATCACATCCACCAGCGGCGTCATGTTGATGTCGCTCATGGGCTGCGGCCCGGGGGTGCGCTCCAGCCGGCCGAAACTCATGTTTCCACGCGCTCCGTCATGCCGACACGACCTTGGGGGGCGCGGTGTCGACAAGGAGTTCGCGCAGGTCGCGCGCAAAACCTTCCAGGTCAGCCTCGATGCGGCCAATGAAGCGCCCGAACACGTTGTAAGCCAGCACCGCCGGAATGGCCACCGCCAGACCCGCAGCCGTCATCACCAGGGCCTCGCCCACGGGACCGGCCACGCGGTCGATGGTGATCTGCCCGGCTCCCGCCATGGCGCTGAGGGCGTGGTAGATGCCCCAGACTGTGCCGAGCAAGCCAACGAAAGGGGCGGTGGACCCGACTGTTGCCAGAAGCACCTGGCCCCATTGCAGCCTGCCCAGCGCGCCGTGCAGGGCGTCCCGCAGCACGCGGGTGAGTTGCTGCGACAGGCTGCCGGAAGTCGCCAGCGTGGCCTGCTCAGCTGAATCAGGACGTGTCGCTATTGATTTTGTAGCAACAACCATAGACAGAACAAGCGCCTCGCGATCAAAAGACTGCAAACGCTGCACCGCAACGTCCAGCGATGGCGCCTGCCAGAAAGCCGCTGTGCACCGCGCCACGTCGGCCAAGGCCCGGCGCATGACGCGCGCCTTCCACAAAATCACCACCCAGCTGGCCACTGACATGGCGAGCAGCAGCAGGGCCGTGCCCTGCGTCACGGCATCCCCTTGGCGCCACCAGTGAAGTGCGTCCATGGCGGCTCGCCGGGGGCGCTAGTTCAGACCCAGCACGTCGAACATGTCGAACATGCCGGTCTTGCGGTCTGCGAGAAAGCGCACGGCGCGCAGGCTGCCCTGGGCATAGGTGGCGCGGCTGGACGATTTGTGCGTAATCTCGATGCGCTCGCCAATGCCGGCAAACAGCACGGTGTGGTCGCCCACGATGTCGCCACCTCGGATAGTGGCAAAGCCGATGCTCGACGGATCGCGTTCCCCCGTGACGCCTTCACGCGCATACACGGCGCAGTCCTTGAGGTCACGCCCCAGCGCATCGGCAATCACTTCTCCCATCTTCAGTGCGGTGCCGGAGGGCGCATCGACCTTGTGGCGGTGGTGGGCTTCGATGATCTCGATGTCGTAGCCAGTGGCCATGGCCTTGGCGGCCATCTGCAGCAGCTTGAGCGTGACGTTGACGCCCACGCTCATGTTGGGCGCCATCACGATCGCCGTGCGCTGGGCGCAGGCCGCAATCTCGGCCTTCTGCGGTTCAGTGAACCCCGTGGTGCCGATGACGGCTTTCACGCCCAGCTCGCAGCACAGGGCCAGATGGGCCAGCGTGCCTTCGGGGCGGGTGAAATCAATCAGCACATCAGCATCTTTCAGGCCCGTGCGCAGGTCTGCCGTGATGGCCACGCCACTTGCGTGGCCCAAAAAAGCCGTGGCGTCCGAGCCGATGGCGGGGCTGGCCGCAACATCCAGCGCACCAGCCAGCACCATGTCGTCGCTGGCGCGCAGGGCTTCGATCAGCATGCGGCCCATGCGGCCAGATGCCCCAGCCACCGCGACGCGCAGGACTCTGGAGGCGGGTTGGGAGGGCAAAGAGTTGCCTGTCATGTCGTTCCTGTTTCTATGAATGCGGAGGGCCATGCCGGGTGCCGGCACCCCCAATCGCAGGCCTTAGCGCGCAGGCGCTTCGAGCGGAGGGTAAGAGGTGGTGGTAACCGGCTGGGCAGGCACCGCCGCCGGTGTCCTGGCCGCGCGCTCGGGTGCCGGGAAACGCGCCAACTGGGCATCGGTGGCTTCCAGCACGGGCACCTTGCCCTTGGTGGAGCGCGACCCGAGAGTAGCCACAAACTCGGTTTCGGAGGGCATGGGGTCGCCCTCGAAACGCTGCAGCAGGTCTCCCTGGAAGAACACGGTGAGTTTGCGCGTCTGGATGTCTTCATCGGGGCGTTTGATGGTGAACACGTATTCCCAGCGCTCTGCGTGGAACAGGCTGGTGACCAGGGGCGTGCCGAGAATGTCGCGCACCTGCTGGCGGCTCATGCCCGGCGCAAGCGCTTCGACCTGCTCGCGCGACACGAAATTGCCCTGCACCACATCGAGTCGGTAAGGCGTCACCACGCTGGCCAGGCGATTGCTGGCACTGTCCAGGCTGCTGCAGCCGGCCACGGCAGTGAGGCAGGCACCGATGAACAATGTCACGCCCAGACGGGCACTGCGATGGGCTTTGGCGGGCATGGAAAAGAGTCGTAAGGCTATGATCGATCCATTGTAGCGGCTGGTCCTGCGGGCCTGGTCGAGCCCGCCGACGCACGAAAGACAGGGTCATGACGAATATCGACGAACTCAAAAGCACAGGCCTCAAAGCAACCTTGCCGCGCCTGAAGATTCTGGAGATTTTCCAGAAGGGCGCACAGCGCCACATGACGGCCGAAGATGTCTTTCGCGTCCTGCTGGAAGAACGCTCGGACATAGGGCTGGCCACGGTCTATCGCGTGCTCACGCAGTTCGAGCAGGCGGGCATTCTGATCCGCAGCAACTTCGAAAGCGGCAAGGCGGTTTACGAACTCGACGAAGGCCAACACCACGACCATTTCGTGTGCACGTCGTGCGGCAAGGTGGAAGAGTTCTACGACCCCGAGATCGAAAAGCGCCAGCAGATCATTGCCAAGGCCAAGGGCTGGGTGGTGCAGGACCACACGATGGCCCTGTATGGCCAGTGCGCCCACTGCGCCGCCAAATGAAGCCCCCCCCCTGAGGCGCTGCGCGCCTTCCCCCTGAAGGGGGGCGCCGCCAGCGCGGCGGGGCGGCCCTTGCGCGGCGGCCGCCGGCTTGGCCGCGACGGGCTCTTGGGCCTGCGGACAGCGCGCACACAATTGCCTGGAACGGTTGCCGAGCCTGTTGCCCGACCTGCGGATCAGCCCCCGGTGTCGCGTTCCATGGCGCGGCGATGCCGCTCCACAAATTCCTGATAAGTGTCGATGCCGCGCAACTGCAAGATGGTGTTGCGCACGGCCGCCTCCACGAGCACGGCAATATTGCGCCCCGCCACCACCTGGATCACCACCTTGAGCACCGGCACGCCCAGCACGTCCTGCGTGAGCGGCTCGTAGGGCAGGCGCTCGTATTCGCGCTCCAGCGTTTCCTTGCGCACCAGGTGCACGATGAGCTTGAGGCGCATCTTGCGGCGCACGGCGGTTTCACCAAAGATGGCGCGGATGTCCAGGAGGCCAATGCCGCGCACTTCCAGCAGGTTCTGCAGCAGCTCGGGGCACTTGCCCTCAATGGTGGTCTGGTTGATGCGAAACAGGTCAACAGCATCGTCGGCCACCAGACCGTTGCCGCGCGAGATTAGCTCCAGCCCCAGCTCACTTTTGCCCAGGCCGGATTCACCCGTGATCATCACCCCCAGGCCCAGAATGTCCATGAACACGCCGTGCATCGTGGTGCGGTCGGCAAAGTGCTTGGACAGGTAGGCACGCAGCACATCAATGACGAACGCCGACGACTCGTGCGTGGCGAACATCGGAATCTGCGCCCGCTCGCACATGGACAGCAGCGCATCCGGCGCAACCTGGCCATCGGCCAGCACCAGCACGGGCGGCTCCAGCGTCACAATGCGCGCGATGCGGCGCTGGCAGTCTTCGGGGGTGGCATTGACGAGGTAGGCGATTTCTCGCTCGCCCATAATCTGCACCCGATAGGGGTGGATGTAGTTGAGATACCCCACCAGATCGGCGCCCGAGCGTGCCGCACGCACAGCCACTTCGTCAAAGCGCCGCTCGGAAGCACCAAGGCCGGCCACCCATTCCCATTTCAGGGTGCCCCGGAATTCCTCAAACAGGACATCGGCACTGACGACGTTGGGCTTCAAGACAGTCCCGCGAAGGCGAAGAAAAAATCAGGCGGCCTGGGTGGACTGCCAACCGGCGATCATGCCGTGCAGCACCGCGGCGTCGTCACACGCCTTGAGCCTCTCGCGCAGCACCGAGTCGCTCAGCAGCTCGGCAATTTCGGAGAGGATTTCCAGGTGCTTCTGGGTCGCGGCTTCGGGTACGAGCAGAAAAATGAGCAACCCAACCGGCATTTCGTCGGGCGCATCGAAACCAATCGGCTGCGCGAGTTGAAACACCGCCGCCATCGGCGCCTTGAGGCCCTTGATGCGGCCATGCGGAATGGCCACGCCGTGTCCCAGGCCCGTGGAGCCTAGTCGCTCACGCGCAAAGAGGCTGTCGGTGATCAGCGCCCGCGAAAGACCGTGCTGGCCTTCAAACAGGAGACCCGCTTCTTCGAAAGCACGCTTCTTGCTGGTGGCGTCAACGCTCACGAGCACTTGAGCGGAGGGCAGGATGGATGCGAGTCGGTTCATGGTCAAGGAAACAATTATGCACACATTGGCAGAAACCCTGATCAAAACCCGCAAGCCACAAAAAAACCGCCCCGGGGGGGCGGCTGCGGCCGACAGGCAGCGCATCTGCATGGCTTACGCGAGCATCTCGCGTTTGGATGCGTCGTAGTGGTCCTGGATGCGGTCTTTATGGCGCACGACCTGGCGATCCATCTTGTCCACGAGCTCGTCCACAGCGGCATACAGGTCGAAATGGGAGCTTTCTGCAAACAGGTCGCTTCCCTTGACGTGGATGTTGCATTCCGCTCGCTGCCGTTTCTCTTTTTCCTTCTGTTTCTCTACTGTCAGCAGCACCTTGACGTCCACTACCTGATCGAAATGGCGCGTGATCCGGTCGAGCTTGGTCGTGACGTAATTGCGCAAGGCGGGGGTAACTTCGAGGTGGTGACCGCTGATCGTCAAGTTCATAAGTAAGTCTCCTGTGGCTCTTTGACAAAAATGCCGCTCTGGATCAAAGGAACGGCCCGGCTAACTCGGATACATGCGTCGACGCTAATTCACTATGCCCCCGCGCAATGCCAAAAGCAATCCCATACCGCCCTCGGCGGGCGGGTTATGTCGGTGAAGGTGCCACGGCGAAAAAAAACGCGCACAATGGGTCGGCTGTGGGCAAAGTCCCCAAAACGCCCCCCAGTGCGTGCCCCACCAACGCGGCAGTTGCCCGCCTTGCAAGGCACCCCCTGCATTGCCACGGCCTTGCGCGCAGCCGCCCAGAGCCGGGGCCCCACCCGGTGCGCTGCTGCGTAAAATCAAACGGTTCGAAGCAGCCCTGATCGCCCGCAATCCTTAACACTTTCCTGGCACGGAACCCTCTTCACGCTCCGCCTGCCCGCACTACCACCATGACCCAGCCCAGCCCCCAAGCCCTGCACACTTCGGCCCTCACCTCCCTGCCCCTGCTGGCCCGTGGCAAGGTGCGCGACAACTACGCCGTGGGAGATGACCGCATCCTGATGGTGGCCAGCGACCGCCTGTCGGCGTTTGACGTGATCATGGGCGAGCCCATCCCCGGCAAGGGCGAGCTGCTTACGCAGATGGCACTGTTCTGGTTCGACAAGCTCGGCCACATCTGCCCCAACCACCTCACGGGCGAAGCGCCCGAAAGCGTGGTGAGCGCCGCCGAGGTGCCGCAGGTGCGCGGCCGCTCGATGCTGGTGCAGCGCCTGCAGCCCATCCCGGTCGAAGCTGTGGTGCGTGGCTACCTGGCCGGCAGCGGCTGGAAGGAATACCAGGAATCGCAATCGGTGTGTGGCGTGCCGCTGCCCGCCGGCCTGACCAACGCCGCCAAGCTGCCCGAACCCATCTACACCCCTGCAGCAAAGGCGGCAGCGGGTGAGCACGACGAAAACATCACCTTCGAGCGCACGGTCGAGATGATCGGCCTGGAGCTGGCCACCAAAATCCGCGACCTGAGCATCGCCATCTACAAGGCCGCCGCAGAGATCGCGCTCACCAAAGGCATGATCATTGCCGACACCAAGTTCGAATTCGGCCTGGCCCCGGATGGGACACTGGTACTGATGGACGAAGTGCTCACGCCCGACAGCTCGCGCTACTGGCCGGTGGAAGGCTATGCCGAAGCCCTTGCCAAGGGCGAAAACCCGCCCAGCTACGACAAGCAGTTTGTGCGCGACTGGCTGGAGCAGGCCCAGGTCAACGGCAAGCCCTGGGACAAAACGCCGCCCTCCCCGCGCCTGCCCCAGGCCGTGATCGAGAAAACCGCCGCCAAGTACCGCGAGGCGCTGGAGCGGCTGACGGGCTGATCGCTTGCGGCAGCGCAGCATCGTGCGCTGAAAGCCTGAATCCTGGCTGTAGTAACCGGCTAACACCACGCCCGGCCCGTCTGCCGGAAGAATGGGTGCTGCCGATTCACAACCCAGGAGACACGCATGGCCGGAAAAAAGATTCTGATGATCTGTGGCGACTACTGCGAGGACTACGAGACCATGGTGCCCTTTCAGGCGCTGCTGGCCGTAGGCCACCAGGTACACGCCGTGTGCCCCGACAAGAAGGCGGGCGAGCACATCAAGACCGCGATCCACGACTTTGAAGGCGCCCAGACCTACAGCGAGAAGCCGGGGCACAACTTCGCGCTCAACGCAAGCTTTGCCGACGTCAAACCCCAGGACTACGACGCCCTGGTGCTGCCCGGCGGGCGCGGACCCGAATACCTGCGCACCAACCCGGCTGTCGTCGCGGCGGTGCAGCACTTCTTCGAGGCCAACAAACCCGTGGCTGCCATCTGCCATGCCGCGCAATTGCTGGCGGGCGCAGGCGTGCTCAAGGGGCGCAGCTGTTCGGCCTACCCGGCCTGCCGCGCCGAGGTGGAGCTGGCCGGCGGCCGGTATGCCGACATTGCCGTGGACAAAGCCCACACCGACGGCAACCTGGTCAGCGCCCCGGCCTGGCCCGCACACCCGGACTGGATCGCGCAGTTTCTGGCGGTGCTGGGCACGCGCATCACGCACTGAGCGAGGCGCCCCCGGGCTTGCCCGCTTGCGCGCCCCTGTGCGGGCGCGCACCATGGGGCCTGTTTTCTGCCCACCCCGGAGACGCCCGCCATGTGCCATGTCTTTATCAGTGCCGACCCCGCCCTCTACACCTGCCGCGCCCGCTCGGTGCGTCTGCATGGGGTGGCCACCAGCATTCGGCTGGAGAACCTGTTCTGGCAGGTGCTGGAAGAAATTGCCGCGCGCGACGGCATGAGCGTGCCGCAGCTTTGCGCCCGCCTGCACGATGAATTGCTGGCCGAACGGGGCAGCGTGGACAACTTTGCATCGTTTCTGCGCGTGTGCTGCGGGCGCTACCTGGCGCTGCAGCTGTCGGGCGGCATTCCGCAGGACCGTTCGATCCCGATCCGCAGCCTCAACCCCGGCCGCGTGCTGGCCACGGAGCATGCGCGGTCAGCCACGCACCCCTGTCCGCGCCAGGCGGCCTGATCCCGGCCATCTCGGCTCCTGGGATTCTTGGTGGCTGCTCTTCAGCTCAGCACCACACTCGACAGCCGTCGGCGGTAGGTGGCCACCACGGGGTCTTCAGGGGGAATCTGGCCTTCCGCCACCTTTACCTTGGGCTGCTCAATGATTTCCAGGATGGCCACATAGGTCTTGCGGGCAGTCTCGTCGTTCCAGGCCTTGTCACGCATGAGGATTTCGAGCAGCTCGTCCATGGCGTCGGTCCAACGCTGCTGCGCCATGAGCCAGCGAGCGCGGGCAAAGCGGGTGTCAAAGTCGCGCTTGTTGGCGGTGATTTTTTCATCAAATTCGGCTCCAACGCTTTCCCCATAAGCGCTTACAGCTACATAATCAATAGCATCCATCCAGCACTTGAGGGCCCCGAGCTTGCGCGAGGTTGCGGCCTTGGCAATCACGGGGGCAAAGGCCACCTTGGCGTCGTCGTCGCGGCCCAGTTGCAGCAGCAGCTTGACGTAATCAAACCGTGCGTCGTCGTTGGCAGGGTCGGTGGCCACGGCGTGCTGCAGCTTTTCCAGGGCGGTGTCGGTGTCGCCTTCGGCCAGCGCATCCAGCGCCTCTTCTTCCTCGGCCTCTGCCACCACTTCTTCTGCTGATGGCACATGCTTGTCGAGAAATTCGCGCACCTGGCCCTCGGGCAGCGCGCCCATGAAGCCATCTACCGGCTGGCCGTTCATCAGCAGCACGCAGGTGGGGATGCTGCGGATGCCGAACATGCCCGCCAGTTGCTGCTCCTGATCGGAGTCGATCTTGACCAGCTTGAAGCGGCCCGCGTAGTCGGTTTCGAGCTTTTCGAGGATCGGGCCCAGCGACTTGCAGGGGCCGCACCAGGGCGCCCAGAAGTCCACCAGCACGGGCACGTTCATCGAGGCGGCAACCACCTCGGCTTCAAAGTTCTCTACGGTGACGTCAATCATGATGGTGTGGGCCATGGGCCTGTGAAGCGATTTCGCGCTATTTTGGCCCAACGAAACAGCCCCACGCCAGCAAGGGAAGCGCAAAAAGTAAAATCACGGGTTCCACCTACAGCGGTGCAGCAGGCGCAGCCTGCCCCACCCAGCACCCCAACACCATGAAACCCATCCAGATCGGCGTGGTCATGGGTTCCAGCAGCGACTGGGACACCATGCAGCATGCAGTGCAGATTCTTGAACAGTTCGGCATCGGACATGAGGCCCGCGTGGTCTCGGCCCACCGCATGCCCGACGACATGTTTGCGTATGCCGAGGCCGCCGCAGGCCGGGGCCTCAAGGCCATCATCGCCGGGGCCGGGGGCGCTGCCCATCTGCCGGGCATGATCGCGGCCAAGACCCCCGTGCCCGTGCTGGGCGTGCCGGTGGCCAGCCGCCACCTGCAGGGCGTGGATTCACTGCATTCCATCGTGCAGATGCCCAAGGGCATCCCCGTGGCCACATTCGCCATTGGCACGGCGGGCGCGGCCAATGCCGCCCTGTTTGCCGTGGCCCTGCTCGCCAACGAGAGCCCCGAGCTGCGCCAGCGCCTCGAAGCCTTCCGCGCCGAGCAGACCGAAGTCGCCCGCAACATGACCTTGCCGCCCACCGCATGAACGACTCTGACAAGCCATTGAGCGCCGCACGGCCGCCCGAAGGCGCGAAGGCCCCCCTGGGGGGCAGCGCCGCACACGCAGTGGCAAGCGTGGGGGCACCATTGCTGCCCGGCTCGACCCTGGGCGTGCTCGGCGGCGGCCAGCTGGGCCGCATGTTTGTGCACCAGGCGCAGGCCATGGGCTACTTCACCGCCGTGCTTGACGCCGACCCGACCAGCCCCGCCGGGCTGGTGAGCCATCACCACATTCAGACGGGTTATGAAGACGCTGCCGGGCTGGCCGAGCTCGCCCGCCTGTCGGATGCGGTGACCACCGAATTCGAGAACGTGCCTGCGGCCGCCCTGGCCACCCTGGCCGCGCTGCGCCCCGTGTCGCCCGCTGCCAGCGCAGTGGCTGTGGCGCAGGACCGTGCGCAGGAGAAAGCCCACTTCGTCGCCTGCGGCGTGCCCTGTGCGCCCTATGCCGTGATCGAGACGGCAGCGCAACTGGCCGCCGTGGCGCCCGATCTGCTGCCGGGGATTCTGAAAACCGCCCGCATGGGCTACGACGGCAAGGGCCAGGTGCGCGTGAAAACCGCCGCCGAGTTGGCCGCTGCCTGGGCGTCGGTCGGCTCCGTGCCTTGCGTGCTCGAAAAAATGCTGCCGCTGGCGCTGGAATGCTCCGTGATCGTGGCGCGCGGTGCCGACGGCGCCACCGTGCACCTGCCCGTACAGCGCAACCTGCACCGCGACGGCATTCTGGCCGTGACCGAGGTTTATGAGCAAAATATGCCTCAAGCGCTTATCCAGCAAGCGGTAGCAGCTGCAATTTCGATAGCAAACGGCTTGCGGTATGTGGGCGTGCTGTGTGTGGAGTTCTTTGTGCTGCAAGACGGCAGCCTGGTGGTGAACGAAATCGCCCCGCGCCCGCACAACAGCGGCCACTACAGCCAGAACGCCTGCGACGTGTCGCAGTTTGAGCTGCAGGTGCGCACCATGGCGGGCCTGCCTCTGGTGCAGCCGCGCCAGCACAGCGCTGCCGTCATGCTCAACCTGCTGGGCGACTTGTGGTTTGCGCAGGGCGATGCCGAGCAGACGCCCCCGTGGGCTGCCGTGCTGGCCCTGCCCGGCGCGCACCTGCACCTGTATGGCAAGCGCGAAGCCAAACGGGGCCGCAAGATGGGGCACCTCAACATCACCGCAGCCACCCCCGAAACGGCACGCGCAACGGCACTGAAGGCGGCGGCCCTGCTAGGCATCGCGCCATTCTGACCATGATTCTTGACGGCACCCTGCCCGAATCCATCGCTGCCGCAGCGCGGGCCGTGCGCAGCGGCGCGCTGCTGGGCCTGCCCACCGAAACCGTTTATGGCCTGGCCGCCGACGCCAGCAGCGACGCCGCCGTGGCGCAGATCTTTGCCGCCAAGGGCCGCCCCAGCGACCATCCGCTCATCGTGCATGTAGCCGATGCCACGGGCATCGGGCACTTCGCTCGTGAAGTGCCCGGCTTTGCGCAAAAGCTGGTCGATGCCTACTGGCCCGGCCCGCTCACCCTCATCCTGCCGCGCCGGCCCGGTGTGGCCACGGCCGCCACCGGCGGCCAGGACAGCGTGGGCCTGCGCTGCCCCGCCCACCCGGTGGCCCATGCGGTGCTGCAGGCCTGCTCCGCAACTGGTGATGGCCCCGAACTCGGCGGGCCGCCGGTGTGGGGGCTGGCCGCGCCCAGCGCCAACCGCTTCGGCCGCGTGAGCCCCACCACGGCACAGCATGTGCAGGACGAACTGGGCGCCGATCTGCTGGTGCTCGATGGCGGGCCCTGCGATGTGGGCATTGAATCCACCATCGTGGACTGCACGCGCGGCGTGCCGGTGCTGCTGCGCCCGGGGGCCATCTCGCGGGAACAGATTGCCGCGGTTTGCGGCATGCAACCGCTATCGAAAGAAGAGCTTCCCGCGCTGACCCCGCGCGCGTCGGGCACGCTGGAGGCCCATTACGCCCCCGCTGCCAAGGTGCGCCTGATGGACGCCAAGGCGCTGCAAACCGCGCTGGACCTGCTGGGCGCTGACGCTGCCCACATCGCCGTCTATGCCCGAAGCGCACTGCGCACCCGCTCGTCAAAGCTGGTCGTGCGGCGCATGCCCGATGACGCCAGCGCCACCGCCCAGCAACTTTTTGCCGTGCTGCGTGGCTTTGATGACCAGGCCGTGAAACTGATCTGGATCGAGATCCCCCCCGCCACCCCCGACTGGGAAGGCGTGAGCGACCGGCTGCAGCGCGCGGCCGCGGCCTGAGCCGGCTTGCCTGCCTGTTTGCTTTACATGCGCTGGCTGTGCGTCGTTAAACTAACCCCCACTTATCTGGAGAAATACATGGCAACAAATTGGATGCGCCGCACCGTGATGGTCGCCGCATGTGCGTCGGCAGCATTGCTCGCGGCCTGTGGTTCCAGCACCACGGATTCGGAACTCACGCCCGACCGCTTCATTGCCTTTGGCGATGCCTTCACCGATGTGGGGCAAAAGGGATCGCGCTACACCGTCAACGATGGCTCCGTCAGCAACTGGACGCAGCAGCTCGCCTCGCGCTACGGCAAGACGATCACGCCCGTGGCATCGGGTGGCCTGAGCTACGCAGCGGGCAACGCACGCATCACCGCCAAGCCCGACGTGGCTGGCGATGCGACCACCCTCACTGTCACCGAACAGATTGACCGCTTTCTGGCCGGCGGCGCCTTTGGCGCCAACGACGTGGTGTTCATCAACGCCGGTGCCAGTGACCTGATCGCAGGCATGGCTGCCGTGCGCGCCGGCACCACCACCCCCGCCGACATGGTGGCGTCAGCACGCAAGGCAGGCCAGGAACTGGCCACGCAGGTGCGCCGCCTCGTCAACGCCGGGGCCAAGCATGTGGTGGTGACCGGCACCTACGACCTGGGCAAGACGCCATGGGCCACGGCCATCAGCCAGACCAGCCTGCTCAACGATGCCAGCAGCCGATTCAACGAGGGGCTGCTGGTGAACATCGTCGATCTGGGCGCGAATGTGCTGTATGTCGATGCGGCCTACTACGTCAATCTGTACACCAGCTCGCCCGGTTCGTACAGTTTTGACAACGCCACCACCCCGGTATGCACCTCGGTGGATGCCGGCAACGGCATTGGCATCGGCACCGGCCAGGTCAACTCGGCCTTGTGCACCACCGCCACCTTGCTCCCCAGTGCCAACCAGAACAAGTATGTGTTTGCCGACGCGGTCTACCTGACGCCATCAGCCCACCGCCAGCTGGGCGACTACGCGTACGACCGCCTGCGGGCCCGCTGGTAAGCCGCAGCCACACCGCACACAAAAAAGCCGACCCTGAGGTCGGCTTTTTTCATGCCCAAAGCGCAAGCCGCTTATTTGACGGCATCAAACACTGCGCGCGCCTGGGCGTGACAGAACGGCGGCTCGTAGGTGCCGTGGTAATTGCCGTAATACGTGGCAAAGGCCGCCGATGCGGGGTCGGTGGGCGCTTTGCCGCCTGGTCCATACGTGGCCTGAACCAGAGCATCGACATCCACCGAGGCCACATTGGTCAGTCCCCGGCTGTCAAAGTCGGCCTTCATGGCCCGCTGGTGGATGGCAGGCGGCACGGTGGGATCACCCGCGCCTCCGCACAGGAGCACCCGGGCCTTGGGGTTCCAGCCCAGCAGGTCGTTCTTTTGGGCCGCCACGAACAACGGGTTGGAGCCACCCGCCTGGGCTGCAGCCAGGAATTCGGGCTGGAACACGAGGTCCCGGGCCTGGTTGGGCGTGACACCGGGGCCGCCGGGCAGCTTGCCGGTGGTGACCAGCGTGGTGTAGTTCAGCGTGGGGTTGGGCAGCAGGCTCTCGATGTAGTCGGAATATGGCGTCTTGAAAGCCGTCTTCACACCCGTGTACACCGTGCCGTACACCTTTTGCCATGAGGTCACCAGGTAAGGCACGAAGAACTGCACCCCGGCAATCGCGTCGGGCACGCGCAACGAGCCCGACAAGTTGTAAGGCCCTGCCAGATGGGCACCGGCC
This sequence comes from Acidovorax sp. 35-64-16, assembly GCF_002281195.1. Classification (NCBI taxonomy): domain Bacteria; kingdom Pseudomonadati; phylum Pseudomonadota; class Betaproteobacteria; order Burkholderiales; family Comamonadaceae; genus Acidovorax; species Acidovorax sp. 35-64-16. Next base: position 462,121 of record NZ_NCFM01000001.1, on the reverse strand, counting down.
ACCACGTTGAATTCGGTGCCGTAGTCCCGCTCGGCTGCGCGCTGCGCCGCCATGGACGCGTGCCCGCCTTGCGAATAGCCGGTGAACATCACTTTGCCCGACAGGTTGGCACCCACACTGGACGCGGCCGCCCGCGCGGCGCGAACCGAGTCCAGCACCGTCGTGGCTTCGGAGTCTGCGTGCAGATAGGGGTGGTAACTGTAGGTGGACTTGGCAAAACCAAGGTAATCCGTGGCCACCACCGCATAGCCCTGGGCGGCATACATGGCCGCCAGCAGAAAGGTTTCGCTGTCTTGCGGATTGGCCAGGGTGCGGGTCTTTTGCACATCGGTGCCCTTGGCATAGGCCACCAGGGCCGCAGCGCCCGTGCAGCTGCCCGCGGGCACCAGCACGACGCCCGATGAATTGGTTTGTTCACCGGCCCGTTCGCCCACCGTGGAGTAGTTCAACCCCACCACCTTGACATCGCATTTGGCCTTGCCGCTGATGGCCTGCAGGCCGCTGCCTGCGGTCGCGGCATCGATCTGCGCGGCAGTCAGCGTGGCCAACGTGGCGGGCGCATCCACCAGATCCCCACGCTGGGGGCCGTCCGAGCCCCCGCAGGCAACAAGCAACACCGCAGCGGTGGCAACACAGTGAGGCGGAAATACGTCATGAAGAAATCCCTTGGAGTAAGAACAGCGACGCATCGTGCGCGCACCTGCACTGCAGCATCCTTAGGGAATTACGCCGACCGCACCCTTGCAAAGACGCCTGGGCGACACCCTGGGGGGGGAGCTTCAGGCCCGGCGGCGCGCGCCGTAGCGCAGCTTCATGCCAAGGATGGCACCCGCCAGCGCCAGTGTGATGGCATTGGCCACCACGATGGGCCAGGCAGCCAGCGCCACCCCGTAAGCCAGCCACAACGCCACCCCCAGCGTGAAGGTGCTGTACATGCCCAGCGAGATACCGCTGACATCGCGGGTGCGGAACGTGTGCAGCGCCTGCGGCAAAAAGCTGCAGGTGGTCAGGGCCGCAGCCAGGTAGCCGATGAGGTCGTGGAGGGGCATGGTGGTGTGGGCATCCGGGGCTATTGATCGCGCGCAGTCCAGTCCACCAGCGCATCAAGCACTGGCCGCGCGCCGCCCGCCTGGGGGTGGTTGACGATGGCCACCAGCACATAGCGGCGGCCGCTGGCGGCATGCACATAGCCCGCAACGGCCATCACGTCGCGCAGGCTGCCGGTTTTGAGGTGGGCAGTGCCTGCACGGCTCTGGCTGCGGCGCAGCGTGCCGTCCACGCCGGCAATCGGCAAGGACGACACCAGTTCGGGCATCACCGGCGACTGCCAGGCCAGCTGCAACATGCGCGCCAAGGCCTGGGCGCTGATGCGTGCGTCGCGGCTCAGGCCCGCGCCGTTTTCGGGCGCTGGCGGTTCGGCATCGCCCAGCCGGGCCTGCCACCACTGGCGCAATGCAGCGCGCGCACCGTCGAACGTGGCCACGCCATTTTGGCGCAGTGCCAGTGTGAGAAAGAGTTGCTGCGCCATCACGTTGTTGCTGTATTTGTTCACGTCGCGCACCACCTCGGCCAGAGCGGGCGATGTGGCCACAAACACGGGCTTGAGCCCCGCAGGCACCTTGCCATCACGCACGCTGCCCGTGAGCTTGCCGCCCAACTCGCGCCACATGCCCTCTACGGCGCGTGCGGCAAAGCTCTTGGCATCAGGGTACGCCGCCGCCCACACGCGCTCGCCACAACTGGCCGGATAGACACCCTGAAATGCGACGCGCGCCGGATCGGACAGCTCGGCCCGCAGGGCGGCGCGCCAGTCACCGCACGCGGTGCCAGGCGTCGCCAGCGGCACCGTGGCCTGGCGCTGCACACCGGCAAGCGGCGGGTCGTACTGGATGCGCGCCAGCCCGGCGGCCACATCGGGCACCAAAGTCATGGCCACCGCGTTGTAGTTCATCAGCAAAGCGTCGGGCGCCGCGTTGTAGGGGCGCAGCGGTTCGCCATCGAAGCGGGCTGCATCGTGCTCGGGCACGTCAAAGGCGGTGCGGTCCAGCACGATATCGCCCACGATGACCTGGATACCCTGGCCCTGCAGGCGACGCAGCAACAGCCACAGGCGCTCCATGACCAGCTTGGGGTCACCCTGCCCCTGGATATGGACGTTGCCCTTGAGGCTGCCGCCCTGCACCACGCCGTCCACATACACCGGTGTGCTCCAGGTGTGGGCGGGGCCCAGCAGGTCGAGCGCTGCATAGGTGGTCACAAGCTTCATGACCGAGGCGGGGTTCATGGCCACCTGCGCGCGGTGCGCCAGCCTGGGCGCCTGGCGGCCGCCCTGCGCGTCCACCACCAGCACCGACAGGGCGTCACGGGGCAAGCGGGCTCGCGCCAGTGCGGCCTCCACCTCGGGGGGCAGTGGCACCAGCACTTGCGCCGGGACTGCACCGCCAACGAGGAGTAGGCACCCAAAACACCAGCGCACAACGGCTGCGCGGCAGCCCACAGGAACAAACATCATCGGCCAAGTCTATCGCCGGGGCACTCTCGCCTGGTGGCAAGCCTGGCGCCCGCAGCAGCGTGCCCCTGATAATTGCCCTCCGAACCCAGACCCTCCCGGCCCCATGAACCTGCTTGCCTTTGACACCAGCACCGACACCGTCTCCATTGCCGTACAGGCGGGAGACGCCGTGTGGCAACACACCGGGCCGGGTGGCTCGCAGGCCTCGGCCACGCTGATTCCGGCCATTCGCAGCCTGCTGGCGCAGGCCGGGATGTCGTTTTCCACACTGGATGCCATTGTTTTTGGCCGCGGCCCGGGGTCATTTACCGGCTTGCGCACGGCCTGCGCGGTGGCCCAGGGATTGGCCTTTGGTGCGCGCGGCGGCGCGGGCGTGCCGGTGCTACCGGTAGACACCCTGCTCGCGGTGGCCGAAGAAGCCCGTCACCAGCATGGCTGCACGCAGGTGGTGGCGGTGCTGGATGCACGCATGGACGAGGTGTACGTGGCGCACTGCGAATGGCTGCCGGCCCAGGGCGGCACTGCCGGCCATTGGCGCACCGACGGGGATTTCGGCCTGTGCGCCCCTGAGGCCGTGCAGGTGCCCACAGGCTGGACACTGGCCGGCAACGCCCAGGCCGCCTATGCAGAACGCCTGGCCCCCAGCGCCCTGCACGCCAGCGCGCTGCCCACCGCCACGGCCCTGTTGCGCCTGGCACCGGCCTTGCTCGCCGCAGGCGGCGCCGTGCCTGCCAGCGAGGCGCTGCCCCGCTACATCCGCGATAAAGTGGCGCAAACCACCGCCGAGCGGGCCGCCCTGCGTGCAGCCCAGGCCGCATCCGCTGCACAAGCCACATAAGCCACCCACTTGCACCATGAACGCCGTCGTCTCGCCCCTCGCCAGCGCCCCCGAGGCACGCTTTGAGCCGCTCACGCTGGCGCGGCTGGACGACGTGCTGGACGTCGAATTCACCGCGTATTCCCACCCCTGGACGCGGGGCAATTTCACCGACGCCATGGCCTCGGGTTACCAGACCCAGTTGCTGGTGGCGGGCGACCACTTGTTGGGCTACTTCGTGGCCATGATGGGTGTGGACGAGGTGCATTTGCTCAATATCACCGTAGCCCCGGCCTACCAGAAGCAGGGCTGGGCCCGCGTGCTGCTGGACGCCCTGGCGCTGTGGGCGCGTGGGCGGGGCGCCCAGTGGCTCTGGCTTGAAGTGCGCGTGAGCAACGAGCGCGCCCTGCATGTCTACCAGGCCCATGGCTTTCGTCGCGTGGGAGAACGCAAGCGCTACTACCCGGCCCCCGCAGGCCAGCGCGAAGACGCCGTCGTCATGAGCCTGCCCCTGTGAACCCACCGACCGCCCTGTGCCTGCCGTTATGAACCTGTCTTTATGAGCCTTCACCTCGATGCGCGCCAGCGCGCCATGCTGCAAGAGATGGGCGTCACCATCTGGGCGCCCGCCCAAGTGTCTGCGGCCCCAGCGCCCGTGAACGATGCCGCCCGCAGCCAGGGGACAGCAGCCGAGCCCCCCACGCCCGCCCCCGCCTTGGCGGCTGCGGGGGCCGACAATGCGGCGACACCGCGTGCCGTGCGGGAACAACGCGCAGCCGCTCCGGGCGGCGCCCCCGCACCCAGGCCGCCAGCACCCCAGGACGGCAGCCCCACGCCCGCATTGGTCCTGCACGCAGCGCAGGCGCTGTACCCCACGGCCGATCCCGCCCAGACGCCTGCCGGGCTGGGCGCCGGCTGGCTGGTGGTTGCCGAGAGCCTCTCGCCCACGGAGCCCCTGGCGGGCGAAGCGGGCCGCCTGCTGGACAACATGCTGCGGGCGATGCAACTGCACCGCCACCCCCGCGTGTTTCTGGCAGCGCTGGAGCGCCCGCAGGCCGGCAACGCAACCGATGCCCTCGAGATCGCCCCCGCATTGAATGAGATGGTGGCCATCCTGCGCCCCACCATGGTGCTGGTGCTGGGCCATGTGGCGGCCCGTGCGGCGCTGGGGCGCACCGAACCCCTGGGTCGCCTGCGCGCCGAGCTGCACCAACTGGCGGGCTGCCCGGCCATCGTCACCTACGACCCTGCCTTTTTGCTGCGCTCCCAGGGCTACAAGGGGGCCGCCTGGGCCGATCTGTGCCGCGCGCTGTCACTGGCGCACGCCGCCACCGCCCGCCCCTGACGCCCGCCCGGCGCCATGGCCCGCAGCGCGCGGGTGTCTTCAACGCAATGCATAATCCGCGGCGTGAACTTTTGACGGAGACAGTTCCTTGGAAACCTACCCGAGTTGGTAGCTTTCAGCTCCCGGCCTGCCGTGGGGGTGAAAGCACCCCATACCCATTGCAGACGCCACATAACAAGGGAGTGAGCCCATGCTCAACATCTTCACGCTTGCCAATGGCCGGCTGTTTCAGGAAGAGATCGAATCGCTGGAGGAGCTGACCCGCTTCCAGCCCATCTGGGTGGATCTGGAAAACCCCACGGTCGAAGAAAAGCGCTGGATCAAACAGCACTACGGCCTGTCCATCCCCGAAGACGCGATGGACGAGGACATTGAGGAATCCGCCCGCTTCTACGAAGAAGACAACGGCGACCTGCACATCCGCAGCGACTTTCTGATCGACGACAACGAGCAGCCGCGCTCGGTGCGCGTGGCCTTCATCCTGAACCTGACCAACTCGGACCTGAAAAGCAAGGGCGTCCTGTTCTCCATTCACGATGAAGACGTGCCCGTGTTCCGCCTGCTGCGCATGCGCGCACGCCGGGCGCCGGGCCTGATCGAGGATGCCAAGGAAGTGCTGCTCGCGCTGTTCGATGCCGACGCAGAATATTCAGCCGACACGCTGGAAAACATCTACGACGAACTGGAAAAGGTGAGCAAGCAGGTGCTGGCCGGTGACGTGACCGACACCCGCGCCGGTGAAGTGCTGGGCGCCATCGCCCGCCAGGAAGACTTGAACGGCCGCATCCGCCGCAACGTGATGGACACGCGCCGCGCCGTCAGCTTCATGATGCGCAGCAAGATGCTCAACTCCAACCAGTTCGAGGAAGCGCGGCAGATTCTGCGCGACATCGAGTCGCTGGACAGCCACACGGCCTTTTTGTTCGACAAGATCAACTTTTTGATGGACGCCACGGTCGGTTTCATCAACATCAACCAGAACAAGATCATCAAGATCTTCTCGGTGGCCAGTGTGGCGCTGCTGCCGCCCACGCTGATTGCCAGCGTGTACGGCATGAACTTTCAGCACATGCCCGAGCTGGCCAAGGAGTGGGGCTACCCCTACGCGCTGCTGCTGATGCTGGCCAGCGCGCTGGGCCCCATGTGGTACTTCCGCAAGCGCGGCTGGTTGAAGTAGCCCCCCTGTGGCGCTGCGCGCCTTCCCCCCCGAGGGGGGACGCCTCCAGCGGCCCGGCGAAGCCGGTTCCGCGGTGGCGCTGGCCTAGGGTCCGCCAGTTTTTACGGGCAGTCAGCTTTGCTGATGGCGTTTATTGATCACGCGCTGGTGGTCATCACTTTCAACGGTCGTGCTCCAGTGATCTGAGGCGCCTGCCAGTCAAATACTAGCCAAATAGGCCGCTAGCGCTTATCAGCAAAGCGCTGACAGCTATTAATTTCATAGTTTTTGTAGAAACGTCTGCACCATGTGATCGGCGTAGCGGCTGGCCACGGTCTGCACAAACAGCGCAAAGTCGCCATGCGCGGCGTCGTCGGCGCGGTCGGAGATGGTGCGCACTGCCGCAAACGGCACGCCATAGTCCAGGCACACCTGGGCCACGGCGGCGCCCTCCATTTCTACGGCCAGCACGTCGTGGCCCGCTTCGCGCAGCGCGGTGCGCAGCCGGTCGGACTCGTGCGCGGCCGAGACAAAGCGGTCGCCGCTGGCCATCAGGCCATGGTGCACCTGCTGGGCAGTGTGGCCATTATTTGGATCAAATAGGCCCTCAGCGCTTACCAAACAAGCGCGAGCAGCTTCCAAAAGAAGAGCAGACAAAGCCACATCGCAGGCCAGCCGTGCACGCGCGTAGCCCGGCAGCTCCCAGCGCGGGAACAGCGGCGAGGCGTCCATGTCGTGCTGCACATAGTCCTGCGCCACCACCACATCGCCCACGCGCACACCATCACCCACGCCACCGGCCACACCGGTGAACACGATGCGGGCCGCACCAAACCGCTCGATCAGCGCCGTGGCCGTGGTGGCGGCCGCCACCTTGCCGATGCCCGAGAGCGCCAGCACCACGCTTTTGCCGTGCAGCATCCCCGCCCAGAAAACACGCCCCGCGTGCACCCTGCGCTGCGGCGCCTGCAACAGGGCGACAAGGCTGGATTGTTCTTCGGGAAGAGCGCTGAGGATGGCGGTGGTCATAGGCCCCATTATTTCTGCATAAAAAAACCCTGGGCTGTCAGGCACCAGGGTCTGGCGGCCGCACGAAGCGGCCAGAAAAACTCAGTTCCCGTTGTGCACGCCATCCACGCCGTGAGCGTGGTGGCCTGCAAACAGGCGACGCGGGAAGATCACGCAGACCTCCTCGCGTTGGCTGGCGGCAAAAACGCGTTACTTCTTGTCGCGCAGTTCGCGCCGCAGGATTTTCCCGACGGGAGTCTTGGGCAGCTCGGTACGGAACTCGATCACCTTGGGCTGCTTGTAGCCCGTGAGTTCATGGCGGCAGTATTCGCGCACATCGGCTTCGGTGAGGTCTTCCGACCTCTTGACGATCACCAGCTTGACGGCCTCGCCCGATTTTTCGTCGGGCACGCCCACTACGGCGCATTCCAGAACGCCAGGGCAGTTGGCCACCACCTCTTCGACCTCGTTCGGATACACGTTGAAGCCGCTGACCAGCACCATGTCCTTTTTGCGGTCAACGATCTTGAAGTAGCCGCGCTCGTCCACAACGCCGATGTCGCCCGACTTGAAATAGCCGTCTTCGGTCATGACCTTGGCGGTTTCATCGGGGCGCTGCCAGTAGCCCGCCATCACCTGGGGTCCCTTGATGGCAATTTCGCCGGGCTGACCGAGGGTGGTGACCTCGTGGCCTTCGTCATCGAGCAGCTTCATGTAGGTGTTGGGCAAGGGCACACCGATGGTGCCGGTGAACTCTTTGGCGGTCACCGGGTTGCAACTGGCCGAGGGGCTGGTTTCCGACAGACCGTAGCCCTCGCAGATCGGGCAGCCCGTTTTTTCGAGCCACAGTTTGGCCACCGCACCTTGCACGGCCATGCCCCCGCCCACGGAAACCTTGAGGTTCTTCCAGTTGACGGTGTTGAAGTCGGGGTGGTTGGCCAGCCCGTTGAACAGCGTGTTCACAGCCGGAAAGCTGTGGAAGGTGTGCTTGGACAGCTCTTTGAGCACGGCAGGCAGATCGCGCGGATTGGGGATCAGGATGGTTTTGCCGCCCGTGCGCATGGACAGCATCATGTTCACGGTGAACGCGAAGATGTGGTACAGCGGCAGCGCGCAGATGCTGGTGGGTTGCTCACCCTCGGGCACCTTGGTCATCACCGGGTCGTTCCAGGCCTCTGACTGCAGCACATTGGCGATCACGTTGCGGTGCAGCAGGATGGCGCCCTTGCTCACGCCAGTGGTGCCGCCGGTGTATTGCAGCAGCGCAATGTCGTCGGGCTTGATGTCGGGTTTCTTGAACGCACCGCGTGCGCCCTGCGCCACTGCATCATTGAAACGCACGGCGCCTGGCAGGTTGAAGGCGGGCACCATCTTTTTGACGTTGCGCACCACGTAGTTGACCAGCGTGCCTTTGAGTATGCCCAGCTGGTCTCCCATGGAGCACAGCACCACATGCTTGACGGGTGTGTGGACCAGGCATTGCTCCAGCGTGGTGGCAAAGTTCTCGATGATCACGATGGCCTTGGCACCCGAATCCTTGAGCTGGTGCTCCAGCTCGCGCGGTGTGTACAGCGGGTTCACATTCACCACCACAAAGCCGGCTCGCAGGATGGCCGCCACCGTGACGGGGTACTGCGGCACGTTGGGCATCATGATGGCCACGCGGTCGCCCTTGACCAGGCCCAGGCCCTGCAGGTAGGCCGCGAAGGCGTTGCTCAGCGAATCGGTCTGGGCATACGTGACGTCCTTGCCCATGAAGCTGTAGGCAATGTGGTCGGCGTACTTGGTGAATGCCTCGTCCATGAGGGCGACGAGGGATGGGTATTTGGACAGGTCAACATCAGCGGGAACGCCTTGCGGATAGGCGGCCAGCCAGGGGCGGTCGGTCATTTTCATTGTCTCCTGATAAGGTTCATTGTGATCACAAAAGCACGCTGATGTTTCTCAGCACGATCGTGCTTTTTCCGCGAGGGGATTATGCCCGTCAGCCTTTAAGCGCGGTGAGGACTTCGTCGAGCATTTTCTTGGCATCGCCGAACAGCATGCGGTTGTTTTCCTTGTAGAACAGCGGGTTGTCCACCCCCGCATAGCCCGAGGCCATGGACCGCTTCATCACGATCGAGGTCTTGGCCTTCCACACTTCGAGCACCGGCATGCCCGCAATGGGGCTGGATGGATCGTCAAGGGCACTGGGGTTCACGATGTCGTTGGCGCCAATGACGATGGCCACGTCGGTGTCTGGGAAGTCCTCGTTGATCTCGTCCATCTCCATCACGATGTCGTAGGGCACCTTGGCCTCGGCCAGCAGCACGTTCATGTGGCCCGGCATGCGGCCCGCCACCGGGTGAATGGCAAAGCGCACATTCACGCCCTTTTCGCGCAGGGTCTTGGTGATCTCGTACACCGTGTGCTGTGCCTGGGCCACGGCCATGCCGTAGCCGGGCACGATGATGACGCTCTTGGCATCGCGCAGCAGATCGGCCGTTTCGGCAGAGCTGACAGGCACCACCTCGCCTTGTGGCTCGGCAGCCTCGCCCTTCTTGGCAGGCGTGCCAGACCCCGAGCCGAAACCACCCGCGATCACGCTGATGAAGTTGCGATTCATCGCGTTGCACATGATGTAGGACAGGATGGCGCCCGAGGAGCCCACCAGCGCGCCAGTGACGATGAGCAGGTCGTTAGAAAGCATGAAGCCCGTGGCCGCCGCCGCCCAGCCCGAATAGCTGTTGAGCATGGACACCACCACCGGCATGTCGGCGCCACCAATGGCCATGACCATGTGGATGCCGAACAGCAGTGCGATGACCGTCATCACGACCAGCGGCAGCATGCCCTGCTCTATTGTTTCGGCCTGCAGAAACTCCCGGCCAAACCAGATCACGATCAGCAGCCCGGCGAGGTTGAGCCAGTGGCGCCCAGGCAGCAACAGCGGCTTGCCGCCGATCTTGCCGTTGAGCTTGCCAAAGGCGATGAGCGAGCCCGAGAACGTGACAGCGCCGATCAGGATACCGACATAGATTTCCACCTCATGGATGGTTTTCTCTACGCCCTGCAGCTGGATCGAGGTGTCCACATAACTTGCAAACCCCACGAGGCAGGCCGCCAGGCCCACCAGGCTGTGCATGAGCGCGACCAGCTCGGGCATCTGGGTCATCTTGACGACCTTGGCGGCGTACAGTCCGATGCCGCCGCCAATCACCAATGCACCAACGATCCATGCGACGCCCATGGGGCTGACGCGCGGGCCGAACACCGTGGCCAGCACGGCCAGCGCCATGCCGACCATGCCGAACAGGTTGCCGCGGCGTGAGGTTTCAGGATTGGACAGGCCACCCAGACTGAGGATGAACAAAATGGCCGCGCCCAGGTAGGCAACGGTAGCGAGACTTTGGGACATGTTCGTCTTTCCTTGTCTTTGTCGTTGTTATTTACGGAACATGGCGAGCATGCGACGCGTCACGGCAAAGCCGCCGAACATGTTGACTGCCGTGAGCACCAGTGCGGCGAAGGCCAGCCAAAGAATCAATCCATCCGGGCGCCCATTGATGCCTGCATCGGGGGGAGCGATCTGCACCAGCGCGCCGATGGCGATGATGCTGGAGATGGCGTTGGTCACACTCATCAGCGGCGTGTGCAGCGCGGGCGTGACGTTCCACACCACCATGTAGCCGATGAAGCAGGCCAGCACGAACACCGTGAAGTGCCCCAGGAAGGCCACGGGCGCATAGGCGCCGATGGCCCAGAACAGCACGGCCAGCACGGCAAAGACGATGGTCAGCGTCTTGGCCGACATGGGTGCCCCCGGGCCATGGCTGGATTTTTTGGTGGCCACGGGTGCCGCCGCAGCCTTGGGCGCCGGTGCCGGCGCCTGCTTGAGCGGTGGCGCAGGCCAGGTGATGGTGCCTTCTTTCACCACCGTGAGCCCGCGGATCGCGTCGTCTTCCATGTTGACCACGGCCACACCGTCCTTGGCCTTGCACAGTTCTTCTGTGAGACGAAGCAGGTTGGTGGCATACAGGGTGGAAGATTGCTTGGCCAGGCGCGAAGGCAGGTCGGTGTAGCCGACGATGGTCACGCCATGGTGCACTACGGCCTGGCCAGGCACGGTCAGCTCGCAATTGCCACCCTGCTCGGCAGCCATGTCCACGATCACGCTGCCGGGCTTCATGCTTTGCACCATCTCGGCGGTGATCAGCTTGGGGGCTGGTTTGCCGGGGATCAGCGCGGTCGTGATGATGATGTCGGCGTCCTTGGCCTGCTCGGCGTACATCTTGCGCTGCGCGGCCTGGAAACCCTCGCTCATGACCTTGGCGTACCCGCCGCCGCCCGAGCCTTCCTCTTCGTAGTCCACCTTGACAAACTCGCCGCCCAGCGACTTGACCTGGTCGGCCACCTCGGCGCGCGTGTCATTGGCGCGCACGATGGCGCCCAGGTTGGCCGCCGTGCCAATGGCGGCGAGACCCGCCACACCAGCGCCCGCGATGAACACCTTCGCCGGCGGCACCTTGCCCGCAGCCGTGATCTGGCCGTTAAAGAAGCGGCCGAAGGCATTGGCCGCCTCGATGACAGCGCGGTAGCCTGAAACGCCTGCGGTGGACGTCAGCGCGTCCATCTTCTGGGCCCGGCTCAGGGTGCGCGGCAGGCAGTCTATGGCCAGCACCGTGGCCTTGCGGGCGGACAGCTGCTGCATCAACTCGGGGTTCTGGGCGGGCCAGATGAAGTCGATGAGCGTCGTGCCCTCGCGCATGAGCGCGACTTCGTCGCTGCTGGGGGGGCGCACCTTGAAGACAATGTCTGAAGCAGCCCACAGCGCGGCAGCGTCCCCAACGATCTGGGCCCCGGCGGCGCGGTAGGCGTCGTCGCTGAAATTGGCGGCATCCCCCGCCCCAGACTCCACAGCGACGGTGAAGCCCAGCTTGATCAGCTTCTCCACCACATCGGGCACGGTGGCCACGCGCTTTTCGCCGGGGAAGGTTTCCCTCGGCACGCCGATACGCTGCGGCTGCTGGACTGGGCTTGTCTGCATCAGAGTTCTCCTCAAATTTCGTAATCGTTATGCCAGGCCGCTATACAAGGGGACTGGCGTGCGCGGGTGACTGGAAAGGGGCGCAGGAAACCAGGACAGCGAAATGACCAAGCGGGCAATTTTTGAAGGCGACTTGGTATCAGACATTTCGCAGGGCACCCACCCCGGGCAAACTGACCACGAGCTTACATGAAGAAACGCGAATGCCTGTCGCATTCACACCATACGAGGAAGACTCCCCTGCACATTCCAGCCGCAAAAAAAAGCCGATGACACACAGTTCACCGGCTCTTTTCCGGGGCCGCACGCTGCGGCCCTGCATCGGAGATCAATTCACCCGTTGTGCCAACGCACCCGAGGCGTATTGACCCGCCACCACCTGCAGGCTGTGGCCCTTGATTTTGCCACCCTGGCCTTCACAGCCAAACTCGATATAGCGCTGTTTGCAAATGGCCTTGGCGGCTTCCCGCGCGGGCTTGAGCCATTCGCGGGCATCGAATTTCTCGGGGTTTTCGAACAGGAACTTGCGCACTGCACCGGTCATGGCCAGACGGATGTCGGTGTCGATGTTGATCTTGCGCACACCGTGCTTGATGGCTTCCTGGATCTCTTCAACGGGCACGCCGTAGGTTTCCTTCATCTTGCCGCCGTACTGGTTGATGATGGCCAGCAAATCGGCCGGCACCGACGAGGAGCCATGCATCACCAGGTGGGTGTTGGGAATGCGCTGGTGGATTTCCTTGACACGGCTGATGGCCAGGATATCGCCCGTGGGCTTGCGGCTGAACTTGTAAGCGCCATGGCTGGTGCCAATCGCAATGGCCAGCGCATCAAGCTGCGTGGCCTTGACGAAGGTGGCGGCTTCCTCGGGGTCGGTCAGCATCTGGCTGTGGTCGAGCTTGCCCTCGGCGCCAATGCCGTCTTCCTCGCCGGCTTCACCGGTTTCCAGGTTGCCCAGGCAGCCCAGTTCACCCTCCACGGTGACGCCCACCTTGTGCGCCATCTCCACCACCTTGCGGGTCACTTCGACGTTGTAGTCGAACGATGAGGGGGTTTTGCCGTCTTCCATCAGCGAACCGTCCATCATCACCGAGCCAAAGCCCAGGTCGATGGCGCCCTGGCACACCTTGGGCGATGTGCCGTGGTCCTGGTGCATCACCAGGGGGATGTGGGGATACATTTCGGCCGCGGCCTGGATCAGGTGCTTGATAAAGGCCTCGCCCGCGTATTTGCGGGCACCGGCGCTGGCCTGGAGGATCACCGGAGCGCCCACCTCGTCGGCAGCGGCCATCACGGCCTGCACCTGCTCCAGATTGTTGACGTTGAAGGCAGGAATGCCATAGCCATTGGTGGCTGCATGGTCGAGCAGTTCGCGCATCGAGACGAGGGGCATGGTCGTGAAGTCCGTTCAGGGTTGATGGGGTGCTGACAGGCAGCCGCTGCGGTGGTAACCGCGTGGTAACTCGGATTTTACCCGGCCTGCGCAGCGACAGGCGGCGGAAAATCCAGACGGAAGCAGGTGGTGAATGGCGCTGGCGCGGCAGCTGCGCCAAAGTCGCCGCCATGCATTTGCGCCACGCGCAGCACGATTTCGTGCCCCAGGTGCAGGCTGTCCACCGGGCGGGCCACCTTCGCGTTGCCCCCGGCCGCCTGGACGCGGCGGCCGTCGTCACACACCTGCAGCCAGGCCGCCCCGGTGTCGGACTGCCCGATCTGCACGGAAATCCGGGTTCCAGGAGGGGTGTGCTTGAGGGCGTTTTCGACCAGATTGCGCACCGCCAGGTCCAGCAGCACAGCGTGCCCCGTCAGTTCCAGCGTGTCGGGCGCCACCAGGGCAATCTCGCCCCCCCGCTTCCATGCTGCCTGCGCGTAGTCGGCGCATACCGCGCGCGCCGTGGCAGCCAGGTCCACCGGCGCCTTGGCTTCGTGCAACTGCGCGCGGCTGGCCCGTGCCAACGCCAGCAACTGGTTCAGCACATGGCCCGCACGCAGGGCGTCCTGCCCGATCTGGGTCACAGCCTGCGCCTGCGCCTGCGGGTCCAGCCCCCCTCCCAGGGCACTGGCCTGCAACGCAATGGAAGACAGCGGTGTGCGCAACTCGTGGGCCACTTCATTGGCCAGCCGCCGCTCGCGCACCAGTGCGTCCTGCTGCCGGTCCAGCAAGGTGTTGATGGAGGCCACCACCAATTCGAATTCGCTCCAGGCATGGCGCGACGCCAGACGCTGCGTGCTGGCGGGGTCCAGCGCGGCCACGTCCGCAGACAGGGCGTACAAGGGCCGCAAGCCCCGCCGCAAGGCCAGCCCGAGGGCCAGCGCCACGACGGGCAGCAGCCACAGCCCGGGCTCGACCATCTGCTCTGCGATGTCCTGTGCCAGCTCGTCGCGCTCGCGCACCTCCAGCAGCACCATGACCTTGCGGCTTTTTGGCGCATCCCATTGTGAAAAACTGCGCCAGACCACAGCCTGCGGCCCAAGACGCAGATCGGCAAACCCCTCGGAGTCACCAAAGGCAGGCAATGGGGCGCTGCCGCTTTGCGCCAGCACACGCCCCGTGGAATCCCACTGCACCACGCTGATGGATTGCTGGTAGTCATGCGATTTGAGCCAAGGTGCCATCGCACGCGGTGTGGTGACGTGTGGGTCCACCGCCTGGGCAGCACGCAGATTGATGAGCAGCGCCGCCACACTGGCCAGGTGGCCATCGGTCAGTTCATCCGCTTCATGCACGCCCGTCCGGTATCCCATGAACACAAAGCTGCCCCACACGAGCACCAGCGCGCCCAACGACCACAGCATCAGATGCCGGGTCAGCGAATGGCGTCCCATGCGCAGGGCGGGCGGGACAGCAGTGCCCGATGCCGGAATCAAGCGGCCTCCTGGGGCATGAAATAGCCCACGCCCCGCATGGTCTGGATGCACCCGCTGCCCAGCTTGCGGCGCAGATGGTGGATGTGCACTTCGACCGCGTTGCTTTCAATGGCCGATTGCCAGCTGTACAAGCGCTCTTCGAGCTGCTGGCGAGAAAGCACGCGGCCCCGGGCCTGCAACAGCACCAACAGCACCGAAAACTCCCGGGGTGACATCTCTACCGGCTTGCCACCCTGCACCACCGTGCGCGCAGCCGGGTCTACCTCGATGTCACCGTAGCGGATCGTCGGAGACGCCCGTCCCGCGGCACGGCGCAGCAGCGCACGCAAGCGTGCGTCGAGTTCATCGACATCAAAGGGTTTGACCAGATAGTCGTCGGCGCCCTGGTCGAGGCCGGCAATGCGCTGGCTGACCTGATCGCGGGCCGTCACGATCAGCACCGGCGTGGCGGGGTCGGGCAGCGCCGGTGCACCCGTCGCATCCCCACGGGGCGGGCTCGTGCGCAGACGGTGCAGCAGTTCGCTGCCCTCGCCGTCCGCCAGCCCCAGGTCCAGTAGCACGGCGTCGAAAGACTCGGCGCGCAGAGCACCCCAGGCCGCGGCAACGCCATCGCACACATCCACGGCATAGCCGCGTTGCTGCAGATTGGTGCGCAGCCCGTCGGCAATACCTGCATCGTCTTCGACCACAAGGATTCGCATCGTCCCATTGTCACCGCGACCGACGCCACGGAAAAGATTAAGACGCCGTTAAGCACCGACACCTATGGTGCCAAACATGCCCCATTCGCATGTTCCGTCTTCCTTTTCTCGCCATTGCCTGCGCACCACCCTGGCCTGGACCCTTGGCGTCCTGGTGTGCCTGCTGGCCTGGGACGCCCTGGGGCAAGACCGGGCGCTGGCCCATGCCTTTGGCACGGGCAGCGGCTTCCCGATGCGGGAGCATTGGCTGTTCTCACAGGTTCTGCACGAGGGCGCCCGCCGGGTGGGCTGGCTTTTGATGCTGCTGGTGGCACTGGGGGTGTGGTGGCCGATAGGCCTGCTACGGCGCATCGACCTGGGGGAGCGACTGCAGCTGGCCATAAGTGTCCTGGTGGCACTGGGCGTGGTGAGCAGCCTGAAAAGCTTGAACGCCACCAGCTGCCCCTGGGATCTGGCCGAATTCGGTGGTGTAGCCCGCTATGCCTCGCACTGGGCCCTGGGCGTCGTTGATGGCGGAGGCGGGCGCTGCTTTCCGGCGGGCCATGCCTCGGCGGGGTTTGCGTTTGTGGGCGGCTACTTTGCCCTGCGCCGCCGCCAGCCGCGTGCCGCGCGCCTGTGGCTGGCGGCCTCGCTGGCCGCTGGCCTGATTCTGGGAGCCGCCCAGCAGGTCCGCGGGGCCCACTTCATGAGCCACACCCTCTGGACAGGCTGGCTGTGCTGGACCACCGGATGGCTGTGCGACCTGACTGCGGGTGCACTACGCCAGCGTTTTGCGTTGACCAACACCCCGTTGCCACCAGCCCCACGGCCCCCTGCAGCCACGTAACCGGGTCGTCTTTTACGCGATGAACGACATCAACCGGCGCGGCAGATTTTCAGCATATTGGTGCCGCCGGGCGCGCCCATGGGCTCGCCGCAGGTGATGGCATACACATCACCGCTTTGCACAATGCCGCGGCTCTTGAGGTGGCCTTCGGCCTGCGCCAGTGCCGTGTCACGGTCGGCGCTGGTGTCCATGAGCAAGGGCCGCACATTGCGGTACATGGCCATCTTGCGCTGCGTGGCCACCTTGGGTGTCAGCGCGTAGATTGGGATATGGCTGCGGTGGCGACTCATCCACAGGGCGGTGGCGCCGCTGTCGGTCATGGCCACGATGGCCTTGGCCTCCAGGTGGTGGGCCGTGAACAGCGCCCCCATGGCAATGGACTGGTCGATGCGGCCAAAGGTACGGCCCGTAAAGTCGGCATCCAGCCGGTGGTCCTCGGCCGCCTCGGCAGCGGCGCAGATCTTGGCCATCTCTTCCACGGTTTCCAGGGGGTATTTGCCCGCAGCCGTCTCGGCGCTGAGCATCACCGCATCGGTGCCGTCGAGCACGGCGTTGGCCACGTCGCTCACCTCGGCACGGGTGGGCACAGGGTTGGTGATCATGCTTTCCA
Organism: Acidovorax sp. 35-64-16; assembly: GCF_002281195.1. Lineage (NCBI taxonomy): Bacteria > Pseudomonadati > Pseudomonadota > Betaproteobacteria > Burkholderiales > Comamonadaceae > Acidovorax > Acidovorax sp. 35-64-16. The sequence continues at coordinate 445,252 of NZ_NCFM01000001.1, read as the reverse complement.
TCATCTGCGTGGCAGTGATGACCACTTTGTCGAGATCCCGCGCCATGCGGATCATCTTTTTCTGCAAGGCCGGCACGGCCGCGTTGCCCACTTCCACAGCCAGATCGCCGCGCGCCACCATGATGCCGTCGCTGACGCGCAGGATGGCCTCCAGGTGCGGAATGGCCTCCGCACGTTCGATTTTTGCAATCAGCCCCGGCTTGTGGCGGTATTCCGCTGCTGCCACGTTGCACAGCTGGCGCGCCATCTCCATGTCGGTCGCATTCTTGGGGAAGCTCACGGCCACATAGTCGGCCTGAAAACCCATGGCCGTGCGGATGTCGTCCATGTCCTTGGCGGTGAGGGCGGGCGCTGTAAGGCCGCCGCCCTGCTTGTTGATGCCCTTGTTGTTGGACAGCTCGCCACCAATTTTCACCGTGGTGTGCACCGCCTCGCCGCGCACTGCGTCCACCGTGAGAACGATGAGGCCGTCGTTGAGCAACAGAACATCGCCCGGCTTCACATCGCGCGGCAATTCCTTGTAATCCAGCCCCACACCGGCCAGGTCGCCCGGCTCGGTGCGCGAGGCATCCAGCACAAACGGGGCGCCCTGCACCAGCTGCACCTTGCCTTCGGCAAACTTGCCGACCCGGATCTTCGGGCCCTGCAGGTCCGCCATGATCGCCACCTCGCGCCCGGCCCGCTGGGCGGCAGCACGCACTGCCGTGGCACGGTCGATATGGTCTTGCGCCTTGCCGTGGCTGAAGTTGAGGCGCACCACATTGACGCCAGCGCGGATCATGGCCTCCAGCAGCGCCGGGTCGCTCGATGCGGGGCCCAGGGTGGCAACAATTTTGGTGGCGCGGCGGGTGGACATGGGTGTGCCTCTTTCACTAAACGTGTAATTAAGTTTCTATTTTTACACGGAAGCAGTTACACCCAGAAAACCATCGACCCCTGCGCAGCACACGCCCTCCGCACCGTGCGCAACCGTTTCCCGCTGTTGCGCTGGGCACCGCCCTCGCGCACAGGTGGATGGCCTTCATGTGCAGCTTGTCGCCCCCTCAGGCGCGCATCAGGGCTTCAATTTCGTCGGCCTCTACCGGCACACCGCGCGTGATCAATTCACAGCCCGATTCTGTGACGATGGCGTCGTCCTCGATGCGGATACCGATGTTGTGGAATGCCTCGGGCACGCCAGGAGCGGGCCGCACGTAGATGCCCGGCTCGATGGTGAGCACCATGCCCGGGCGCAGCACACGGCTGGGGCGGTTGGTGATGAGCTCGCCCGATAGCGGGTCTGTGCGCTGGCTCACCTGGCCCACCTCACCGGGCTCCACGTAGCTGCCGCAGTCGTGCACATCCATGCCCAGCCAGTGCCCGGTGCGGTGCATGTAAAACTGAAAATATGCGCGCTGCTCGATCACGTCCTGCGCCGTACCGGCCTTGCTTTTGTCGAGCAGCCCCAAGTCCAGCATGCCCTGCGCCAGCACGGCCACGGTGGCATCGTGCGGGTCGGTAAAGCGGGCCCCAGCCCGCGTGGCGGCCACGGCAGCTTCCTGGCTGGCGAGCACCAGGTCATACAGCGCGCGCTGCGGCCCGGTGAAACGGCCATTGGCCGGAAAGGTGCGCGTGATGTCGCTGGCATAGCCGTCGAGCTCACACCCGGCATCGATCAGCACCAGCTCGCCATCGCGCACGGGCGCGGTGTCGGCGCGGTAATGCAGCACGCAGGCATTGGCGCCCGCCGCCACGATGGAGCCGTAGGCGGGGTATTGCGAACCCTGCTGGCGAAACTCGTGCAGCAGCTCGGCATCCAGGTGGTATTCACGCACCTCTTCGCCGGCACGCAGCATGCGGGCCGAGCGTTGCATGGCACGGATGTGCGCCCCCGCACTGATGGCGCTGGCACGGCGCATGATGGCCTGCTCGTGCGCATCCTTGATCAGGCGCATTTCATCGAGCAGCGTGCACAGGTCGTTTTGCACTGCGGGGCACAGCGCGCCATAGCGCGCACGGGCGCGCACGGCATTCAGCCATCCTTCCACCCGGGCAGCCAGGCCGTTGTGGGTGGCGAACGGGTACCAGACCGCGCCGCTGTTTTCGAGCAGGCGGGGCAGCTTGGCATCCAGCTCTGAGATCGAATGTGCGGCATCCACGGCCAGCGCGGCAGGCGCAGCCACCGGCCCCAGGCGGTAGCCATCCCAGATCTCGCGCTCCAGGTCTTTGGGCTGACAAAACAGCGTGCTGCGCCCGTCAGCCGTGATCACCAGGCAGGCGCCCGGCTCGGTGAACCCGGTCAGGTAATAAAAATAGCTGTCGTGGCGAAAGAGAAAATCGCTGTCCCGGTTGCGCTGGCGTTCTGGCGCCGTGGGGATGATCGCGATACCGCCTTCACCGAGCATCGAGGCAAGGCGGGCACGCCGCTGGGCATGGATGGATGTCTGTAGACTCATCCGCACATTTTGAGGCCATCTGGCGATGGACGGCCCTCATGCCTGCGAATCTGCTTTCATTTTCCGGCCTTTCTGCGCAGCGTCGGGCAGGCTCCCATTCGTCCCATCCGTTATTTGCAAACATGTCTGCTCTGTTCACGTCACCGCTGCATTTCCTCCTGGTGACCTTCATCCCACTGCTCGGTCTCGTGTTGGCGACCTCACTGCTCGTCTACGGTGTGTATGTGCGCTGGATAGACATACCCCGCAAGTGGCTGCTGACACCGCGCACCGTGCAAATACTGCTGGCAGTGGCCGTGCTGTGCAACGCCTGGCTGGGTTTACGGCTCTATCTTTCACACGGCGCGCAGCAGGCTTGGCAGGACGGCGCGTCCATCCGTCTGGGTCGTGAGCGGTTTGTGCTGCCCCACGACTATCTGTATGGCGAACTCACCATCCCTGCAGGCAGCCTCATCAACCGCCGGGACCCGTTCGACAAAGGTGAACCCACCCGCCCGCTGGCGCTGCATGGGCTGGAAGCCGTGAGGTTCTCGCAGCCGGTGCAGTTGGCGGGTGTTTGGGCCAGCGCAATGCAGACGGTGCCCATGCGTGTGGAGTTGGCGCATGACCAGCGCATCGGCCCGTTCTACCGCTTCGACAGCGCCAGCCAAAGCTGGGTGCCCAACACCGTGGTGTCCGCACTGACTTGCAAGAAGGGCCAGATCGCCTTGTTCCACGTGCCGCACATTGCGCATGACATTCAGGCCGAACTGGGCAAACCCGCACCCGATGGGCCACAGGCACGGTTTCTGCCCAGCCAATGGCTGTTTCGCAAGTGCGAAGCTGGTCCGGCAATCGCCCTGGAACCGGCGCCCGGCAAAAGCCCCGTTGCGGCGGCGCCCCGTTAGGCTCAGCGGTTGAGTTCTGCAAGCCGCTCGGGCGTACCGACGTCAGTCCAGCGGCCGCCATAAAGTGAGGCGGACACACGGCCTGCGTCCATCGCACGTCGCAGCAGCGGGGCCAGAGGGGCTTTGACGCCCAGTGGGTTGCCTGGCGCAATGTCGCACCACGGCGGCGCGAACAGCTCGGCCCGCAGCAACGCGATGGTGCTGTAGGTGTAGCGCGGCGCGGGGTCGTCTGCGGGCAGGTTCAGCGCCAGGCCTTGGGACGACAGGCCGAAGTCGCCGCGCGGGTTGTGCGCCGGGTTGGGCACCAGCCACAGATGTGCGAGCTGGTCGCTGGCGGCAAAAGCCTGCACAGCGGCGCTGTCGAACACAAAATCGGGCGCGAACACATCGCCCGCAGCCAGCCAAAAAACGGGCCCCAACTGCGGCAGGGCACGGGCAATGCCTCCCGCCGTTTCCAGCGCACCACCAAAATCCACACTTTCTTGCGAGTATGAAATTGATAGCTGCTTGCGCTTATCCCATATTGGTTTAACGCCATTTTTATCTGAAAAATAGGCAGGTATCTGCTCTCCCAGCCAGGCGGTGTTGATCACCACGCGCGAGACTCCAGCATTGGCCAGGGCCTGCAAATGCCACTGCAGCAGCGGCCGGCCCTGCACCTGCAGCAGGGGTTTCGGGGTGGAGTCGGTGAGGGGCCGCATGCGCTCGCCGCGGCCTGCCGCCAGCACCAGCGCAGGCACCTGCACGGGCAGCTGAACAAAGGCGGGCGGCGTCATCGCACGGCCCCAGTGGCTGACTCCACGGCGCCGCGCTGCAGGGCATGGCGCTGCACCCCGGCGGGGTCAAAGAGGGCCAGCAGCGCATCCATCAGGGCCTGCGCCTTTACCGAATGATCGGCACCGAAATTGCACACGTACACATCCAGCGTGACGGCGTTTTGCTCGGGCCAGGTGTGCACGCACAGGTGCGACTCGGCCAGCAGCACCGTGGCAGTGACACCGCCCGGGCCTTGGGCTGTGGACGGGAAGGTATGAAACAGCTGGTCCACCGCCTGCAAACCCGCAGCGCGCACGGCATCCGTACAGGCCAGGGACAGTGCGGCGGCATCCAGCATGCGCTGGGGAGCGCAGCGGCAGCCACGCAGATCGGCAGTGAGATGCAGTCCTTGCATGGCCGGAACTGTAGTGCATTGGCCGCGACGCGACGGCGTGCGCGGGTGCCCGCAAGCCCCCCAGCTGGCCGCACCGGTAAAATGCCGGGTTTCCCCTGAACCTCCCACCCGGAGCCGCCCATCCCATGGCCAACACCCAGCAATCCCACCAGATGGCCAACGCAATCCGCGCGTTGGCCATGGACGCAGTTCAACAAGCCAATTCCGGTCACCCCGGCGCCCCCATGGGCATGGCCGACATGGCCGTGGCGCTGTGGGGCCGCCACCTCAAGCACAACCCGGCCAACCCCCAGTGGTTTGACCGCGACCGTTTTGTGCTGAGCAATGGCCACGGTTCGATGCTGCTGTATGCGCTGCTGCACCTCACGGGCTACGACCTGCCCATGCAGGAGCTCAAGAACTTCCGCCAGCTCGGCTCCCGCACGGCGGGCCACCCCGAAGTCGGCCACACGCCCGGCGTCGAAACCACCACCGGCCCACTGGGCCAGGGCATCACCAACGCAGTGGGCTTTGCGCTGGCAGAAAAACTGCTGGCGGCCGAGTTCAACCGTGAAGGCCACACCGTGGTGGACCACCACACCTACACCTTCCTGGGCGATGGCTGCCTGATGGAAGGCATCAGCCACGAAGCCGTGTCGCTGGCCGGCGCCTGGAAGCTCAACAAGCTGATCGCGCTGTACGACGACAACGGCATCAGCATCGATGGCCAGGTCGCTCCCTGGTTTGCCGACAACACCCCCCTGCGCTTCGTGGCCAGCGGCTGGAACGTGATCGGCCCCATCGACGGCCACGACGCCGACAAGGTGGACGCCGCCATCGAAGAAGCCAAACAACAGTCCGAGCGCCCCACCCTCATCGTTTGCAAGACGCACATCGGCCAGGGCAGCCCCAACCGCGCCAACACGGCCAAGGCCCACGGCGAGCCGCTGGGCGCGGAAGAAATTGCACTCACCCGCGAAGCCTTGGGCTGGACGAGCGAGCCTTTCGTGATTCCTGAAGACGTGTACGCCGACTGGGATGCCAAGGCCAATGGCGAAGGTTTTGAGTCCGTCTGGAACGAGCGCTTTGACGCCTACAGCAAGGCGTTCCCAGAGCTGGCCGCCGAGTTCAAGCGCCGCATGGAAGGCAACCTGCCAGCCAACTTTGCCCAGGTGGCCGTGGACACCGTGGTCGCCGCCCACACCAAGGGCGAGACCGTGGCCAGCCGCAAGGCCAGCCAGCTGGCGCTGGAAGCCTTCACCGCCGCATTGCCCGAGCTGCTGGGTGGCAGCGCCGACCTGACCGGCTCCAACCTCACCAACACCAAGAGCACTCCTAACCTGCGCTTTGACGCGCAGGGCGCCGTGGTCAAGAACGAGGCCGGCGTGGGTGGCCGCCACATCAACTACGGCGTGCGCGAGTTCGGCATGGCCGCCATCATGAACGGCATTGCGCTGCATGGCGGTTTCATCCCCTACGGCGGCACCTTCCTGACCTTCAGCGACTACAGCCGCAACGCCATCCGCATGGCCGCGCTGATGAAGCAGCGCGTGATCCATGTGTTCACGCACGACTCCATCGGCCTCGGTGAAGACGGCCCCACGCACCAGTCCATCGAACACGTTGCCAGCCTGCGCCTGATCCCCAACCTCGATGTCTGGCGCCCCGCCGACACCGCCGAAACCGCCGTGGCCTGGAGCGTGGCCCTGTCCAACCGCGACAAGCCCACCGTGCTGGCCCTGTCGCGCCAGAACCTGCCCTATGCACCCAAGCGCGACCTGGGCGACATCTCGCGCGGCGCCTATGTGCTGTCCGACCCTGCGGACGTGGGCCTCAAGAAAAAGCCCGTGGCCGTGATCATTGCCACCGGCTCCGAAGTGCAGCTGGCCCTGAAGGCCCAGCGCCTGCTGGCCGACAAGAAGGTGGCCGTGCGCGTGGTGTCCATGCCCAGCACCACCACGTTCGACCGCGAAGACACCAAGTACAAAAAAGCCGTGCTGCCCACGGGCCTCCCGCGCGTTGCCGTGGAAATGGGCGTGACCGACGGCTGGTGGAAATACGGCTGCGCCGCCGTGGTGGGCATCGACACCTACGGCGAGTCGGCGCCCGCACCCGTGCTGTTCAAACACTTCGGCTTCACCGAAGAGAACGTTGCGGCCACGGTGCTCGCGGCGCTCAAGCGCAAGTAAGACATATTGGTTCCGCTATCAACTTTGGAGAAACTCAGGCTATGACGATCAAGATTGGTATCAACGGCTTCGGCCGCATCGGCCGCAACGTGTTGCGCTCGGCTGTTCAGAACTTCAGCGACATCGAAGTCGTTGGCATCAACGACCTGCTGGAACCTGAGTACCTTGCGTACATGCTGCAGTACGACTCGGTGCACGGCCGCTTCCAGGGCACCGTGTCGGTCGAGGGCAACACCCTGATCGTCAACGGCAAGAAGATCCGCCTGACACAAGAGCGCGACCCGGCCAACCTGAAGTGGAACGAAGTCGGCGCCGACGTGGTGATCGAATCCACCGGCCTGTTCCTGGACAAGGTTTCGGCCCAGAAGCACATTGATGCCGGCGCCAAGAAGGTCATCCTGTCGGCCCCCTCCAAAGACGACACCCCCATGTTCGTGTTTGGCGTGAACCACGACACCTACGCAGGCCAGGCCATCGTGTCCAACGCCTCGTGCACCACCAACTGTCTGGCCCCCGTGGCCAAGGTGCTCAATGACAAGTGGGGCATCAAGCGCGGCCTGATGACCACCGTGCACGCAGCCACCGCCACGCAAAAGACCGTGGACAGCCCCAGCAACAAGGACTGGCGCGGTGGCCGCGGCATTCTGGAGAACATCATCCCTTCGAGCACTGGCGCAGCCAAGGCCGTGGGCGTGGTGATTCCGGCCCTCAACAAGAAGCTGACCGGCATGTCGTTCCGCGTGCCCACGTCGGACGTGTCGGTGGTCGACCTGACGGTGGAGCTGGAAAAGGCTGCCACCTACGAAGAAATCAAGGCCGAGATGAAGGCCCAGTCCGAAGGCGCCTTGAAGGGCGTGCTGGGCTATACCGAAGACAAGGTGGTGGCCACCGACTTCCGTGGCGACACCCGCACGTCGATCTTTGACGCCGACGCCGGCATTGCCCTGGATGGCACCTTCCTGAAAGTCGTGAGCTGGTACGACAACGAGTGGGGCTATTCGAACAAGTGCCTGGAAATGGTGCGCGTGGTGACGGCCAAGTAAGCACGGCGATCCCCCACAAAAAAACGCGCCCCAGGGCGCGTTTTTTTGTGCCTGACCCCGGCAGACCGGGCTCAGCGTGCAGGGGCCTGTGGCTTATTCCTGTGCGTCACGGATGGTGTCGCGCCCGTGGCGATCTTTCACCCGGCCCAGGTCGGCATCCAGTGCGCGCGTGAGTTTGTCCACCGCACTGATGAACGCAGTGGCCATCTTGTCGGCCTCGGCCGTCACGGCCACCGGCTGGCGGCCGGCCACGCGGGCCTCGATACGGCAGCGTTTGTCTTCTGCCCCGGACTTGCCTGCATCCACATCGGTCAGAAACACCTCCAGGCGCGTGATGTTTTCGCGAAAACGCGCAAGCCGGGTGCCAGACTCGTCTTGAATCCATTGCGCCAGGGACTCTCCGCCATGGATATGGTCATCGGTGTGTACTTGTACTTGCATTGAGCTCTCCTTGTGAAATTGCAACGACATGGCAACGCAATCACGGCCATCGGTATGTGTGCATCATGCACGCAACCGGATTCTGGAGCTTGATGACAGTCAATGGCACACCAGCCAACAGGGATCAAGACGCCATGGCGCAGCAACGCGCTGACCGCCGCATGTCGAAGCCAGAGAAACGGCCGTCGCGTCTAGGCGATTTCGTGGCAAACACCACACCGAGCGTCCGGGCTGGCACTGCGCTGGGCATGTGCGGCACTTTCCTACAGACGTGGTGGGGCCGGTAGTGCTACAAAGACAATTGCACGATTCCCCCACCGGGACTTGGTGCAAACCGCCCTGCGTCCCCTTCGGAGCTTCTTCATGCCCGCCTCCCGCCGCCTCAAGATTGGTCTTTCAGCCTGCTTCCAGCACGCCGACCCCGCGCGCCCGCTGTTCACTGGCAAGACCCTGCAGTATGTCGAGCAGTCCATTGCGCACTGGATCATGTCCGCCGGGGCCATGGTGGTCATGGTGCCCTGCCCCACGGGCGAGACCGCGCGCGGTGATGTGACGCTGGCGCACTATGCCCAGTGGCTGGACGGTGTGGTCATGCACGGTGGCGCTGACGTGTGGCCCGGCAATTACGGTGAGGAGGCCCTGCGCGAGGAGTGGTTGGGCGACCGTGTGCGCGACCTCTACGACCTGGCCGTGGTGAAAGCGTTTGCCGAAGTGGGCAAACCCATTTTCGGTGTCTGCCGGGGCCTGCAACTCATCAACGTGGCGTTTGGCGGCGCGCTCTACCAGGACCTGCAGACCCAGCACCCCGGTGCACTGCAGCACCGCAATGCCACCACGTACGACCAGCACTTCCACGATATCCACATCGTGGCCGACTCGCATCTGGCAAAGCTTTACCCCAACACACCGCGCGCGCGCGTGAACAGCATCCACCACCAGGGCATCAAGCGCGTGGCGCCCGACTTTGTGGTGGAGGCGCTGAGCGAGCCCGACGGCGTGCCCGAAGCGATTCGCCTCAAACCAGCGCCGGGGCGCGGCTACATCGCGGCCACGCAGTGGCACCCCGAGTTCCACCGGGCCGGTTCGGACACGCTGGACGACACTGCCATCCTCAACGACTTTCTGGCGGCGTGTGCACAAGCCAAGGCGAACCCGCTGGCGCGGCGGGACCAGCCTGCGGGGCTACGGGATCGGGCGACGAGGCTGCTGCGCAGTGCGTTGCGCAGAGACAAGACGGCCGCGCCATAGCGGGCCGACGGACCGGTCTGAAATGCGCGCCGATGCGGCGCAGACTGCGCCCGCCGATAGTCACACCTCGTGGGAGTGAATTGCACTTCATCCCTGCCATTGCGTGCAAGCCGCAGCCAAGCACCGAGGCCGCCCTGAACCTCAAGCGCCCAAGCCCGACGCGGCGCGCGCACTGCCGCTGATTGCGCCACGACCCGCTGCACGCCGCCCGCCTGCAGGCGCACCACATGGCCCGCGCTGTGTGGCTCACCGACTACTGCCACCTCTTCACCCCCGAGCGGCCCAAGCCGAACATGGTGAAAAGAAGAGATGCCCACGCGCTACTGGCGCAATCTGCCCGAGGCGGCCCGGATCAGCGCATTGACCCAAACCGCGCACCAGCGCAGCGCCCAGATGGTGGCTGCCATGACCACCGTGCCCCAGCGGCGGATTGCAGGGGCACCGGCCGCCAGGCCTGCGCAGCAAACCAGCCACCACAGTTGCGACGGCCACGGAGACTTCTACAACAACAACGAGAGGGGGGACTGGCGAAGAGGTTGCCACCACCACGGCGGCAATGCACTACCGCACCTCAGGGTGCCAGAAACGTCACGCCCAGGTGCCCCACCTTCACCAGAATCAGCGCGCCCTCGGCCTCGGTGAACGGCGCGTGCTGGCTCCAGCGCGGGCTGCGCAGCCAGCTGCCCTGCGGGTAGTGGCCCCATTCGTCAGAAAAAACCCCTTGCAGCACCAGAATCTCTTCGCCGCCCGGATGGGTGTGGGGTTGAAACCGGGTGTGGGGCGCCCAGCGCACCAGCGCGGTGTCAATGCCGTCATGCGAATGCAGCGGCAGTACGGTCAGGCCGGGCACCAGGCCCTGCCGCCACTCTCCCGCGCGGGTGTCCAGGCGCAGCGGTGCCGTGTCACCCGCGGTGAACTGCCACAGCTTCACAAACAACACACAGCCCTCGCGCGAAAACGGGGCATGGGCGCTGCCCGGCGGGTTGCGCAGGTAGGTCCCCGCCGGGTGGTCACCCGACTCGTCGGAGAACACACCTTCCAGCACCAGAATTTCCTCGCCGCCGCCGTGAACATGGCGGTCAAAGCGCGCACCGGGTGCATAGCGCACGATGCTGGTGGCCCGCGCCACCTCGCCACCCGATCGGTCGAGCATGCGGCGCTCGACGCCCGCCAGGGGCGAGGGCGCCCACTGGGCATCGGCAGGCAGTGCGGTCACCCGCAGGGTCATGTCGTCGTGAAGTTGCATGGGAGCGATTGGAGCAGCCCGCAGGCTATTCGGTGCGCAGCCCCCACAAAAACCCCAGGCACCACTTCACCTCGTGCCTTCGCGTGTCGACGGGGTTACGCGTCAATGCGGACGGTTCATCGGGCGAAATGCTGCGCTCCCGACCTTCGGACAGATCAGCCAGGCAGAGGCTAGGCTGCACCAGCCCGCCCGGCAAAACGCCCCGCCGTTCGCCGTTACCCGGCAGCCGGGGCACACCAGCGGACTCAAGCGGCAAGCAACTTGGCCAGCTCGCCCGAGGCGATGAGCGCCCGCACATCGTCACACCCGCCCACCAGCACGCCGCGCACGAACACCATGGGAAACGTGGGCCAGCCGGTCCACATCTTGAGGGCGTTGCGACGGCGCCATTGCGAGAGGTAGCTGCCAAACTCCCGGTATTCATGCGGCACCCCGGCGGCATCCAGCGCCTTGCGCGCCTTGCCCACAAACGGGTTGCCCGACATGCCGATCACCACCACCGCATGGGCGCGGACGGTGGTCTGCACCTCGTCGATCAACTCGCGGTGGAGCGCTGCCACTTGCGCCCGAATGGCGGGGTGGATGGCGTTCTCTTCCAATATGGTGCGGTGCATGAAAAGCTCCTGGTGGCGAGACGGTGGTGGTCCGGGTTGGGGAAACAGCGGGCGAAGGGCGGGTAGGTGGCGACGGGCACGCCGACGGGCAGGTGCAGGCGGCGCGGCAGCACGGCTTGGGCACCGGCTGGGGCCTCCAGCGCTGCTGCAGCGGCCGCCGACAGGCCCAGGGAGAACCCCGCAGCGCTTCAGTGCTGGTGGCCGTGCGCCCCATGCACATGGCGGTGCGCAATTTCTTCGGCGCTGGCGGCGCGCACTTCGGTCACCTTGCAGCTGAATTTCAACGCCTGGCCTGCCAGCGGGTGGTTGCCGTCCAGGTGCACTTCGGGGCCCTTGATCTTGACCACGTTGAACACGGCCGGCTGGCCGTCAGCGCCCACGCCCTGCAACTGGCCGCCGACCTTCACGCCGGGCGGGAACTCGGCTTTGGGGATCGTGCGCACCAGGCTTTCATCGCGGGCCCCAAAGGCGTCTTCCACGGCCAGGTCCAGCGCGGTGCTGAAGCCCACAGCCTGCCCTTCGAGGGCCGCTTCCACCTTGGGAAAAATGTTTTCATAGCCACCATGCAGGTACGACAGGCTGCCGCCGTCCAGCGGCTTGCCCTGGGGCGTGGTGACTTTGTAGGTGATGGTGACAGCGGTGTCTTTGGTGATGGTGGCCATGGTGGTGTTTGCGGTTTCGGTCGGGGAAGCGGCGCGGCGGTGCAGCAGGATCAACCCCGGCACCCGCGCGTGCATGGAAAGCGTGGATTGTCCACGAGGCGCCGCCCGGGCCCCAAAACACGCTGACTGTGGGGCCGAAAGCAGGTGGACCTACCCGGCAGCCACGGACTGAGCAGGGCGTTCTTCGTCCGTCTGCCCCGGGTAGCGCGCAAACCGCCGCGCCTCGGTGCCATGCACCGGGTCCTGCTCGGCCCAGGGCCAGCCGCCAAACTGGGTGCGGCGGTAGTCGTTCATGGCCTGTATGATTTCGGCCTGCGTGTTCATCACAAACGGGCCGTACTGCGCCACGGATTCGCCAATGGGCTGGCCTTGCAGCAGCAGGCATTCCACGGGCGCTGCGCCGGTGTTGGTCAATGGCCAGTCCTGCCCTGCCACCAGCTCCAGCGCGGCGTGCTGTCCCACGTCCTGCGGGCCCACACGCAGGCTGTCACCCCCAAAGAAATACAGCATGCGGCGTGTGCCCTGGCCTTGTGCGGCCGGCAGCGTCCACTGTGCGCCAGGCTCCATGTGCAAGGTCCAGATGGCCACATCGCCCTCAGGCTGCGAAGCCCACGATTCGGGGGGCGGCGCCAGCGGTGCAGCGGCGCCCGGCAAGGCACCGGCCACCACGGTCACCGTGGTGGTGCGGCCTGCCGCGTCATGCCGCACCAGGCGCGGAATGCGCTCGTTCCAGAGCATGGTGAAGTGGGGCTCCACCATCTTGCTCTTGGCAGGCAGGTTCAACCAGATCTGAAAGAGTTCGAGCGGATTGGGCTCGGTGGCGTTGAGCAGCGGGAACATCTCGGAGTGCACGATGCCCTTGCCGGCGGTGACCCACTGCACATCACCGCCACCAAAGCGCGCGGCCGCGCCCAGCGAATCCGAGTGGTCGATGAGCCCCTTGCGCACCAGCGTCACGGTTTCAAAGCCGCGGTGCGGGTGGCCCGGAAAGCCCGGCACGGTGTCGCCGTGGTACATGCTCCAGCCGTCTTTGCGGCTGAAGTCGCTGCCGATCTGGCGATCATCGATGGGCACGGCCGGTCCGAACGCCGTGTTGCCTGCGGGGTAGGCATCGTCGTGGTGGGCGCAGAACAAAAACGGGTCCATCGTGGGCCACAGCGGGCCCAGCGCCTGGGCTTGCACGATGGGCTGGGCGGCAGACAAAGACACGGGGGTGGACGGCATGGGGGGCTCCTTGGATTTGCGCCATCCGCGATCGGGCAGCGCGTCTGTCAAAGATAAGGCCTGCGACGCCGCACAAAAGGTCGCTGCGTGGAACAGTGCAGTGCAAGGCGCAGGACAGTGGCGCATGGCCCTGTGACAACGCCCGCCATCTCACGCACAGCCCTGGCGGCGAAATTCAAGCCAAAACAGCCTCAAGCGCTTATACGGCAAGCGCATACAGCTATTGTTTTTGATTAAAAATCCACCTCAAGGCGGCTTGCCCACAAAAGCCACCGTCAGCCCCTTGGCCGTCACCGTGATCGGCCCCGGCTGCAGGCCCAGGCCGTCGAACATGGCCGTGTCCTGCGGGCGCAGCTGGTGCAGGGTGACTTCGCGCAGCGATTGCTCGGCCAGCACGGGGGCGTAGACATTGAGGAGCTGCGCAACAGCGGGCTTGAGGGTCGGAAAATCCAGCCGCCCCAGCCGGATCTGGTGGGCGCGCAGGGTGCGGTCGCTGGCCTCGTAGCGCAGCGCAAATTCCACGTCGAACAGGCCTGCATGGCTGCGCCGCAGGGCCGGGCCTGCGGCATCCACCGCCATGGTTGCGCCCAGGCGATTCACCTCGGGCAGCAGGCGCAGCAGCGGCACCTGCAGGGTCAGGTCAAACAAGCCCTGCACGGGCACGCTGCGCGGAAACTTGGGCGCCACCATCTCCTGCAACTGCGCCAACGGCACGGTGTAGCTGGGCTGCGCCAGCGCGCCACGCCCCAGCAGCAGCGCCACTGCGCCCAGGGCCAAGCCACTGGAGGTGGTGGTCAGAAATCGTCTGCGATGCAGCATGGGGAATATCTCCTTGAACGGAGGTGGGACACGGGCCAGGTGAAAAGGTGCCGCATCTGCGGGCCGTGGCGGTGTATCCATTCACGCAACGGTGCAAGCTGTTGATTCATGGGCGATTTGATGGGCTGATCCATTCACCCACCATGCGCCCGGCTTGCTCGCAAAGCCGCAGGCGTAGCGCTTAGCCGAGGCGATGGACACGGTCCATCGGCTTGTGCGGCCAACGGTTAAGGCAAAAATGGCCTCTAGCGCTTATCCATCAAGCGCTGATAGCTATCAATTTTGATAGCAACGCGTTGCCGTGCAACTACCGGCCCACCACGGACCAGCCTGCTTTCTGGTTGTCCTTGTCGTTCTCATACTCCCACGCCGTGCCGCAGCGGTCGCACACATAGCGGGTGATGGTGACGGGGCCCTGTTCACGGTCTTCCTTGCGGTTGCCGCGCTGCACCAGCTCGGCGTGGCCGGGCGCCTTGCGCCAGTTGCGCTGGATGCCCTGGCAGGGCTCGCACAGCGCCATGGGTTTGAGTTCGTTCTGTCGGGCCAGGTCTTTGGTCATAGAGGGTGCAGCCATCGTGGGCTGGTGTGTTGGTTTGCATGCTGCGGGGCGGCTACTGTAAAGCACGGGTGCGATGCCCTGTGCACAAAGGCCTGCTGGCAGGCCCCCGCGCCCTCAGACCGTGGTGGCCATGCGCAGCCTGCGCGCCGCGTCTTCGTCGCGGGCATCGTCAATCTCGCGCAGCACGGCCTGCATGTCCACGTCGACATGGTCTGGCGCGTAGCGGCCGGTCAAAGGGGTTTCGTTGCTCAGCAGGCCGCTTTGGTACAGGCTCCAGATTTCGGGGCCGTATTGCGTGGTGCGCAGCTCGGGCGCGAACTGGCCGAAAAAATCGCGCAGGTTGGCCACGTCGCGCAGCAACATGCGCTGGGCGTGGTTGTTGCCTGCGGCGTCCACCGCCTGGGGCAGGTCGATGATGACGGGGCCATCCGCATCTTCTGCGCCATCCACGCCCGGCAAGTGCGCCAGCAGGATGTTGAACTCCGACAGATCGCCGTGCACCACACCCGCACACAGCATGCGCACCACCTCGGCCACCAGGGTGGCATGGTGTGTGCGGGCGTCTTCGGGCGTAAAGCTCACATCGTTCAGGCGCGGGGCGGCGTCACCGTGGACATCGGTCACCAGCTCCATCAGCAGCACGCCGTCGTGAAAGTTATAGGGCTGCGGCACGCGCACGCCAGCGGCGGCCAGGCGGTAGAGCGCATCGACCTCGGCGCTTTGCCAGGCGGCTTCTTGTTCTTGGCGGCCAAACTTGCTGCCCTTGGCCATGGCGCGGGCCGAGCGCGAGTTTTTGACCTTGCGGTTTTCGGTGTAATCAACGGCCTGGCGGAAGCTGCGGTTGTTGGCCTCTTTGTAGATTTTGGCGCAGCGGGTTTCATCGCCGCTGCGCACCACAAAAACCATGGCTTCCTTGCCACTCATGAGTTGCCGAACCACGGTGTCGATCAGGCCTTCCTCAATGAGGGACTGCAGGCGGGGGGGTGCTTTCATGGGTGCATTTTGCGCCCGGGGCGCAATCCCCTGGCGCGGCACCGGGTGCTGGTGCCGGGTGGGACGTGGCTCAGAACGTGTTCACGATCTCAGGCCTGCGCGCCCAGATCGCGCAGGCGTTGGTGCAGCGCATCGTTTTCATCCACGGGCAGCTGGTTTTTGGCCTGCAGATAGTGGTGCGTGAACACGTCGAGGTAAGCCTCCAGGGTTTGCGCCGCGCGGGTCTCGCCCGCCAGTTCCAGGCACAGGGCGGCCACCTCGGAGGTGCACAGGTGGTCATCGTGCAGCGCATGGCGCAGGCGGTAGCGCGAGCGTTGCCCCGGCTGCAGGGTGAGCACGGGCAGGCGGTCCAGATAAGGGCTTTTGCGAAACATGCGGCGCGCCTCGGGCCAGGTGCCATCGAGCAACACAAACAGCGGGCGCTTGCCGCTGGCGCTGTGCGGGGCAACGGGGCCTGCGTTGCAGGCAAGGCCGGTCAGCACCCGCTCAGGTGCCACGTCGTCACCCGGAAACACCACCACCGGCTGCCACTGCGGGTCGGCCAGCAGGGCCAGCAAATCCGGGTGCACGGCGGTGCGCGCCCAGCCAAAGGCAAAGGTGTCGGCCACCACATCGGCGATCAGCCAGCCGGTGTTGCTGGGCTTGAGCGCCTCGACATCGCCCATCAGCAGGCACACGCCCGCGCGCGTGGGCACGGCCGGGCGCAAGGCGCACAGGCAGTGGCTGGGCAGCAGGCGGCAGCCTGTGCAGCGCTCGCCGCGCGGGCCACCGCGCGCCAGAAAGGGCTTGGAACTGCGCGCCAGGCGCTCGGTGCGCTGGCGCGAGACGGCATGGGGAATCACAGGCGCCATAGCCACGGTCATCGGCCACCTGCGCATTCGAGCTCGAACAGCGGCACCTCGGACTGGCGGCTCAGCCACACGCCGCCGCCCAGCTCGGTAAAGCCCTCCTGCAGGCCGCGCCGGTACAGCTCGGCCCGGTGGCGAAACAGGCGCGGGTCGGTCAGGTCTTCGTCGAGGATGTCGCGCTCATAGTCCTCGCGCGTGACGGCTTCGACATACAGCGCGCCCCGGCTCAACCGGCCCAGGTTGCGCAGGGCCAGTTTCAGGTCGGACGGGTTCAGGTAGGGCAAAACGCCCTGGCAGATCACCAGATCGAACGGCTCGGCCGGGTCATGGGCCTGGTAGTCCACCACCGAGCCACGCTCCCAGCCAAAGCGCCCGCACAGGTAGTCGCTGAACTCCACGCCGTGGTAGCTGGCATCGGGAAAGTGCCGCGCCACCGCCGCACGCCACAGGCCGATGCCGCAGCCCACATCCAGCACCCGCTTCACCGGCACGCGCAGGTACTGCAGGTAGCTGCACACAAAGGCGCCCAGCCGCTCGGCGTGTTCGGGGTCAATCACGCTGGTTTTCTTGTCGAAGTAGTAACGCTGGTAGTAGGCCTCGTCGAACCAGGTATCACTTGCAGATTTCACGCGCCATTCCTTCAACCATGGGGTGCACTACGCCTGCGCCGGAATGCCGGTGCAGGCAGCGCCGCCTACCGTGTGTGCCCAAGTATCGGGCAGCAGAGTGAGTCAATGCCGCGCTTGCGCTGTCGGCGCGCTGGCCCCCAACGGGCACGCGGGCGGGCGTGCCAGCCACCGCGGCGTCGAAAACCCGTGCACTCAGGATTGCGCGGCAGCCCGTTTTTCAAGAATCTCGAACGCGGGCAGTGTCTTGCCTTCAAGCACCTCCAGAAACGCGCCACCGCCGGTGGAGATGTAGCCCACCTGCTGCTCGATGCCATATTTGGCAATGGCCGCCAGGGTGTCGCCGCCGCCGGCAATGCTGAATGCGGGCGACTGGGCAATGGCCTCCGCAATCACGCGCGTGCCGTTTTCAAAGGCAGGAAACTCGAAAACGCCCACGGGCCCGTTCCAGACGATGGTGCCAGCCGATTTGAGCTGCGCCGCCAGCCGTGCGGCGGTGTCGGGGCCGATGTCCAGAATGAGGTCGTCCTCGGCCACATCGGTGGCGGCCTTGATGGTGGCGGGGGCGTCGGCGGCAAAGGTTTTGGCGGTAACCACGTCGGTAGGAATCGGCACCTCGGCGCCGCGCGCCTTCATGGCGGCCATCACGGACCTGGCCGCGTCCAGCAGATCGGGTTCGGCCAGGCTTTTGCCGATGGGCAGGCCTGCTGCCAGCATGAAGGTGTTGGCAATGCCGCCGCCCACAATGAGCTGGTCCACCTTGTCGGCCAGGCTTTGCAGGATGGTGAGCTTGGTGGACACCTTGGAGCCGGCCACGATGGCGGCGAGTGGACGCTGGGGGTGGGCCAGGGCCTTGGTCAGGGCGTCGATTTCGGCCGACAGCAACGGGCCAGCGCACGCGATGGGGGCGTATTGCGCGATGCCGTAGGTGGTGCCTTCGGCGCGGTGGGCCGTGCCAAAGGCGTCGTTCACGAAGATGTCGCACAGGGCGGCCAACTTGCGGGCCAGTTCTTCCTTGTTCTTCTTCTCACCGACGTTGACGCGGCAGTTTTCCAGCAGCACCACCTGCCCCGGGGCCACGGTAACGCCGTCCACCCAGTCGGCGAGCAGCGGCACGTCGCGGCCCAGCAGCTCGGACAGGCGCTGGGCCACGGGAGCGAGCGAGTCTTCGGGCTTGAACGCGCCTTCTGTGGGGCGGCCCAGGTGGCTGGTCACCATCACGGCGGCGCCCGCGTCTAGGGCCATGCGGATGCACGGAATCGAGGCGCGGATGCGGGTGTCTTCGGTAATGTGACCGGCGGTGTCCAGCGGGACGTTCAGGTCGGCACGGATGAAGACGCGCTGGTTGCGGGCCTTGCCCTGGGCGCACAGATCGGAAAAACGAAGGATGTTCATGGAGGAAGGCGTCAGCGGTTGGGAGGGAATGGAATGAGGGCCACCATTTTAGTGAGCGAGCCTTTCGAACTGGCGTGCCCGAGGCCAGCGGGCGCCGTGGAACTGGCTTTGCCAGGCCACTGGCGGCGTCCCCCTCAGGGGGAAGCCGCGCAGCGGCTCAGGGGGAGCACGATGTTCACCAGCCCCAGCCGATGTGCAGGGGCAGGTACACCAGCATCCCCACCACGATGGTGCCCAGAATGCCCCGGCGCCAGAAGTAGTAGGCGCTGGCGCACAGCACGGCGGGCAGGCGCGCGTCCTTCAGCGTGGTGATGAACTCGCCGTGTGACATGAAGATTTCGGGCGCAATGACGGCCGTGAGCGCGGCGAGGGGCGCGTATTTGAGCCCGCGCTTGAGCCAGTCGGGCAAGGGCAGCTCGCGCTCGGGGATCATGAAGAAAGTGCGCGTCACCACGGTGATGAGGGCCAGACCGACCACCACGATGACGGGTTCGAGCCAGTCCCAGCTCATGGATGCAACTCTTCGCGCAGCGCCACCGCGTCACCGGCCTCGACCTGTTCGAGCTCGTCGGCCGGGATCATGCTGTCGGCCGGCACCAGTAGCACCTCGGGGCGGTGGCGGCGCCGGTCCACGGCCTCGATCAGCAGGCCCACCGCGATCGCGGCGGCAATGGCCACCAGAATGTTGAGCTTGAGCGGCAGGGCAAAAGCAGCAATGGCGGCCGTAGCGGCCACGCCCGTAGCAAGCCAGGTGGCGCGGTCGAACAGCAGCGACAGCAACACCCCCAACAGCGCCAGCACACCCGCAAACCCGAGCCCCCACGACAGCGGCACGGCGTTGGCCAGCAGGATGCCGGCAATCGAAGGCACCTGCCAGGCCAGCCAGTTGGTGGTGGCGGCGCCCCAGAAGTAGGGCACCTGCTCGGGCGCGGGGCGTGGCTCGGGAAAGCGCTTCATGAAGGCGACAAAGATCACGTCGCCGCTGAAGTAGCCAATGGCCAGCCGCTGGCGCAACGGCAGGTGCACAAAGTAGCTGCGCCACAGGCTGCTGAAAATCACGAAGCGCAGGTTCACACACGACGCCGTGAGCCACACCACCCACAGCGGCGCTCCGGTGGCCAGCAGCGGAATCACGGCCAGCTGGGCGCTGCCTGCATACACCAGCAGCGACATGAAAATGGCCAGCGATACCGACATGCCGCTTTTGACCATGGCCACACCGGTCACCATGCCCCAGGCGGCGATGCCCAGCGAGGTGCCCGCCATGTCGGTGATGGCCAGGCGAAACGCCGGGTGGCGCACGGTCTGGCCGACCGCCTGCAGGCTCATGGCGCTGTCGGCGCGCCGGGGGTGCCGGGTGCCTGCGCCTCCCCCAGCACCATGCCGGGCTGCAGCGGAAAGCCACGCAGAAACTCGGAGGCCGGCAACCGCTTGCCTCCGGCCCGCTGCAAGGTGGTCAGGCGCAGGGCATCTTCACCGCAGGCCACGAGCACGCCGGTGCTGTCTATCGATAAAATCTGCCCGCAGCGCTTATCTGACAAGCGCTGATAGCTATTAATTTCGTAGCCCCACAGCTTGACGGTCTCGGTGCCCAGCGTGGTGCTCGCCCCGGGAAACGGATCGAAAGCCCGGATCTGCCGGCCAATCACGTGCGCTGGCAGCGACCAGTCCACTGCGCTCTCGGATTTCTCGATCTTGTGGGCATAGGTCACGCCCTGCTCCGGTTGCGGGACAGGCTGCAGACCACCGCAGGCGGCCAGCTCAAGGGCCTCCACGATCAGGCGGCCACCCATGTCGGCCAGCCGGTCGTGCAGCGAGGCGGTGGTGTCGCGGGGACCAATGGGCAGCTTTTCGGTCAGCAGCATGGCGCCCGTGTCCAGCCCCGCATCCATCTGCATGATGGTGACGCCCGTCTCGGTGTCGCCCGCCTGAATGGCACGGTGGATGGGTGCGGCGCCGCGCCAGCGCGGGAGCAGGCTGGCGTGAATGTTGAGGCAACCCCTGGCCGGGAGGTCCAGCACCCACTGCGGCAGGATCAGGCCGTAGGCCGCCACCACCATGGCATCGGCCTGGGCGGCCAGCAGCGCCGAACGGGCGGCAGCAGCGTCTTCGGGGAATTTGCCGTCCAGGCGCAGGCTGCGGGGCTGGGCCACGGCAATGCCCTGCTCGAGCGCGCATTGCTTGACGGGCGAGGCCTGCAGCTTCATGCCCCGGCCTGCGGGCCGGTCGGGCTGCGTGAGAACGAGGGGCACGGTGAACCCGGCGCTCAGCAGGCGCTGCAATGCGACACGGGCGAATTCAGGGGTTCCGGCAAAAATGATTTTCATGAAGAAGGGCCCGGTGGCGGCTGTCAGAAATCCCTGTCGTCACCCGGCGGCTGGTCATCGGAGAAAACCAGTTGGCGCACGGTGCCGGCGCGGTCGATGTGGATGTGCGCCATGCGCGGTTCGTAGTCGTCCATGAACCGGTAGGTCCAGATGTCGCCGTCAAAACGGGCAACCCGTTCGACCAGCATCGGCGGGCCGAAGGTGCGCTCGACATCGGCCTGGGTCCATGTGTTCAGTGCAACGCCCGAAAAGCGGGCCAAGGTCAGCACCTGCTCGACGCGTTCAAGACGCCCGGCGCCATCAAAGTCGAGATGAAATACCCGGCGGCCTGCGGGCAGGGTGGAATACAGCAGGCGCTCCCGGTTGCCCTCCAGGGCAGTCGTGCTGTGCGGTGCGCCCAGCCGCGCCAGCACATCTGCTCGCCGGGCTCCCGGCTTTTCCAGGTCGGGCGATGCGCAGGCCGACAGCAACACCCCGGCGACCAGCGCAACAGCGCCGATACCAAGGCGTCGCCTCCAGGTGCTCACTCGCGCGCGTCCCGCTGCTGCTTGAGCAGCTTGGTCTTGATGCGGTTGCGCTTGAGGGGGGAGAGGTATTCCACAAACACCTTGCCCATGAGGTGGTCCATCTCGTGCTGGACGCAGACCGCCAGCAGTCCCTCGGCTTCGAGGGTGCGCGATTGCCCCTGGGCGTCCAGGGCGCGCACATGCACTGCAGCAGCGCGTTCGACGCCGTCGTAGATGCCCGGCACCGACAGGCAGCCCTCGTCGCCCACATGCTTTTCCGGGCTGGCCCAGACGATTTCGGGATTGATCAGCACCAGCGGTTCGTTGCGCTCTTCGGAGACATCGATGACCACGATGCGCTCGTGCACGTCGATTTGCGTGGCCGCCAGGCCGATGCCGTGGGCGTCGTACATCGTGGCGAGCATGTCCTCAACCAGCGTCTGGACGCGTGCATCGACGGCCTGAACCGGCTGTGCAACCTTGTGAAGACGAGGATCCGGGTAACAGAGAATGGGAAGAATTGCCATGAATGAAGGTGAAAGCTGTCGCTATTTTCGCCACTTTTGGCGCCCGCTGCAGCCCCTGACCGCAATATTCGTTGCCCAATCAAGGGCTTGAGCAGAGAATCTCAGATCGTTTGTAACGTATCTGCCCGGCGGCTTGCATGACGCAATCGACCGCGGCGCCAGTGAGGGGGCGTTTCACAATGCATCAAAAAAGGAACAACATGACGGCATTCACCCGCGTGCGGCAAAACGCCTTGGGCGCGTTGACAGTATTTGCCGGCGCCTTGCTTGTCGCTCCGGCCCAAGCGCAGAACTTCCCGATTTCCAGTGGCCAGCGGGCAACGGCGCAGCAGGTGGCCGAACGTGGGGTTCCTCTTTCCGAGCTGGCTCCGGGTGCTCCCGACACTTATGTAGTGAAACGTGGTGACACCCTTTGGGGCATTTCCGGCATGTACCTCAAGCGCCCTTGGCGCTGGCCCGAGTTGTGGGGCATGAATCTCAAGGCCCTGCCCAACCCGCATCTGATTTTTCCGGGACAGACGCTGTACCTGGAAAAGGATGGCGGCTATGCACGTCTTCGCACCAGCGCCCGTGGCGAGCCTGACACGGTGCGGGTGTCTCCGCGTACGCGCAGCGACAGCCTTTCCGACACCGCCCTGCCCACACTCAAGCCCCACCTCATCGAGCCCTTCCTGGTAGAGCCGCTGGTGGTGGATGCCGAGGTGCTGGAACGCGCGCCACGCATCGTGGCCACGGTGGATCACCGCGTTCTGATGGCGACCGGCGACCGGGCCTATGCCCGTGGCGATGCCGCCACTCCGCTGCGCATGGAGCCAGGTGCGCCCCGCCACTACCGGATTTTCCGGGACGCCATTGCACTCAAAGATCCGGTGACGGGTGAAATCCTGGGCTACGAAGCGCAATACGTCGGAAAAGCCGAACTGGTGCGGGGCGAGTCGCTGGAAGAAACGGCCGATGGCAAAGGTGGCAAAGTGGTCGAGTACGTACCCGCCACGGTCGAGCTGACCGCCACCAAACAAGAGGTTCGTGCGGGCGACCGGCTGCTGCCAGCGCCGGCGCGCGCCTTTGTCAGCTACACACCGCGCGCACCCCAGATGGAAGTCGATGCACGGGTGGTCTCGATTTATGGCGGCAGTTCGGTGACCTATGCGGCGCAGAACCAGGTCATTGCGATCAACCGGGGCACGCAGGACGGCATGGAGGCCGGCCAGGTTCTCCACATCATGACGATGGGCGACCGCATCAAGGACAGCACGGACGAGGCAAAGACCGTGATCAAACTGCCCAGCGAGCGCAATGGCCACGTCATGGTGTTCCGCACGTTTGACCGTGTTTCCTACGCATTGATTCTGGAAATCAGCACCGGCGTGCGAGTGGGTGACCGTCTGGTCAATCCCGACTAAGTACGGAACCGGAGGCCGCGCAGTCGTTTCGTCTGCAAGCGCGCCTCGACCCCACCCCATCCATGGACCGCGATGAACTCGCCGGCTGGTTGCGACTGACCCTGACCCCGGGCGTAGGCAACGGCACCGCCCGCCGCCTTCTGGCGGCCTTTGGTC
The DNA here is from genome assembly GCF_002281195.1 of Acidovorax sp. 35-64-16. Lineage (NCBI taxonomy): Bacteria > Pseudomonadati > Pseudomonadota > Betaproteobacteria > Burkholderiales > Comamonadaceae > Acidovorax > Acidovorax sp. 35-64-16. The sequence goes on along the minus strand of NZ_NCFM01000001.1, from coordinate 421,954 downwards.
TTCCGGAGGCCATCTTCGAGCAACCGGAGGTTGCGCTGACGCAGTGCGTGACGCCCTCACAGGCGCGTGCACTGCGATTGGTTCCGGACGGTCTGGCACAGCAACTGGAGACCACCTGGGCGTGGCTGCAGGACACGGTGCCGGACGGGCCCGCTCGGGTTTTTCTGACGCTGGGCGATGGGCGTTACCCGCAGGCACTGCTCGACACGGAAGACCCTCCCTTGGCGCTGTATGGCATCGGCCCTTCAGCAATGTGGGCGGCCAATCCTTTTCCCGCCGGGCGTTGCCTGGCCATCGTGGGCAGCCGCAACCCCACCGCCCAGGGCGCGGACAACGCGCGCCAGTTTGCGCGTGCATTGCATGCAGCCGGTCTGACCATCGTGTCCGGGCTGGCACTGGGCGTGGACGCCGCCGCACACGAAGGAGCCTTGGACAGCGCGTTGGCCCATGTCAACGCTCCCGCCACGATTGCAGTGGTGGGCACGGGACTTGACAGGGTGTACCCCCGTCAGAACCTGGGACTTGCGCGGCGCATTGCCGCCCACGGCATCCTGATCAGCGAATACCCCCTCGGCACACCGCCCCTGGCGGCCAATTTCCCCAAGCGCAACCGCATCATTGCGGGACTGTCGCAGGGCACACTGGTAGTGGAGGCCGCATTGGCATCCGGCTCGTTGATCACGGCCCGGCTGGCGGTGGAGCAGGGGCGTGAAGTATTTGCCATTCCTGGCTCCATCCATGCTCCCCAGTCGCGCGGATGCCATGCCCTGATACGGCAAGGCGCCAAGCTGGTGGAATCTGCACAGGATGTGCTGGAAGAACTGCACCTTCCCGTTCCAGGCGCTGCATCGCAACCCGCCTCCTGCGGCCTGAGCCCCACTGACAGCGCCCCCGCCGCTCCACCCGAAAGCGCACTGCTCCAGGCGATGGGATTTGACCCTGTGGGGCTGGATGCCTTGATGGCACGCACCGGCATGGACACCGCCGCCATGCAGGTGGAGTTGCTCGAACTGGAGCTGGCAGGCGTGGTGGCACGCCTTCCGGGGGGCCTGTTTCAGCGCATGGGCAACGCCTGAGCCAGAGTCACAAACAAGCCCTCACTGCGCTGCTTGGCTTTGTTTATCGCGCTGACAGCAACCGCGCAGGAATGCCCCCCCAGGCGGCCGGCACCGCCGGGCGTATGAGTCAGTCCAGCAGCCGCTCGGGGTTGGCGTCCAGCTTGGCCAGGGCATCGCGCGTGGCGCGCAACGTCAGACCCTCTTCGTCCTGCGGCACCAGCAGCCCGGATTGCAGATACGCCGCCAGGCGGCGCAGCTGAATGAGGTAGCTGCTGCCGTCCGTGGCGGCAAAAAGGTGCAATTGCTTGCGCTGGCTCTGCCAGGCGTATTGCACCTGGGCCGACGATCCGTTGTGGTCCAAGGTGAACCACGTGCCCCGTTGCAGCTCTTGAGCCCAGGCCACCATGGCTTCGTCCACCGGCGCCCCGTTGTCCGCAATCACATGGATGGACGAGGCATCAATGCCCAGCATCATCTCGATGTTGTCGGCATTGAGCGGCATGTCTCCCAGCGTGGCGTCCCCGATGAAGTCTTCGAGGTTGGCCAGCCGCTTGGCCATGGCTTCGATATGCGCCTGCGGAATGGATGCCGTCTTGGACAGGAAGGCATCGGCCAGGGTGTCGGTCAGCACCTTGATCTGCGCATCCTGCGCGGCAGCGGCGATCCCCATCAGCGCCAGCCCCTGGCGCAGGCGTTGCAGCAGGCCGGGCAGGCTCTGGATCACCAGTGCCCGGTCGCTGCGATGGGGTTTGGCGCTGGCTGCCCACACCAGATCGGCGGCCGTGCGCTTGAAGGTGATGGTATCGGCATGCTGAGGGCCATCGCGCACAGCCGAGAGGGCCAGCACCTCGGCCCAGGTCTTGAAGAGAAACTCCCGGATTTCGTCGCGCACCGGCATGTCGCGCAGCATGGTGCGCAGCTCGATCGTGTACTGGATGGCCAGCGTTTCCCGCTGCTCCACCTGCTGCGCCACGCTGACCAGGCGCGAGGTGGCCTGCTTTTCGGTGAGGAACTTCGACAGGAATTTTTCGAACTCGTCGTACACCAGCTGAAAAACCCGCCGCCCAGTCTCAGGGTATTGCTCGATCACCTGCACCACGCGGCGAATCTCCGCCTCCAGGGCGCTGCCATTGATCGACGTCGCATCAAATCCCATGACGCACGCCCCCATGCGGTCAATGAGCTGGCGGGCCGGGTGGGCGATGTTGCTGAAGAACTCGGGCTCTGCCAGGGCCACGCGCAGCACGGGCACCTGCAACCGCGCAAACCAGACGCGCACGGCCGGGGGAATACGGTCTTCGGCCAGAATGCTCTGGAACATCAGCGCCACCACCTCGATGATGGCCTTCTCGCCAGCCGTGGAGGCCTTTTTCTTCAATTCGGTGAAACGCTCCCGTACCGCGCCAGCCAGCTGCACCACGGCGGCGGGGCTGTAGTCTTCGATGAGCGTGGCGACACCGCTGTAGTAGGTGTCGGCCTGGACGCGGTGGGCCGTGAGGGCATGCGCCAGCGCCGCCGATGCGGGTGGCGCGTTGACCAGATCAAAGCCGGTGGCGGGCTGGGTCAACAGCCGGCGCAGCTGCCCCATGACACCCTGCGCGCGCTGGCGTGCGCGCGACAGTGGCGTCATGCCTGTGGCAAAGACTGGAGCCATCCCCTGGGGCTGGCCCTGTCGCGGTGGTGCGGCGCGCCCGGCGGCCATGGCCTCCCGGGTTTGCGTCAACGCCTGCGATGCAAGTCCGCTTGCGCCAGAGTCCCGGCTGGCCACCGCACCGCCCTCGGTCCGGCGCACGCGTGACCGCAGGTCGTTTTGCGGCGTGATGCCCTGCTCCACATAAAACACGTTCACCGCCTGGTACTGCTTTTGCAGCAGGTTGGCCAACTCGCGCTGCAGGGGGCCCACCACGGTCAGCAGGTCGGTGCGCGGCAGGCCGGATTCGACCCACTGCTCAACGGCGATCAGACAGACGGCCTCGGGGCGAAGAATGTCATTGCTGTCGAGCTCCTGGCCTTCGAGCGACTGCGTTCGCAGCCGCACCGTGTCGAGCTGATGGCTGACCTGTTCGGTGATCGTGAGCGCCATGCGGGAGGCTGCGATCTTGTTTTCCACCACATCGTCGCTGAGCAACTCGAAATGACCGCCGCCCATCTGGGTGCCGCGTGTGGTGCTGATGTGCGGCGCCAGCGCTTCACGCAGGCTTCGGTCCGTGCGTGCAATCCAGTCGGTGTGGTGCTGCTGGTACAACTGCCAGGCATCGCGCCGCGAATGCATTTCGCGTTGCGTGCCGGTCTGGGACATCAGCTGGGACAGAAAGTCCAGTACCGTCTTGTCCACCTCAGGCAGTCCTGCGCAGATTCCTTCCACAAATTTCTGACGCGCCTGGCGAGCCAGGCGACGCTGCGGAACTGAAGGAGGCGGTGTAGGCATACCTTAATGGTAGCGGGTCAGACCGTGGCCCCTGCGTTGGGATCGTTCGGATCCTCATCCTCTTTTTTGACTGTCTTGACCAGGTCTTCGCGTTTCACGCCGAGCCACATGGCGATGGCGGCTGCCACGAACACCGACGAGTAAATGCCGAACAGGATGCCGATAGTGAGCGCCAGCGCAAAATAATGCAGGCTGGGGCCACCAAACAGCAACATCGAGAGCACCATGGCCTCGGTTGATGCATGGGTGATGATCGTGCGGCTCATCGTGCTGGTGATGGCGTGGTCAATCACCTCATGGGTGGTCATCTTGCGGTACTTGCGGAAGGCCTCTCGGATCCGGTCAAGCCAGCACCGACAGCGAAAACTCCCACTGGAAGAACGCAAAGAACCCCAGGATGATCACCACGTCGTGCAGGTTGGCGATGATGGCGGCCACGCCGAACTTCCACTCAAACCGCATGGCAAGGTAGATCACGATACCCACCACCACCATGGCCAGGGCCATGAGGCCCCCTTGCACCAGCTCCTCGCCGACTTGCGGGCCAACGAACTCGGTGCGACGCAGCGTCACCGCGGGGTCGACCGCCTTGAGCGCACCCAGAACCTGTTCGCTTTGCTGGGCAGAGGTCACGCCCTTTTGCACGGGCAAGCGAATCATCACGTCGCGGGCGGTGCCAAAATTTTGCACCTGCACGTCGGCGTAGCCCAGGCCAGAGACCGTCTCGCGCACCTTGGCCAGCTCGGCAGGTTGGCTGTAAGCCACTTCCATGACCGTGCCGCCCGTGAACTCCACCGACAGGTGCAGTCCGCGGGTCAGCAGAAAAAACACGGCAAGCGCGAAGGTAATGAAGGAAATCGCGTTGAAGACCAACGCGTGCTTCATGAAGGGAATGTCTTTTTTGATGCGGAAAAACTCCATGATCTCTATTCCTTATTTGGAGTTTTCAGAGGAGGCGCATATGCGCAATGCGCATGGGATACCGGAAGAACAAATTGCATGGCCGCTGTCCATTAGTTCGTCTTGGCCACGTCGGTGCCGCCATCTGGCTTCCAGACCGTACCGATCGAAACACTCTTGAGTTTCTTCTGGCGCCCGTACCACAGATTCACCAGGCCGCGCGAGAAGAACACGGCCGAGAACATGCTGGTCAGGATGCCGATGCAATGCACCACGGCAAACCCGCGCACCGGACCCGAGCCAAACGCCAGCAGCGCCAGGCCAGCGATCAGCGTGGTCACGTTGGAGTCCAGAATGGTTGCCCAGGCGCGCTCGTAGCCTGTGTGGATGGCTGCCTGCGGGCTGACGCCCGCGCGCAGCTCTTCGCGGATGCGTTCGTTGATGAGCACATTGGAGTCAATGGCCACACCAATCGCCAGCGCCATGGCCGCAATGCCGGGCAGCGTCAGGGTGGCCTGCAGCATCGACAAAACGGCCAGCAGCAGCAGCACATTCATGCCCAATGCAATGCTGGAAAACACGCCAAAGAGCATGTAGTAGGCGCACATGAAAATCGCAATGGCGACCAGGCCCCACACCACGCTGTTCACACCACGCTCGATGTTGTCAGCGCCCAGGCTCGGGCCGATGGTGAATTCTTCGATGATTTCCATCGGTGCGGCCAGCGATCCGGCGCGCAGCAGCAGTGCGGTGTCGTTGGCCTCGGCCGTGGTCATGCGGCCGGAGATCTGCACGCGGCCACCGCCGATTTCACTGCGGATCACGGGGGCCGTGACCACCTCGCCCTTGCCCTTTTCAAACAACACGATGGCCATGCGTTTGCCGATGTTCTCGCGGGTGATGTCGCGGAAGATGCGCGAGCCCTTGGCATCGAGCGTGAGGTTGACGGTCGGTTCCTGGGTCTGACCGTCAAAGCCGGGCTGGGCATCGGTGAGGTTTTCGCCGGTCAGGATGACCTGCTTTTTCACGATGACGGGCTGGCCGCTGCGCTCCAGGTAGCGCTCGGAGCCAAACGGCACCGGGCCCCGGCCGGATTCTGCTGCGCGTGCTTCGGTGCCTTCGTCCACCAGTCGCACTTCCAGCGTGGCAGTGCGGCCCAGAATGTCCTTGGCCTTGGCGGTGTCCTGCACGCCGGGCAGCTGCACCACGATGCGATCCAGCCCTTGCTGCTGGATGACGGGCTCGGCCACGCCCAGCTCGTTGATACGGTTGTGCAGCGTCACGATGTTCTGCTTGAGCGCCTGCTCCTGCACGCGGCGCGTGGCCTCGGGCTTGATGGTAGCGCGCAGCCGGAACTCGTTGCCATCGGGCGTGCTGACGGTCTGCAGGTCGGCGAACTGGTCGGCGATCAGGTTGCGCGCCGCCGTCTGCGTGGCTTCGTCGCGCACCTTGATATCGATGTTCTGGCCATCGCGGCTGATGCCGCCATGGCGAATGCTCTTGTCACGCAGGGCGGTGCGAATGTCGCCCGCATAAGACTCGGCCTTCTTGGTCAGCGCGGCCTGCATGTCCACCTGCAGCATGAAGTGCACGCCGCCACGCAGGTCCAGCCCCAGGTACATGGGGCGCGCATGCAGGGCCGTAAGCCAGGCCGGCGAGCGCGACACCAGATTCAGGGCCACGATGTAGGAGGGATTCGCGGGGTCGGGCACCAGGGCCTTCTGGAGGGCGTCCCGGGCCTTGAGCTGGTTGTCGGGGGTGTCCAGGCGCGCGCGCACCGAGCCACCATCCAGCGTGACGAGGTCGGGCGTCAGGCCGGCGGACTTGAGCACTTCTTCCACCTGCTGCTGCACGGCCGCATCGACCTTGACGGTGGTCTTGACCGACGAAACCTGCACGGCAGGCGCTTCACCAAAAAAATTGGGCAGGGTGTACAAAACCCCCACCAGTAGCACGATCACCAGGATCGCATACTTCCAGACCGGATAACGGTTCATGATCGCGCTCTTATCTCACAGACAGCTTCAACGGGTGGCAGACGCAAGGCCTGCCACCGCCATGCATTGGACTTGCAAACTTACTTGACCGTGCCCTTGGGCAGCACCTGCGCCACGGCGCTGCGCTGGACCTGCACTTCCACACCGCTGGCAATTTCAACGTGCAGAAAACCTTCGGACAGGCGCGTGACCCGGCCGATGATGCCGCCGGCCGTAGCCACCTCATCGCCCTTGGCGATGGCGTCGATCATGGCGCGGTGTTCTTTCTGGCGCTTCATCTGAGGGCGGATCATGACGAAATACAGCACCACGAACATCAGCACCAGGGGCAACATGCCCGTGAGCGAGGACATCATGTCGCCGCCGCCAGTGGCAGCGGCGGGTGCGGTCTGGGCAATAGCAGAAGAAATAAACACGGACAGAACTCCACAAAGGATGGTCAAAACACACACAACCCACCACCGGCACGCAATACCCGCCGTGCCGTGGCGAAACGGATCATTGTATGCGGCCCCCTGCGCCGCGCCAAAGTACCAAGACCCAGGCCGGCGCCGGGTGTTTGCCGCGCAGGACCAATCGGCGTCCGGTCACCGGAAAAAACAGGTCAAATATGCCTCTAGCGCTTTATGAGTAAGCGTAAATAGCTATTATTTATATAGCAAACACACCCACGCGAATGCTGGCACTGCAGGCGAACCGTGGCACCTGCGCCACGGCTCAGGCCGCCTGGCGCCGGGGCTCGGCTGTCGGACTGCCACGCCACTGGGCCATCAGGCCGTCCCATTGGGCGCGCGCGGCCTTGAGGTGGCGCTCTTTCACGTGGCCATAGCCCCGGATGTTTTCGGGGATGCGCGCAATCTCCACCGCCAGCGCCAGCCGCTCGGGTGTCAGGCCGGCGAGCAGTTCCTCGATACAGGCGCGGTAATCCTGAATCAGCGCACGCTCCATCTGGCGCTCGGCCGTCTTGCCAAAGAGGTCCAGCGCGCCGCCGCGCAGGCCCTTGAGCCCGCCGAGCACGCCCAGGGCGCGCCGCAGCCAGGGGCCGAATGACTGCTTGACCAGCTCGCCCTTCTCGTTGCGCTTGGCCATGAGGGGTGGCGCCATGTGGTGCACGATTCGGTAGTCGCCCTCGAACATCGCGGCGATCTTGTCGGTGAAGGCCTTGTCGGTGTGCAGGCGGGCCACTTCGTATTCGTCTTTGTAGGCCATGAGTTTGAACAGATAGCGCGCCACGGCCTCGGCCAGGCGCGTGCTGCCGCCCAGCCGGGCCTCGGCGGCCTGCACTTTGTCGACGAAGGCGCGGTACTGCGCCGCATAGGCGGCATCCTGGTAGCCCGTGAGGAACTCCACCCGCTTGACCACCATCTCGGTCAACCCGGGCTTCTTGACGAACTCAATGACCTGGGCGGCGGCAAACAGTGACTGCACCGCCGCCAAGTCGTGCGCGCAGCGCCGGCCCCACTCAAAGGCTGCCTTGTTGTTGTCGATCTGCACGCCGTTGAGCTCCATGGCGCGCATCAGCGCGGCGTGTGACAGCGGCACGCGGCCCTTTTGCCAGGCAAAGCCCAGCAGCAAGGGGTTGGTGTAGATGCTGTCGCCCAGCAGCTGCACGGCCACCTGTTCGGCGTCAAAACTGCCCACCAGCTCCGCGCCCACCGCCGCCGTGACGGCGCTCTCGCAGTTGCCGCCCGGGAACTGCCAGTTGGGGTTGGTGACAAACGAGGCCGTTGGCGTGCCATGGGTGTTCAGTGCCACGAAGGTGCGGCCCGGCTGCATCACGGCCAGCGTGACCTTGTTCGCGGCCACGATGGAGTCGCAGCCGATCACCAGGTCGGCCTTGGCGGTATCGACCTTGGTGGTGTAGATGGCTTCCTGCCGGTTGGCGATCTGGATATGGCTCCAGGTGGCGCCACCCTTTTGCGCCAGGCCGCCCGCGTCCTGCGTGACCACGCCCTTGCCGTCCAGGTGCGCGGCCATGCCCAGCAACGAACCGATGGTGATGACACCCGTGCCGCCCACACCGCCAACCACGATGCCCCAGGCCTGCTCGGCCACGGGCAGCACCGGCTCGGGAAGGGGCGGCAGGCTGGAGAGGTCGCCCTTTTTCTCTTTATTTGGCTTCTTGAGCTTGCCGCCCTCGATGGTGACGAAGCTCGGGCAGAAGCCGTTGACGCAGGAGTAGTCCTTGTTGCAGGTACTCTGGTTGATGCGGCGTTTGCGGCCAAATTCCGTCTCGACCGGCTCGACGCTCAGGCAGTTGGACTTGACCGAACAGTCGCCACAGCCTTCGCACACCAGTTCGTTGATGATGACCGTCTTGTCGGGCGTGGCGAGCTTGCCGCGCTTCCTGCGGCGGCGCTTCTCGGTGGCACAGGTCTGGTCGTAGATCAGCACGGTGCAGCCCTTGACTTCGCGCAGCTCGCGCTGGATGCGGTCAAGTTCGTCGCGGTGGTGCACCGTCACGCCATCAGCCAGCGGCACGCCGTCGTACTTCTGGGGTTCATCGGTCACGATGACAATCTTCACAGCGCCTTCGGATTGGACGCTGTGCATGATCTGCAGCACCGAGTGCCCCTCGGGGCGCTCGCCGATCTGCTGGCCGCCGGTCATGGCCACGGCGTCGTTGTAGAGGATCTTGTAGGTGATGTTCACCCCGGCAGCAATGCTCTGGCGAATGGCCAGCAAGCCGCTGTGGAAGTAGGTGCCATCACCCAGGTTGGCGAACACATGCTTGTCCTCGGTGAACGGGAACTGCCCCACCCACGACACGCCCTCACCGCCCATCTGCGTGAAGGTGGAGGTGCTGCGGTCCATCCACACCGTCATGTAGTGGCAGCCGATGCCCGCCACGGCGCGGGAGCCCTCGGGCACGCGCGTGCTGGTGTTGTGTGGGCAGCCGCTACAAAACCACGGAGCGCGCTCGCCGGTGTCGGCCTTGAGCTCGGTCATGGCGCGTTCGCTGGCTTCAATGATGGCAAGGCGCGCGTCCATGCGGGCCACGATGTCTGCCGAGACACCGAGCTTCTTCAGCCGCTTGGCAATCGCCTTGGCGATGAGGGCGGGCGTGAGGTCGGCCTTGGCACGCAGCAGCCAGTTCTGGCTGGGGTTGGGCATGGACCACTCGCCACCCGAGATGTCGCCTTCAGGTTCGTCGAACTTGCCCAGCACATGCGGGCGCACATCGGCACGCCAGTTGTACAGCTCTTCTTTCAACTGGTATTCGATGACCTGGCGTTTCTCTTCCACCACCAGGATCTCCTGCAGCCCCTGGGCAAAACTGCGCGTGATGGTGGCTTCGAGCGGCCACACCACGTTGACCTTGTGCACCCGAATTCCCAGCTGGCGGCAAGTGTCGTCATCGAGCCCCAGGTCCACCAGCGCCTGGCGCGTGTCGTTATAGGCCTTGCCGCTGGCGATGATGCCGAAGCGGTCGTTCTGGCCCTCGATCACGTTGTAGTTGAGCTTGTTGGCGCGCACGTAGGCCAGGGCCGCGTACCACTTGTAGTCCATCAGGCGCGCCTCCTGCTCCAGCGGCGCGTCGGGCCAGCGGATGTGCAGGCCGCCCGGCGGCATGGCAAAGTCCTCGGGCATCACGATCTTCACGCGGTCGGGGTCGAGGCTCACACTGCAGGACGACTCCACTACCTCCTGGATGGTCTTCATGCCCGACCACACGCCTGAAAAACGGCTCATGGCGAAGGCGTGCAGGCCCATGTCGAGGATGTCCTGCACGCTGCTCGGAAAGAACACCGGCGTGCCGCAGGCCTTGAAAATGTGGTCACTCTGGTGCGGCGCGGTGCTGCTCTTGCTGATGTGGTCGTCACCCGCAATGGCGATCACGCCCCCGTGCTTGGCAGTGCCCGCCATGTTGGCGTGCTTGAACACGTCCGAGCAGCGGTCCACGCCCGGCCCCTTGCCATACCAGATGCCAAACACGCCGTCGTACTTCTTCTTGTCGGGGTACAGGTCGAGCTGCTGCGTGCCCCACACGGCCGTGGCGCCCAGTTCCTCGTTCACGCCGGGCTGGAAGACGATGTGGTTTTGGGCCAAGTGCTTCTTGGCCGCCCACAGCGCCTGGTCGTAGGTGCCCAGCGGGCTGCCCCGGTAGCCGCTGATGAAACCCGCCGTGTTCAGACCTGCCGCCGCGTCCCGCTGGCGCTGCAGCATGGGCAGGCGCACCAGGGCCTGCACGCCGCTCATGAAGGCGCGGCCTTCGCCCAGGGTGTATTTGTCTTCAAGGCTCACGGTTTCGAGGGCCTTGCGGATGTGTTCGGGCAATGGGGCGTTCATGGCTGATTCCAGTGGTGGGGCGCGCATCGCCGCCGCCTGGGGGGCGGTGGCGGGCAACGTCATGGGTGGCTGCGGGCAGTTTATGCACTGTGCCGCGCTATGTGCTTGCGTTTTCATGCCGCGTTTACCCTCGATTTAGAAAGGATCTTTCTTAGAATCGGTAAATCATGAATGATTTGGACAAATTCGACATCGCCATCCTGAGCGAGTTGCAAACCGACGCGCGCCTGACGAACGCCGAACTGGCCCAGCGCGTCGGCCTGTCGGCTGCGCCGTGCTGGCGCCGTGTGCGTGCGCTGGAGGAGCACGGCTTCATCAAGGGCTACCGCGCAGAGATCGACCGGCACAAGATTGGCCTGGGGGTACTGGCCTTTGTGCGGCTGGACGCCGACCGCAGCACCGGCAACCTGACCCGTGCCATGGAAGAGGCCATCCGCCAGATTCCGGAAGTGGTGACATGCCACTACATCAGCGGCACTGGCACCTTCGAGCTGCAGGTGGTGGCACGCGACCTGGACAGCTTTTCGCTGTTTGCGCGCGACGTGCTGCTGAACCTGCCGAATGTGAAAGACATGCACACCAGCTTTTCGCTGGGCGAGGTGAAGGCCAGCAGCGCCCTGCCGCTCACCCACCTGGCACGGCCGCGCCTGTAAATGCTATTTAATTCATAGCTTTCGGCGCTTTATGGATAAGCGCTAGAGCCTGTTTTTACCCATATTTTTTACTGTGCAAGTCATGGCCATGACCGGGTACGGGTCGCGCCAGGGTGCCGCTGCGCCGCGCGGCAAGCCGTCGCACAATCGGCGGACATGCCCCCATTGCCGTCCCACGAAAGCACGCGCAGCGTTGCACCCCCGCCCTTGCAGGACCCGTCCACGCAGAACCCTGGCACCCCGCCGCAGTCTGATGCGGCCGCAGACCGCGCCGCCCTCGCCCACGGCACAGAGACATCCGTGACCGCAAAGCTGGAAGAAGGCGCGCCGGCAGCCACCGCAGCCGTCTCCCTCTCGCCGCTGGCCCCCTTGTCTGTCCCCGTGTTCCGCATGCTCTGGCTGACCTGGGTGGCCGCCAACACCTGCATGTGGATGAACGACGTGGCGGCCGCCTGGCTCATGACCACGCTCACCACCTCGCCCATTCTGGTGGCGCTGGTGCAGTCGGCCTCCACGCTGCCGGTGTTTTTGCTGGGCCTGCCCAGTGGCGCGCTGGCCGACATACTGGACCGCCGCAGGTATTTCATTGCCACGCAGTTCTGGGTGGCGGCCGTGGCGCTGGTGCTGTGCGTGGCCATCCTGGCCGGCGGCATGACGGCGCCGCTGCTGCTGGCGCTCACCTTTGCCAACGGCATCGGCCTGGCCATGCGCTGGCCGGTGTTTGCCGCCATCGTGCCCGAGCTGGTCAGCCGCCCGCAGTTGCCTGCGGCCCTGGCGCTCAACGGCGTGGCCATGAACGCCTCGCGCATCATCGGCCCGCTGGTAGCTGGCGCCATCATCGCCAGCGCGGGCAGCGCCTGGGTGTTTGTGCTCAACGCGGTGCTGTCGGTCATCTCGGGTCTCGTCATCATGCGCTGGAAGCGCACCCATGTGCCCAGCCCGCTGGGGCGCGAAAAGCTGCCCAGCGCGATGCGGGTGGGCCTGCAGTTTGTGCGCCAGTCGCCACGCCTGCGGGCCGTGCTGTGGCGCATTGCCGTGTTTTTTCTGCACGCCACGGCGCTGATGGCCCTGCTGCCGCTGGTGGCCAGGGGGCTTGACGGCGGCGGCGCGGGCATGTTCACGCTGCTGCTGGCCAGCATGGGGGCGGGTGCCATCGTTGCCGCCATGTTCTTGCCGCGCCTGCGCCAGGCCATGGCGCGCGATGTGCTGGTGCTGCGCGGCACGCTGCTGCAGGCGGCCGCCATGGCGGTGATGGCCATTGCGCCCAATATCTATGTGGCCGTGCCGGCCATGGTGCTGGCGGGCATGGCCTGGATCACCACGGCCAATTCGCTCAGCGTGTCGGCCCAGCTGGCGTTGCCCAACTGGGTGCGCGCGCGCGGCATGTCCATCTTTCAGATGTCCATCATGGGTGCCACCGCGCTGGGCGCTGCCGTGTGGGGGCAGGTGGCCACGGTGACGTCGGTGCACCTGAGCCTGGCGCTGGCCGCGCTGACGGGCGTGATGGCCATGGCACTGGTGCAGCGCCTGGTGACCGATCGCCACATGGAAGAAGACCTGAGCCCCTCGCAGGCCTTCAAGGCACCGGTGACAACCACGCCGCCGCAGGCCGGACGCGTGGTGGTCACCATCGAATACACCATCGACCCGGCGCGCGCCGCAGAATTTCGCACCCTGATGCAGGAAAGCCGCCGCAGCCGCCTGCGCCAGGGGGCGCTGTCGTGCGATTTGCTGCACGACCTGGCCGATCCGGCGCGCTATGTGGAGCAGATCGTGGACGAGTCATGGACCGAGCACCTGCGCCGCTTTGACCGGGTGACCGCGTCCGATGTGGCACTGCGCGAGCGCAAGCTGGCCTTCCACCGAGGCGAATCGCCGCCCGCGGTGGTGCGCTACCTCGTGGAGCGCTGATCCTTCGGAGGCGTCCGTTTCCGCGCCATTGAATAGCTCCTTAAATAATAGCTATAAGCGCTTATGCAGCAAGCACTAGAGACTGTTTTGATATAAAAACAGCGTGTAATGCCAGGCAGTGGCAAGGCCCCGGTGTACCCCGCTCAACGCGGCCACAGGGCCCACAACCGCAGGCCCTGCTTGAGCCGCCCGGCCAGCTCGCCCGCTTCGGCACCCCAGCCGGCGAAATAGTCGGCCCGCACCGCGCCCACGATGGCGCTGCCGGTGTCCTGTGCCATCACCAGGCGCTGCATCGACACCTGCGGACCCGTGGAGGCCAGCCACACCGGCGTGCCATACGGAATGCTCTGGCGGTCCACGGCGATCGACCGGCCAGGCGTGAGCGGTACGCCCTGCGCGCCACGCGGGCCAAACTGAGCATCCAGCGGGCTCAAGGGCTCTTCGCGAAAGAACACGTAGCGCGGGTTGCTCCACAGCAACTCGTTGGTGCGCTGCGGGTTTTGCGCCAGCCAGGCGCGGATGCCGGGCCAGGTGGCATCGCGCGTTGCGCCTTGGTCCAGCAGCCAACGGCCCACGCTCTGATAGGGCTGGTCGTTGGTGCCCGCATAGGCTACCCGCGCGGTGGTAACGCGGCCGTCGGCCTCGGTGATCTGCAGGCGTCCCGAGCCCTGGATGTGCAACACCAGGGATTCGACCGGGTCGCGCAGCCAGGCAATCGCCCGCCCCTGCAGCGCCGCCTGCGCCTCGGGCAGGGTGTCGATCTGCTGGCGCGTGTACCAGGGCTTGCGGCTGCCGTGCCCGGCGGGCAGGCCGTAAACCGGCACGGTGTAGCCGTTGCCGGGCTGCCGGGCGGCGTCGATCATGGGCTCGTAGTAGCTGGTCAGCAGGCCCTCGGCGTTGCCGTCGGCAGCTTCAACGCGGTAGGGCTGCAGGCGCCGCACCATCCAGGCGCGCTGCTCGTCACCGCTGGCAATGCTGAGCTGGCGCACTTCGCTGCACAGGGGGGCAAAGGCAGGCGCCGGGCGCTCGCAGCCCTTGATCCAGGCATTCCAGGCCTCGTGCAACGCGTCGTCGGCAAAGCCCGGCAGCTCGGCCCAGCGCACCGCAATCCAGCGGCTCTTGGGCTGCGACATGGAGGACGGCAGCGGCCCGGTGTCGCCCGTCATGGCCGCTCCGGCGGTGGTCGGCGTCGGCGCGATGGCCCCTGGCTGCGCGGGGCTTGGCGTGGGTGGGGTGGAGCAGGCGGCCAGCGTTCCTACAATCAGCGCCGTCATCACAAGGCGCAGGAGTGTCAATTTCATGGGGCTGATTTTGCTTGAAGCGCTGCTGGCGCTGGTGGTGCTGGGGTTGATCGTTTGGTGGACGATGTTTTCCGGGCGCAAGGGCGGCGAGCTGAAGGCGCCGCCGCCGGACAAAAATACCGAACCGCCCACGCACTGAGGGCGGGCCCGACGTTTGCAAGGTTTCGTCCTACAAGGCGCCTGCCGACTGGCCTATACCCTTGTGAAGGCGTAGAGTGGACACTCCCGACTCAACATCGGATTTTCATTCCGTCCCATCATTTACAAGGAGCCTAGCCATGCGCAAATACCTCATTACCGGCGTTGCCGCCGTTGTCATTCTGGCCACCGGGTGTGCCGAAATGAGCGATACCCAGCGCCGCACCGCCACCGGCGCGGGCGTGGGTGCACTGGCAGGTGCCGTGCTCAGTTCGGCCACCGGCGGTCGCGCAGGTACGGGTGCCGTGGTGGGTGCGGGTGTGGGCGCACTGGGCACCTACATCTGGTCGCAAAACATGGAGCGCCAAAAGCGCGAGATGGAGCAGGCTACCCAGGGCACGGGCATTGCCGTGACGCAAACGCAAGACAACCAGCTCAAGCTGGACATCCCGAGCGACATTTCCTTTGCCGTGGGCCGCTCGGACATCCAGTCCAACTTCGCGCCAGTGCTTGACCGGTTTGCCGAAGGCTTGCGCAACAACCCGAACACCGACGTTCGCATCATCGGCCACACCGACAACACCGGCAGCGATGCCGTGAACAACCCGTTGTCGCTGGAGCGCGCTGCCAGCACGCGAAATTACCTTACGGGCCGTGGCGTCGACGGGCGCCGCATTGCAATCGAAGGCATGGGCGAACGCCAGCCCATTGCCACCAACGACACGGCACAAGGCCGCAGCCGCAACCGCCGGGTCGAAATTTATGTAGGTGAGCGCCCCCGCGGCTAAACCGTAAACCCTGCGCACCGCGCCCCTGCAGCTTCAGGGGCTGGCGCGCAGCAGGTTGGCCAGCTCCACCGCTGACTTCACCTGCATCTTGTCGAACACGCGTGCGCGGTGCACTTCGACGGTGCGCACGCTGATCTCCAGCTGGTCGGCAATCAGCTTGTTGGGCAAGCCGGCCACCACCAGGTCCATGACATCGCGCTCGGTCAGATCGTGCAGTCGCACCTGCAGACTACTGCGCTGGCGCAATTGCTCCAGGTGGGCGCCAGACTGCGCCAGCGCCTGCTCGATGCGATCGACCAGAGCGTTGTCGGAAAATGGTTTTTCGTAAAAGTCAAAAGCCCCGCGCTTGACCGCATCGACCGCCGTGGGAACGTCGGCATGGCCGGTCAGGAAGATCACGGGCATGGCGGCCAGTTCGCCCCGCGCCAGCAGCAGGTCGAACAGTGCCAGGCCGCTCATGCCCGGCATGCGCACATCCAGCAATAGACAGCAGGGTCGGCACGGTGCGGCTTGCGCCTTCAGCATCGCGTCAAAAGCTTCGGCGCTGTCAAACGACTCGCTGAGCAGTCGGCGTGAGCGCAGCAACCAGGCGAGCGCTTCGCGCACGCCAGCGTCGTCGTCCACGATGTACACAATGGCGTTGGATACGGGTTCCATCAGGGTGAGGCCGGTTGACAGACGGGCAAGGTGAAGGTGAATACCGTACCACGCGGCGCGTGGGGCTCGTAGGCAAGCACGCCACCGTGCTGCTCGACCACCGTGCGACACATGCTCAGACCCAGCCCCATGCCCTCGGCGCGCGTGGTGAAAAACGGCGTGAACAGCTGCTGCGCCACCTCGGGCGCAATGCCCACGCCGCAGTCCGTCACAGAAAACTCCAGCCAGCTGCTGTAGGCGTTGGACGCGCCCCGCCGCACCCGGATGTCCAGGATGCGCGGCTCGATGGCGGGGTCGTCCATCGCCTGCATGGCATTGCGGGCCAGGTTCAGCAGCACCTGCTCGACCATGGTGCGGTCGCACAGCGCATAAGGCAGCTGGGCTTCCACCGTGGTCTGCACGCGCACGCCCAGCTTGCGTGCCTGCAGGCTGATGAGCGGGAGGATGGCATCGAGCAGCTCCTGGGGCGGCACGGCTTCGCGCGTCTGGTCGCGGCGGCGCACAAAATCATGCACGCTCTTGATCACGCGCCCTGCGCGCTCGGCCTGCCGGGCAATGTGCTGCATCGCCATGCGCACATCCTGCAGGTCGCCCGCATGGGCGGTGCCGGGGGCGTTGGAATCGAGCAGGTTCAGCGACCCGGTGGCATAGCTGGATATGGCTGCCAGGGGCTGATTGAGTTCGTGGCTCAGCAGCGAGGCCATTTCGCCCACGGTGGCAAGTCGCGCCGTGGCCTGCAGGCGCTCTTGCGAGGCGCGCGAGAGTTCCTCGATGCGGCGCTGTTCGCTGATGTCCAGGAAGGCACTCATCCAACCGGTGTGCAGCCCGTAGGCATTGATCAGCGGGGCCTCGATGATCAGCACCGGAAACCGCGTGCCGTCCTTGCGCATGAAGACCGATTCGAAGCCCTCGCGCGGGGGCATGCCACCGGCAAAGCGCTTGGCCTGGCGCTGCCGGTATTCTTCGGAGAGTTCCGGCGGCCAGTAGGGTGCGGACGTGCTTTGCCCGAGCAGTTCTTGCGGGCTGAACCCCACCATGGCGCAGAACGCGGGGTTGACGTAGGTGATGCGCCCCTGCAGGTCGCGGGCGCGCAAACCGGTCACCAGAGAGTCTTCCATGGCCTTGCGAAAGGCCAGGGCGTCCGCCAGGTCACGCTCTGCGCGCAGCCTTCGGCGGTTGTCCCGCACCAGCACCACCATCACGGTCACCAAGGCAATCGACATGGCGGTGACCAGCGCAGTCAGCACGTTGGGGAAAAGGTTGGGGGCGCCGTGCCAGCGGTCCATGCGCAACACCAGCGTGGTGCCCGGCAGGTCGAGCAGCTGCTGTGCCGTGAACATGCGCGTGCCGCGCCGGGCGGCGCCCAGCACTGCCAGCCGGGTGCCATCTGCCTCGGTGAACGAGGCCTCCTGGCTGCGGGTCAGGTTGTGCCCTACCAGGTCCACCAGCATCTCCTGCAGGGCATAGGTGGCTACCAGAAAACCCGCGGGGCGCCCGGCATTGGTGAGGGGCAGGCACAGCTCCATCATCTCCGAGCCCAGACCGTCGCCATGGGGCTGAAAATAGCTGCCCGAATAGGCGGGTGCGCTCAGCCGGCGCGCGTTGGTGCAGGCCAGGGCCGCATCGGAATGCGATCCCTCCCGGCTGGCGTTGTCCCACGACACGGGACGGTAGGGCGTCTGGGCATAGGCGCGCAGACGCAGGTTGCCATCCCGCCACTCGATGCGTACCAGTTCACGGCGCTGGCGCAGCAGTTCGGCCGCATTGACTTCCCAGGCCAGCAGACCAGGGTCGCCCGCCTGAAGTGCCTGCAGACTCTGCACATTGCGCGAGAGCGCGGAGCGGATGTCGGAGCCCGCGTCGGCGGCATCCCGCTCCAGCCGGGACTGCACCTGGCTGGCTTCGTAGCGCCCGGCCAGCCATACCAGGGTGACCAGCATGGACACCACCAGGACCACCAGCAAGGTCCACAGCGACCACCGGCGCCATGCGCTGCGCCAGCGCTGCCAGGGAGTGCGATGACGCGGTGGCATCATCACAGGACGCGATGTTCCAGTGCGGGCAGTTGTGCGCGAACCTGGCGCACGCGCCCGGCATCGAGTTCGCCCAGCACCACGCCGGGGCCTTGCGCCAGTGCATTGACGATATCGCCCCAGGGATCGACCAGCATGCTGTGCCCCCATGTCTGGCGCCCGTTTTCATGCACTCCGCCCTGCGCGGGCGCCAGCACATAGGCCAGGTTTTCCACCGCGCGTGCACGCAACAGCAGTTCCCAGTGGGCCTGCCCGGTGGTGTGGGTGAAGGCGCTCGGCACCAGCAGCAGGTCGGCACCTGCTCGGGCATGCTGGCGATAGAGCTCGGGAAACCGCAGGTCGTAGCAAACGCTCAACCCGATGCGCCAGGTGTGGCCGCTGCGCGATGGCAGGTCAAACTGCACCGGCTCAGCCCCCGCCTCGATCACCCGGCCCTCGTCAAAATGTTCGCGCCCGTTGTCAAACCGGAAGAGGTGAATCTTGTCGTAACGGGCAGCGCATTCGCCCGACGGTGCATACACCAGTGTGGTGTTGCGCACGCGCGCCGGATCTGCGGTTTGCATGGGCAGCGTGCCGCCCACCACCCACAACTGAAGCTCCTGTGCAGCGCGGGCGAGAAACGCCTGTACAACGCCCTCGCCGGGGGTTTCGCGCAATGCCAGCTTGTCGGTGTCTCGCAGCCCCATGGCACAAAAGTACTCAGGCAGCACGGCCAGCTCGGCGCCTGCCTCTGCGGCCTGCTCCAGCAGGCGGCGGGCCATGGCCAGGTTGTCGCTGCGTTGCGTGCCAGAGACCATCTGCAAGGCTGCAACCTTCATGAGGGCTCTCCTGCGGACAAAGGCGGTGTGCCGGGCACTTGCGCAGCCCCCGAGGGCGAAGGGGCGCTGCCCGATTCCCGGCTGCGGCGGGGAATGCGCTCGATGTGCGGATCCGTCCAGGTGCCATCCACGTGAAACTCCTGGGTGGCGGCCTCTATCAGGGGGCCGCGCAGAAACACCTGGGCCAGAAAGCTGCCCAGTCCAACGACCGGGTTGATGGCCGTGGCCACCAGCGAGGCGGTCAGGGCGTTGATTTCCGGAACCACCACCACATGCAGATCCTGGGTTTCCTGGTCGATATCGGCACTGCCTTCCATCAGCACGGCTGCATTGACGCCCTTCATCTGCAGATTGTTGGTGATGGCAACACCCTGCTCAATGCGCACGTCGCCGCGCACAAAGTCGAACGCGAACCCCGCGCTGAACACATCGCGGAAATCCAGGGTCAGGCGCCGCGGCAGGGATTGCAGGCTCAGCACACCGAGCAGCTTGGCCAGCCCCGGATCTGCCTTGAGGAACTGGCCCGATTCCACGTTCAGATTGATCTGCCCGCTCATGGAGCGGTAGTCCGGGCTCATGGGCGCGCCCATCCACGCCACCTGTCCCTGCATGCGCCCTTTGCCGCGGCGCACCACATTTTCCATGCCAAAACGGGCAAGCAGGTCGCCCGAGTCGCGGATGTCCAGCTGGAAGTTCATCACCGTGCGGCGGCGCATCGATTTTTCGCTGCCAGCCAGCAGCGCCCAATTGCCCGTGCCGGTGAAGGTGGCTTCGGGGGCCACGATGTTGAACTTGCTCAGCCGCCACTCGCGCTGGACCGTCTCGCCGCCCCGGTTTTGCGCTTCGATTTCCACTCGCCCTAGTTTGCGATCACGCAGTTCGAAATCGTCCACCACGATGTCCAGTGCGGGAAGGGTACCGGGCTGCTCGTCCAGCAGGGTCTCAAACTGCGTGGCGGCACTCTGGGGCAGTTTCATGCGCGCCAGACGGGCAAACAGACGGCCCGACGGGTTGTCGCGGGTACCTGCCTGCCGGTATTCGACATAGCCATTGAGTTCGCTGGCGTCCAGGTTGGCACGCCAGGTGGAACCGTCGCGCGAGCCCCCCACCACAACGTTGTGCAATGTGCGCCCCTGCACGGTGAGCGCCTGGGCACGCACGGCAACGGCGGTGGGCAGATAGTCTTGCGCCACGCCCGCCGTCGTGCGGTCTGGCCCGACAGCGACGGCGGAGGCGGCAGGGGCTGCTTCGGCGATGGCGGCCTGTGTCAACACCTTTTCCCAGGCATCCACATCCATCTGCTCTGCACGAATGTTCGCCGCCACGCCGTCCACCGGCATGGGCGCGACCTCCCCCACGCCAAGACCGATGCCGATGGCGCCGCGCAACACGCGCGTCTGGTTGCCCTGGTGCTCGCGCTGAAAGCTGGCCGATCCCAGCGATCCGAGGTCCAGTGTCATCTGGTCGCGCAAGGGCGGGGGGGCCGCACCTGCGGGCACCGCGGCCAGGGACTCCTGGGCGACCCGGGTTTCAAAGCGCACCGGCAGGAGTGCGTCGGCGGTCTTGGCCAGCGGCGCGGGCAGCGCGAGCCCCAGTCCCTGCAAGTTGGTGGCAACCAGGATCTCGGGGACACCCCTGCGAAACGCCAGCGCCAGCGTGTAGGGCGTGCTGCCCGTGGCGCTGCGGGCCAGCTGCGAAAGCATGCCCAGTTGCCGTGCCTGCTGAAGCCCCTCGGCGGTGGCCGTGCCTTGCGCCCGCAGTTGTATGGCGGACTCGACGGGACCGGCACCGGAGGGCAGGGCGCGCATTCCGCCCTCCAGGCGCAGGTCGCCCCCCAGCGCGCGCGCCTGCACGCCGTTCACCGAAAAACCGGTGTCGGTAAATTGCACAGTGCCGCGGGCGCGTGACAGCGGGGGCGTTTCCGGGGTGATATGCACATCGTTGCCCGCAAGCACCACGCTGCCCTGCACTTTCGATTTTTCGATATCGTTGATCGGCAGGCTCAATCGCAGTTGCAAATCGGCATTGCCCGTGCCGCTGGCTTGGTCCAGGGCCTGACCCGTCATGCGCGCAAGCGGGGAGGTGCGCATGATGGTCAGCAGCTCGGTCAGCGGCCCGCGCGCATCGGCATTGACCGCTACCACGGTGTGGGACAGGTCGGGAATCTGCGCCTCCACCTTGGCCAGCCGCACGCCCGGCGTGCCGGCAAAGCCGCCGGTAGCGCCGCGCACCTGCATGGACGAGCGCTCGAAAATCAGCTCACCCGCCAGTTGCGTCAACGCCGGCCAGGGCAGCGCGCCGGTGGGCTGCAACCGGGGCGGAACATAGGCGTACGTCACGTCCCTGACGCGGGCTGCAATGCGGAAATCTCCCTGGCTGGGGTCATTGAAGGGCAGGTCGCGCAGATCACCCTTCACCCGAAACTGCACGTCGCTGGCACTGCCGCTCAGGATGGCGTCGCGCACATAGTGGCGCGATTCGGCCGGAAGGGACAGTGGGAGATAACGGTGCACGCGGGTTCCGTCGGCACGCACCAGCGTTCCCGCAAGGTCCATCACACCGGGAAAGCGCGAAAAACGGGGGCCCTGGCCGGCGTCGCTGGTGCGCCAGCTGGCGCGCAATTCGCCCTGCGCATCCGCGTTGGAAAACCGGACATTGCTGGCCTGTACCGCCAGGCGTGGCCCATCCACCTGCCAGCGCACCTCTGCGCTCAGCTGGTCCAGCGGCAGGACAGGTTCTTCAAAAACCCCCGGCAAGACCAGCCCCCCCGACGCGATGGCCAGGCTGGCTTTGCCACCGGCCTGGGTCATTTCGACGTCCACACTCGCACCGCTCAGGCCGGGAAGCGTGTTGCCCGCCTCCCGCGCCCCGGCAGCCAGGGCCAGCCCCGTCACCTTGCCGCGCACTTGGTATTGCTGCAGCGTCTCCAGCGGGCCGCGCCAGGTGGCATGCACCTCATTGACCAGGCCCTGGGGGGTGTAGGTTTGTAGTGCGCTGTGGGCCGCCGCCCCCAGTGGCAGACGGCTGCCGATCTGGGCCAGCGCGGCAAGGTCCAGGCGGTCCGCTCGCAGGTCGCCCTGGGCGGGCGCCTTGCCTGCAGCACCCGTGTGCTGCAGGCGCAGGTTCCCGCCGGGCCACACCAGGCCATCGTCGGTTTGAAACTGCAACCCCTGGGTGTAGAACTCGAAGCCGCCTGCCAGCCGCCGGCCACCCATCCGCCCCTG
Organism: Acidovorax sp. 35-64-16; assembly: GCF_002281195.1. Lineage (NCBI taxonomy): Bacteria > Pseudomonadati > Pseudomonadota > Betaproteobacteria > Burkholderiales > Comamonadaceae > Acidovorax > Acidovorax sp. 35-64-16. The sequence goes on along the minus strand of NZ_NCFM01000001.1, from coordinate 399,758 downwards.
AATGGACGGCAGCACCAGGGCCTTGAGTTGCGGGCCCAGCGTGGCGTTGACTTCCGTCAGTGCCAGGTCGGCCGTGCCGCCCACGATCTGGCCACGCTGCACGTCGGCCCATGCGCGCACGGCGCCCCGGCCTTGCGCCACCTCCACACCCAGGTCGGCATGGTGGCGCAGCCGGGAGACATCCACACGCGAGAAATCGGCAAACAGCTGGCCGCTCCAGTGCTGCCAGTTGCCGTCGCGTGCACGCAGCAGTGGCGCACGAAACCGCCCGGTCAGCGTGAACCGGTCGCCCCAAGTCGGCGGCGGTGTGGCCGCAAAGTGCATGTTGTGTTGCCAGCTGCCATTACGCAACAGCACATCAACATTTTCCAGCGCCAGTTCGGGGGCACCGCGCAATTCGTCGGTCCAGCGCAGCCTGCCACCCTTGACGACGACTTCGCCCTGGGAGAAAAGCCAGTCTGCTGCTGCATTGTTCTCGCCCGCGGTCTCAGAAAAGGTGAGGCCCGCCACCGCAATGCGGCCGTCGGCCTGTCTGCGGATATCCAGATCGGGGTGTTCGATGTAAAGCTGCTCAAAACCCCAGTTCAGCAGCGAGCGCGGGGAAGGTGCCACCACCACGCGCGGCAGCAGCAGCGCAACCCGCCCCTGGGCATCCAGCAGCGCGACATCCAGAAGCTCAATGGTGGGGATCAGCCCCTCAGACCGCGCCGAGATGGCCCCGATGCGCACAGGCAACCCCAGCGCCCGTGCGGCCTGCGCCTCCAGTTGCGGGCGAAATTCACCAATACGCGGCACAATCCAGCCATGCAGTGCCCCCCACGCGACGGCCAGCAGCAGCCACAAGGCCAGCAGGCATCCCAGCGACCATCGCGCCAACCCGGCGACGAAGCGCAGCAGGCGTGTGGGGCGATTTAATGGTTCGATCATTGACGGGGTTGAATGTGGCAGGAATTATGACCCGCGACCAAAGGGTGGGTTCAGTCAAAACCGGTGTCCTTATGTATATGGCAACTTGCCGCTCCCTCTGCCATGACCCATTCTCCCGCTGAGCCCTCCGGCACTTGCGCCCCCCCGATCGGTGAGGCCGGGTATTCGCGGTTTTTTCAGCGCCTGCAACGCCGGTACGCGCAAGACCTGGTCTTGCTGCCGCCCGGTGCGCCGGACAAAGCGGCGATGACGCAGGCGTTTGCCGCACTACAGGCACGAGGATCCGACACCGCCACCGCCTTGCGCGTCCTGCGCCAACTGGTCATGGAGCGGCTCATCCGGCTCGATTGCGATGCCCAGGCCCCGTTGTCAGACATTACCCGCGCGGTCACCGAACTGGCAGAGTTCGCGCTGGACCAGTCGTGCCTTCACGCCCGCCGCGAGCTGGACAGCCGCCACGGCGCACCGCTCTCGCCCGACGGACAGCCCGTGCCCCTGTGGGTGATCGGCATGGGCAAGCTCGGTGCGCGCGAGCTCAATGTGTCCAGCGACATCGACCTGATCTATGTGTATGCACAGGACGGAGAAACGGCCGGCAACCCCGAGGGGCGCGGCCGCATTTCCAACCATGAGTACTTTGCCCATGCGGTGAAGATCATCTACAGCCTGGTCGGCGACACCACCGAACATGGTTTTGTCTTCCGGGTGGACCTGGCCCTGCGGCCCCATGGCAATTCCGGCCCCGCAGCGGTGTCGCTGGCGGCGCTGGAGGAATACCTGCAGGTACAGGGCCGCGAATGGGAGCGTTTTGCCTGGCTCAAGAGCCGGGTGGTGGCGCCGCAAAGCGCTATCGGCAGCGCAGAAGTGCTGGCGCTGCGCAGCGTGGTGCTGCCGTTCGTGTTCCGCCGTTATCTGGACTACAGCGTGTTTGACGCGCTGCGCACCTTGCACCGGCAGATCCGCGAGCACGCCGCCAAGCGCAGCGCCGGACATCCGGAGCGCGCTAACGATGTGAAGCTGTCGCGCGGCGGCATCCGCGAAATCGAGTTCACCGTGCAACTGCTGCAGGTGGTGCGCGGCGGGCAGTTCCCCGAATTGCGTCGCCGGCCCACGCTGGATGCGCTGCAACGCCTCGTCCAGGCGGGGCTCATGCCCCAGGAGACGGCCGATGCACTGGCGCGGGCGTATGTGTTTTTGCGCCGTGTGGAGCACCGTATCCAGTACCTCGACGACCAGCAGACCCATGTGCTGCCCACGTGCGATGACGACCTGGCCTGGATTGCCCGCACCATGGGCCACACCGACTGCTGCGGTTTTCTGCATGCGCTCGATGCCCATCGTGAACTGGTGGCGCAAGAGTTCGACACCCTGCTGGGCGGCAATGGCAAAAAGGAATGCAACGGCGGTGGATGCGGCGGGCCGCGCGCAGTTGCCGCACCTCCGCCCGAGCTGGAAGGCTTGCTAGAACAGCTGCCTCCCGGCTTTCGCGAGCGCGTGGCCGAGTGGCGCACGCACCCCCGCGTGACGGCGCTGCGCGACGAAGCACGCGCTCGGCTGTTCCGGCTGATCCAGCGCACGGCGCAGTGGCTGGGCGAAGGCCGCGTCACCGAAGAAGCAGCCGTGCGCCTCGTGAACTGGCTCGAACCCCTGCTGCGCCGCGAAAGTTATCTGGCCTTGTTGCTGGAACGCCCCTCGGTGCACGAGCAGCTGCTGCACCTTCTGGGCGCAGCTCGGTGGCCCGCACGCTACCTGTTGCAACACCCCGGCGTCATCGATGAACTGGTAGGCGACGCGCTGCTGGCCGAGCGCTTTGTGGTGGCCGATTTCGAACGCGAGCTCACCCTGCGACTGGCCGCGCTGCGGTCCACCGGCGAGGACGACGACGAAACCCTGCTGAACCTGCTGCGCCGCGCTCAGCACGCGGAAACCTTTCGCACGCTGGCACGCGACGTGGAGCACCGGATCACGGTCGAACAGGTGGCCGACGACCTCAGCGCCCTGGCCGACAGCGTGCTGCGCATCTCTGCACAGTGGTGCTGGAGCCGCCTCAAGAACCGGCACCGCGAAACACCGCAATTTGCCATCATTGGCTACGGCAAGCTGGGGGGCAAGGAGCTGGGTTATGGCAGCGACCTCGACATCGTTTTCGTGTTTGACGATGACGATGAACGCGCCCCCGAGATCTATGCGGCGTTTGTGCGCAAGCTGATCAACTGGCTCACCGTGAAGACCGGCGAGGGCGATCTGTACGAAATCGACACTGCCCTGCGCCCCAATGGCAGCTCCGGCCTGCTGGTCACCAGTTTCGATGCCTACGCGGCCTACCAGCAGCAACGCGGCAGCAACACGGCATGGACCTGGGAACACCAGGCGATGACGCGGGCGCGCTTTGTTTTGGGCAGTGCGGCCCTGCAGGCGCGGTTTGATGCGGTGCGAGAGGCTGTGATCACCTCGCCGCGAGACCCTGCGGCGCTGCGTGCGGAGATTGTGGCCATGCGTGAGCGCGTGCGCTCTGCCCACCGCACACGCGACGGGCAGTTTGATGTGAAACACAGCCCGGGCGGCATGGTGGATGCCGAATTTGCCGTGCAATACCTGGTGCTGGCGAATTCCGCAAGCCATCCGGAACTGGTGGGCAACGTGGGCAACATCGCGCTGCTGCAACGTGCCGAGCAGGTGGGCTTGTTGCCTGCCGGTGTGGGCCACGCGGCGGCTGACGCCTACCGCGAGCTGCGCCGCGTGCAGCACCGTGCACGGCTCGATGAAGTGCCCACCGAGGTAACGCCACCGGCATTGCAGGCAGAACAACATGCTGTGCTGGACCTCTGGCACGCGGTTTTTGGCGAGAACTCCGCAGTTTCCGCAAAGGCGTGAGCTTCTCACTCTTTGGGCCGTGAGAAGCTCACGCGTGACGGCCAGCGACGCGTGGCAATTTACGGGGGTGGTGCTCCCCTGGATTCGCGCGCTGCGCAGGCCGGGCAGGGCATTCGCCGGGGGCCTTTCTGCAGGCGATGCCAAGGCGAGGGCAGACCGGGGTGAGGGCTCCGGCCCGCATATCGGCCCGTTGAACAGCGCTCCGGTGACCGGGGGTTGTTCCCACTTGCCTGCGGGCATGATTGTTAGATAATGTAACGAGCACCATGAACCTTGTTGCACTGAACATCGACAGCATCCAGTTGGGTCACCCGTTGCCATTTGTGCTGCGCGGTGCGGATGGAACGTTGCTGGCACAAAAGGGCTATGTCATTCGCACCCGCGCCGAGCTGGATTCGCTGGTGTCGCGCGGCTTGAAGCTGTGCGTGGACACAGATGAGTCGGGCGAAAGCCACCGCGCGTATCTGGCACAGCTGCAAAAAATGCTGATGTCCGACACCTCCCTGGGGCAGATTGCCGCGATGACGATGCAGGCAGGTGCGCAGGCAGGCCGGGAGCGCGGTGGCAAGTATGTGCCGGACTGGTCGGAATTGCAGTTGCGCGCCACCCAGTTGCTGCGCTCACCGCTGGCTGTCGATTTCGAAGGCCGTTTTCAATCCTTGCACAGCGAGCTGGCCCGCAACTGCGAGCAAACGCCCGATGCCACGCTGCTGGCCCTGATCTATCTTTCGGCACAGGAAACCCGCATGTACAGCGCCACCCACGCCATGTTGGTGGGTTGCGTCTGCATGGTGGTGGCCCGTGAAATGCTGCGCTGGCCCGATGCGCGGGTACTGCAAGTGGGCAGCGCGGCGCTCACCATGAACATCGCGATGACCGAGTTGCAGGACCAGCTGGCCCAGCAATCGCAGCCGCTCACGTCCCAGCAGATCGTGGCCGTGGAAGACCATGCCAGTCGGTCAGAGCAGTTGCTTCGGCGCCTGGGGGTGGCCGACCCCGTGTGGCTGGAGGCAGTGCTATGCCACCACCACCGCTCGCCCGGCCCACTGGCGAAGAAGTCCGAGGCCCAGCAAATGGCGCGGCTGGTGCAGCGCGCCGACATCTTTGGTGCGCGACTGGCGCCCCGCGTGGCACGTTCGCCCATGCCAGTTACGGCCGCCATGCAGGCCAGCTACTACGACGAAGAGCACCGCGTGGACGAGGCCGGCGCCGCGCTGGTGAAGACGCTGGGCGTCTATCCACCCGGGGCCTTTGTCCGGCTGGCCACCCAGGAAGTGGCGGTGGTGCTCCGCCGGGGCGCAACGGCCACAACGCCCCGCGTGGCGGTGGTGATGAACCGCGACGGAATGCCCACGGGCGAGATGATTCCACGCGATACCTCGCAAGCTGCCTGGAAGATCACCGGCGTGGTGGCCTACCGGGATATCCGGGTGCAACTCCCCCTGGACCGCTTGCTGGCACTGGTGTAGCCCACCGTGCAGGGGCCCTTTCCTGTGCGCCCCGTTCTCAGCCCCTTACCGGAAAACGTCACACCACGTGCGCGCGCACGGCCGCGGTTCGCCCACGCCGCCCCTCTGGCGCATTCCTCGCCGCTTTGGCGTCGTGAATCCCGTCTCGATGTGACTCCACTGCGCGGCAGCGCAGGCCCCACAAAAACAGCGTGGGCAAAAAATCCACGGCAATGGCACCCCGGCCACGCATACTATTTGGTATAAATAAATACCAAACGGGGCAATTTGTGATGAAATAGTCAAACCATCAGGAAATCGACCATGAAACCCGCTATGAAATCCCTCTCTCGCCTTTCCATGGCCCTTCGCATTGCGGGCGTGGCCGGGTTGATGCTGACCGGTGGTGCGGCTTACGCTGGCGAGGTGCAGGCCTGCCCGGCAACACTGCAGCACACCTTTGACCGGCTGCAGGACGAAAAGCCGCAGTCGCTGTGCCAGTACAGCGGCAAGGTGGTGCTGATCGTCAACACCGCCAGCTACTGCGGCTTCACAGGCCAGTACAAGGGGCTGGAAGATCTGTATGCCCGCTACAAGGACAAGGGGCTGGTGGTGCTCGGGTTCCCATCCAACGATTTCTCCCAGGAAAGCAGCAGCAATCAGCAGATTGCCGACTTCTGCGAGAACACCTTTGGCGTGAAATTTCCGATGTTTGCCAAAAGCAGCGTCAAGGGCCCAGAGGCCTCGCCTTTGTACCGCCAGCTCGCGCAGTTGTCGGGCACGGGGCCACGCTGGAATTTCCACAAATACCTTTTGGGGCGCAACGGCCAGCTGGTGGACAGCTATTCGAGCCTGACGGCGCCCGACAGCAAGGGCCTGGTGCGCGCCATCGAACAGCAGCTGGCAGCAACCCAACCCAAGTGATTTCCATGACCTCGTTACGTTTTTCTGATATTTTTCACCCCCGGGGCTGGAACTTTGGAGGTACAACCCCATTCTGTCTATTGCAAGGACGCATTGAGCGCCTTACCGTTTTGACGTTGCGAAGCCTTTCGGCCCTCCGGGTTCCGACTGACCTCCTGAAGCGCTTCTCCTCCCTCCCTCTCTTATTCGTTTCGGGACGCTTCGCAACGCTTTTATTCCAGGCGCCGGCCAGAGGGGGCCGGCCGTGAAAATCGCCATCATTGGCTCTGGCATCTCCGGCCTCTCTGTCGCGCACCAGCTGCGCGGCCAGGCCGACATCACCCTGTATGAAGCGGGCGACTATTTCGGTGGCCACACCCACACCGTGGACGTCACGCTGCCGGATGCGTCGGGCGCCCCCGTCACGCACGGCGTGGACACCGGATTTCTGGTGTTCAACGAGCGCACCTACCCGCACCTGATCCGTTTGCTGGCCGATCTGGGCGTGGAGACCGCCAAGTCGGACATGTCCTTCTCGGTGCAGGTGCCGGGCGCCTTGGGTGGCTCGGGCGGCGGCCGCACGCTGGAGTGGAGCGGCACCAACCTCAGCACCGTGTTTGCCCAGCGTTCCAACCTGGTCAATCCGCGCTTTCTGGGCATGCTGCGCGACCTGCTGCGCTTCAACCAACTGTGCACGCGCATTGCCGAAAAACAGGCCGAGGCCGCGCTGATGCAGCCCCTGGGTGACTTTCTCAAAGACCACCGCTTTGGCGATGCGTTCCGCGACTGGTACTTTTTGCCCATGCTGGGCTGCATCTGGAGCTGCCCCACCGACCAGATGCTGAAGTTCCCCGTGGCCACCATGATCCGGTTCTGCCACAACCACGGCCTGATCCAGGTGAGCAACCGCCCACAGTGGTGGACGGTGTCTGGCGGCGCGCGCCACTATGTGGACAAGATCGTGGCGGGCATTGCCGACAAGCGCCTGAACACCCCCGTGCGCCGCATCGAGCGCGATGCCGCCGGTGTGCGTGTGGTGACCGCAGGCCACACCGAATACTTCGACAAGGTGGTGCTGGCCACGCATTCGGACCAGTCGCTGGCGCTGCTGGCCCAGCCCACGACGCAGGAGCGCGCCGTGCTCGGCGCCATCCGCTACCAGGCCAACCGCGCCGTGCTGCACACCGACACGTCCGTGCTGCCCCGGCGCCGCGCCGCGTGGGCTGCATGGAACTACGAGCGCGCCCAGCAGACAAGCCGCGAGTCGGCCCGCGTCTGCCTGCACTACCTCATCAACCAGCTGCAGCCCGTGCCCTTTGCCCAGCCCGTGGTGGTGTCGCTCAACCCGGTGCGCGACATAGCACCCGAGCACGTGATCGGCAGCTACGAATACGCCCACCCGGTGTTCGACATGGCCGCCATCCGCGCACAGCAGCAGGTGGGCAACATCCAGGGGCAGCAGCATACCTGGTACTGCGGTGCCTGGACCGGCTATGGCTTTCACGAAGACGGTCTCAAATCGGGCCTGACCGTGGCGCAGCAACTGCTGGCAGCCATGCCCGCCACGCTGGCGGAGGCCGCATGACAGCGCCCGCCACGCCCACCTTGCCCCTGATCGGCTTTGGCCAGGTGCGTCACACGCGGCTGCGGCCCAAGAAACACGCGTTTGCCTACCGCACGTTCTTCCTCATGCTGCCGATGCGCAGCTTGGCCGGAGCACCCAGCGCGCACGGCAGGCTGGCGGTGAACCGGCGTGGCGCCATCAGCTTTCATGACGTGGACCATGGCGACGGCCGCAGCGCCGCACAGGGCGGGGCGCTGGCCTGGCTCGACGAGCTGCTGCGCACCGAAGGCATCACCGACGCCACCGGCGAGGTCTGGCTGCACTGCTACCCGCGTGTGCTGGGCTACACCTTCAAGCCGGTGAGCTTCTGGTACTGCCACCGCAGCGATGGCAGCCTGCGCGCCATCGTGGTGGAGGTCAACAACACCTTTGGCGAGCGCCACTGCTACCTGCTCGATGCGCCGCAATACGGCGTGGAACTGCAGGCGCGCAAGGTGTTCCATGTGTCGCCGTTTTGCGAGGTGAGCGGGGGCTACCGGTTTCGCTTCATGCGCACGCCCGCCAGCGCGGCCGACGCAGGCCGCACCGTGGTGCGCATCGACCACGACGACGACACCGGCCCGCTGATCCAGACCAGCGTGAGCGGCACCCTGCACGCCATCACCGCCCAGACCCTGCGCCATGCGCTGTGGGGCTACCCCGCCATGACGCTGGCCGTTGTGGCCCGTATTCACTGGCATGCGCTGCGCCTTTGGCTCAAGCGCGTGCGGTTCCATCGCAAACCCGAGGCACCCGCCTCCACCGTGACCCGTTGATCTCCATGTCGCCCCAGTCCCGCGAGACCGCCATGAACACCACCACCGCTCCCCGCTCTGCCCAGGCCCTGCCTGCGGGCACACCCGCTGCGGCGCGCACGGCCCTCAGGCTTTTGCAGCGGCTGCAGCATGGCCACCTCACCGTGCAGCTGCCCGATGGCACGCTGCAGCATTTCGGGCACGGCAACGGCCCATCGGCCGCGATCACGTTCAAGAACTGGAACGTGTGCAGCGCCGCGCTCCGGTCGGGCGATATCGGGTTTGCCGAAAGCTACATTGCGGGCGACTGGACCACACCGCACCTCACCGACCTGCTCAAGCTTTTCATCGCCAACCGCCAGCAGGTCGAAGGCGTGATCTACGGCACCTGGGCCGGGCGGCTGCTGTACCGCATCAAGCACCTGCTCAACCGCAACACGCGCGCCAACAGCCAGAAAAACATCCATGCCCACTACGACCTGGGCAACGCGTTTTACGCGCTGTGGCTGGACGACACGATGAACTATTCGTCCGCCTGGTTCGAAGGCGATGCGGGCGGCGACATGCGCGTGGCCCAGCACGCCAAGGTGCGCCGCTCATTGCGCATGGCGGGCGTAAAGGCCGGTGACCGGGTGCTGGAGATCGGCTGCGGCTGGGGCGCCCTGGCCGAGATGGCGACCACCGAGTTTGGGGCATCCCTCACGGGCGTGACGCTTTCGACCGAGCAGCTCGCGTTTGCGCAAAAGCGCATGGCGGCGCATGGGGTGGAGAACAAGGCCGATTTGCGGCTGCAGGACTACCGCGACATCGACGACGGCCCCTACGACGCGGTCTGCTCCATCGAAATGGTCGAGGCCGTGGGCCGCGAATACTGGCCCACCTATTTCCAGTCGGTCAACCGCCTGCTCAAGCCCGGTGGCAAGGCCTGCATCCAGAGCATCGTCATCGACGACAGCCTGTTTGCGCGCTACATCAGTTCCACCGACTTCATCCAGCAGTACATCTTTCCGGGCGGCTGCCTGCCCTGCCCGCGCGAGTTCCGGCGCGAGGCCGAGGCGGCGGGCCTGCGCGTGGTGGACGAGTTTGCGTTTGGCCAGGACTACGCCGAAACCCTCAAACGCTGGCGCGAGCGCTTTCTGGCGCAGCGCACGCAGATCCTGCAGCTCGGGTTTGACCAGCGCTTCATGCACATCTGGGAGTTCTACCTGGCCTACTGCGAAGCCGCGTTTGCCATGCGCAACATCGACCTCGTGCAGTACACCTTGGTCAAGGCGTGATTTCACTATGAAAAAAATAGCTATTACCGCTTTATTGATAAGCGCTACAGCCACTTTTCATTCAAATCTTGCTTTGGCACAGGTGGCCACGGCCAGTGCGTCCCCCCTGGCGGGCACCCGCATGGCAGGCGAGGGGGTTCTGCGGTTTTTGGGCTTCGAGATCTACCGTGCGCGCCTGTGGGTGCCACCCGGCTTTGATGCCGACAACTACACCGCCCAGCCGCTGGCGCTGGAGCTTACCTACCAGCGCAACTTCACCGCCGAGGCCATCGCCAAGCGCTCCATCGAGGAGATGCGCCGCGTGGGCAGCTTCACGCCGCAGCAAGCCACGGGCTGGCAGCAGGCGCTGCAGGCGGCGCTGCCGGATGTGAAGCCGGGCGACCGCCTTTTGGGCTTGTACCAACCGGGCGCGGGCGCCGTGTTCAAGATGGGCGGGCGGGTGGTGGGCGAGGTGCCCGATGCCGAGTTTTCCCGCCTGTTCTTTGGCATCTGGCTCTCGCCCCAAACCTCAGAGCCCGGGCTGCGCCAGCAGCTCATCGCCATGACGCGCACCGCAGGGAAGCCATGACCGGCACGCAGCCCATCCGCGCCGGCGCAGGCCTGGCCTATGGGCTGCTGGGCCTGCCGCTGGCGTTTGTGGCGCTGCCGCTGTATGTGCTGCTGCCCAACCACTACGCACGCGAGTTCGGCATGCCGCTGGCCACGCTGGGCGCGGTGCTGCTGGCGGCGCGACTGTTCGATGCCATCTCCGACCCGCTGCTGGGCCGCCTGTCCGACCACCTGTTTGGTCGCTCGGTGCGGGCGGTGCTGGGTGTGGGCGCGCTGTCGGCCGGGGTGCTGGCGCTCGGGTTGATCAGCCTGTTCTTTCCGGCGGTGCGCGGCCCCGATGCGCTCGTGGCTTGGGCGCTCATCGCGCTGCTCATCACTTACACCGCCTACAGCCAGCTGAGCATTGCGCACCAGTCGTGGGGGGCGCGCCTGGGTGGCGACGAGCTGCAGCGCGGCCGCATCGTGGCCTGGCGCGAGGGCGCTGCGCTGGTGGGGGTGGTGCTGGCCTCGGTGTTGCCCGCGCTGCTGGGCCTGCCGGTCATGCTGGCGGTGTTTGCCATCACCTTGCTGCTGGGCTGGTGGGCCTGGACGCAGGCGCCGCGCCCTGCGGCCCATGGGGGCGCCGTGGCCGGGGTCTATCGACCGCCGCAACGCGCCAGCCTGTGGCGGCCGTGGGGGCGCCCCGCGTTCCGCCGCCTGCTGGCGGTGTTCATGCTCAATGGCATTGCCAGCGCCATCCCGGCCACGCTGGTGCTGTTTTTCATCCAGGACCGGCTGCAGGCCCCGCCCGCACAAGAGCCCATGTTCCTGGCGGCGTATTTCGTCTGCGCCGCACTGTCCATCCCGCTGTGGTTGCACGCCGTGGGCCGCTTTGGTCTGGCGCGCACCTGGCTGGCCGGCATGTTGCTCGCGATTGCGGTGTTTGTGTGGACCGCCTTTCTGGGGGCGGGCGACACCCTGCCGTTCCTGGTGGTCTGTGCGCTGTCCGGCGTGGCGCTTGGCACCGACCTGGCCCTGCCCAGCGCCCTGTTGGCCGGCGTGATTGCTGCCGAGGGCGATAGCGGCCAGCACGAAGGCGCCTATTTTGGCTGGTGGAACTTTGCGACCAAGCTCAACCTGGCGCTGGCCGCAGGCCTGGCGCTACCGCTGCTGGGCTGGCTGGGCTACACGCCCGGCACCCGCAGCGAAGACGGCCTGCAGACCCTGGGCCTGGCCTATGCGGTGCTGCCCTGCCTGCTCAAGCTGATGGCGGCGGCAGCACTGTATGCGCTCATCCTTCGGCCCCTGCAGGCCACGCCAACCCTTTGTACGAACCGACCCCAAGGCACCCCACCATGATGCAACGACGCCTCCTTCTTTCGGCCGCTGTGGCTGCGCCCGTGGTCCTGTCTGGCTGCGCCAGCCAGAGCATTGACGGCTATGCCAGCGAAAAACCGGTGCTGGACCTTGCGCAGTATTTCAACGGCACCATCGACGCGCATGGAATTTTCCAGGACCGTGGCGGCCGCATCGTCAAACGCTTCACCGTGGTCATGGACTGCGAGTGGAAGGGCAACCAGGGCGTACTGGACGAGGCCTTCACCTACTCGGACGGCACCACGCAGCGGCGCATCTGGCGCCTGACAAAGCACGCTGACGGCCGCTACACCGGCACCGCCGACGACGTGGTGGGCACGGCCAACGGGCAAACGCGCGGCAACGCCTTTCGCTGGACCTACACGCTGGCGTTGCCCGTGGATGGCAAGGTCTACAACGTCGATCTGGACGACTGGATGTACCTCATTGACGACCACGTGATGCTCAACCGCGCCACCATGAGCAAGCTCGGATTCCGGCTGGGCGAGATCACACTGTCCTTCACCAAACGCGCAGCATGAGCCTCAACCCCCCCCTGCGCGACTGGCGTGGCCGCCGTGCCTGGCTGATCGGGGCCAGCAGCGGCATTGGCCGGGCCACGGCCGCCGCGCTGCATGCGCGCGGTGCGCAGGTCATCGTGTCAGCGCGCAACGGTGATGCGCTCAATGCCTTTGTCGCCCAGCACCCCGGCAGCATGGCCATGCCGATGGACACGGCAGAGCCCGAACAGGTGCAGGCCGCCGCGGCCCAGGTGCTGGCCGGCGGCGCGCCCGACCTGGTGTGCTACTGCGCGGGCTACTACCGCGACATGCGCGCCACCGATTTCGATCTGGCCGTGATGCTGCGCCACGAGCAGATCAACTACAACGGCGTGCTGCATGTGCTGGCCGCCGTGTTGCCGCCCATGCTGACGGCGGCACAGGCCGGGCGCCCCGGGCATGTCAGCGTGATCAGCAGCGTGGCGGGCTTTCGGGGCCTGCCCAAAAGCTTGGCCTACGGGCCCACCAAGGCCGCGCTCATCAACCTGGCCGAAGCACTGTACCTGGATCTGCACGACCTGGGCATGGGCGTGAGCGTGATCAACCCCGGCTTTGTGGCCACGCCGCTCACGGCAGGCAACGACTTCACCATGCCCGCGCTCATCTCACCCGAGGCCGCCGCCGCCGCCATCGTGCAGGGCTGGGAGCGGGGGCATTTCGACATCCACTTCCCCAAACGCTTTACGCGCGTGATGAAACTGCTGCGGGTGTTACCGTACCGGTGGTATTTTCCGGCAGTGCGCCGCTTTACGGGACTTTGATGCCACACCCCGACTCCCCCAGCATGGAAGACGCCGTTACCCGCGTGGTGGCCTTCTTTGAGCACATCACGCCCGCCAACCTGGCAGCCATTGACCGCATTTATGCGCCCGATGCACGCTTTAAAGACCCGTTCAACGAGGTTTGCGGCGTCCAGCCCATTCAGCAGATTTTTGAGCACATGTATGTGGCGCTCGACCAGCCCCGCTTTGTGGTCACCGGCCGCGTGGTGCAGGGGCAGCAATGTTTTTTGACCTGGGATTTCTTGTTTGCATTCAAGAACTATCACCGCGGTGAAACCCAGACGGTGCGCGGCGCCTCGCACCTGGTGCTGGACCCTCAGGGCCTGATCGTGCTGCACCGCGACTATTGGGATGCCGCCGAAGAGCTGTACGAAAAATTGCCCGTGGTGGGCGCGCTGATGCGCTGGCTGCGGCGACGCGCGGCGCAATAGCGCTTTGCGCCAGTCTCAAAAACAAGAATGCCGGCTTGCGCCGGCATCTTTTGGGGTGGCATCGAGCCCCGTTGGCGCTCAGACCGGCTTGGTGTCCGCAAAGCTTGCGCGCTGCATCAGCTTGTCGAGCAGCTTGCCCAGGTTGGGATGCTCGCTGCGCCAGTCGATCTGGGGGAACCGGAACTCCAGCCAGCCCAGCGCGCAGCCCACAGCGATGTCCGACAGGCTCAGGTGGATGCCGCTGCAAAACGGCTTGTCGCCCAGGCCCTGGCCCATGGACTTGAGGCTGGCCTGCACCTTGCCCAGCTGGCGGTCGATCCACGCCTGGCTGCGCTCGCTGTCCTGGCGGCCCGCCCAGGTGGCCTCCAGGCGCGCAAGAATCGCTGCGTCCACCAATCCGTCGGCCAGCGCTTCCCAGGTCTTGACCTCGGCGCGTTCGCGTCCCTGCGCAGGAATCAGCTTGCCCACGGGCGACAGCGTGTCCAGATATTCCACGATCACACGGGAATCAAACACCGCCTCGCCGCCCTCCATCACCAGACAGGGCACCTTGCCCAGCGGGTTGGATTTGGAAATGCCGGTGTCATCAGCCCAGACGTTTTCCTGCACGAACTGGTAGTCGAGCTTCTTTTCTGCCATCACGATGCGTACCTTGCGTACGTAGGGGCTGGCGTTGGAACCGATCAGTTTCATGTTTCTTCCATTGCGCGGGGTGGGCTGGTCCATATGCGTTGGATTCTATCGGCAGCCGCCCCCGGAAACCCACGGTGGTGCGCGGCCTACAATCTTGCGCCATGAGCCTGTCCACCATCACCGCCCTGTCGCCGCTTGACGGCCGTTACGCCACCAAACTTGCCGCACTGCGGCCCATCATGAGCGAGCACGGCTACATGCAGCGCCGTGTGCAGGTGGAGGTGGCCTGGTTCATCGCGCTGTCGGATGCCGGCTTTGCCGAGTTCAAGCCGCTGACCACCGGCGCCCGCGCCTATTTGCTGGGCTTGATCAAGAACTTCTCCGAGGCCGATTCGGCTGCCATCAAGGAGATCGAGAAAACCACCAACCACGACGTGAAAGCCGTCGAATACTGGATCAAGGCCAAGTTTGAAGCGCGCCCCGAACTCGAAAAAGCATCGGAATTCGTGCACTTTGCCTGCACCAGCGAAGACATCAACAACACCAGCCACGCCCTGCAACTGCGCTCGGGCCGCGACCAGGTGGTGCTGCCGGGGCTGGACCGCATCATCCTCAAACTGCGCGAAATGTCCCACGCCTTTGCCGACGTGCCCATGCTCAGCCGCACGCACGGCCAGACCGCCAGCCCCACCACCGTGGGCAAGGAAATGGCCAACGTGCTCATGCGCCTGCAGGCCGCCAGCGAGCGCATTGCCGCCGTCAAGATCCTGGGCAAGATGAACGGCGCCGTGGGCAACTACAACGCCCACCTCTCGGCCTGGCCCGACTTTGACTGGGAAGCCTTCAGCAAGAAGGTCATCGAAACGCCCGAGCCCCTGGGCCTGGGCCTCACGTTCCAGCCCTACAGCATCCAGATCGAGCCGCACGACTACATGGCCGAGCTGTTTGATGCCGTGGCGCGCGCCAACACCATTTTGGTAGACCTCTCGCGCGACATCTGGGGCTATGTGAGCCTGGGCTATTTCAAGCAGCGCCTGAAGGCCGGCGAGATTGGCTCCAGCACCATGCCGCACAAGGTCAACCCCATCGACTTCGAGAACGCCGAAGGCAACCTGGGCCTGGCCAACGCACTGCTCAAGCACCTGTCTGAAAAACTGCCCATCAGCCGCTGGCAGCGCGACCTGACCGACAGCACCGTGCTGCGCAACATGGGCGTGGCCCTGGGTTATGCCGCGCTGGCCTATGCCTCGCTGCTGACTGGCCTGAACAAGCTGGAACTGAACGAGGAAGCTTTGGCGGTGGACCTGGACGCGAGCTGGGAAGTGCTGGCCGAGCCCATCCAGACCGTGATGCG
The DNA here is from genome assembly GCF_002281195.1 of Acidovorax sp. 35-64-16. NCBI lineage: Bacteria > Pseudomonadati > Pseudomonadota > Betaproteobacteria > Burkholderiales > Comamonadaceae > Acidovorax > Acidovorax sp. 35-64-16. The sequence goes on along the minus strand of NZ_NCFM01000001.1, from coordinate 384,327 downwards.
CCGCTATGGCGTGCAGGGCGCCTACGAAAAGCTCAAGGAAGTCACGCGCGGCCAGGTGGTGACGGCCGAGGCGCTGCACGGCCTGATCCGCTCGCTGGAAATCCCCCAGGCCGAAAAAGACCGCCTGCTGGCCATGACGCCGGGCAGCTACACCGGCAAAGCCGCCGAGCTGGCGCGAAGGGTGTGACCCCCCCTGAGGCGCTTCGCGCCTTCCCCCACAGGGGGACGCACCCGGTGGACCGGCCCGGGCCGCGACGGTTTCAAGCGTCTACGAGCTCACACGGACGTATCGTAGTTTCTCAACTTTTTCGGCCTCTAGCGCTTACAGGATCAGCGCTAGCAGCTATCTATTTCATAGTGAGGCTGCATGGCCATCAAATCCACCATCTTCAAGGCGAACCTGCAAATCGCCGACATCGACCACGGCTACTACGCCGACCACGCCCTCACGCTGGCCCGCCACCCCAGCGAGACCGACGAGCGCATGATGGTGCGGCTGGCCGCCTTGGCCATCCAGGCGCACCAGCTCAATGACCTGTGCAATGGCGACGGCACCCTGGCCTTTGGCGCGGGGCTGTCGGACCCGGATGATCCGGACGCCTCGCTGACCGATTTCACCGGGCGCAAGCGCGTGTGGATCGAGGTGGGCCAGCCCGAGGACAAACCGCTCACCAAGGCGTGCAGCAAGGCCGATTCGGTGATCGTGTACTGCTTCAACCACGCCGCCGAGATCTGGTGGAAGGGCATTGAAACCAAGCTCTCACGGCTGGAGAAACTGCAAGTCTGGCGCATTCCCACCGAGGCCTCGCAGGCACTGGCGCAACTGGCCGAGCGCAGCATGCAGTTGCAGGCCACCGTGCAGGAAGGCGCCATCACCCTGAGCAGCACGCAGGGCAGCGTGCATGTGGAGCCCGTGCGCTGGAAGTGACGCGACAACACTGCCCATAGCGCAGCGGCTTACGCAACTGGCGCGCCCAAGGCCAGGGACGCCGAGCAAGGGCCGCCCCGCAGCGAGGGCGTCGTCCCCCTGCCCGCAGTGCGCAGCGCTGCGAGAGCGGGGGGGGGAAGCGGCGCAGCCGCTCAGGGGGGTGTCCCTTATTCGCGCGGCATGAGGGCGCCGCACTGCCAGCATTGCTCGAAGCCACCTTCCACCATTTCGCCGCAGCGACAATGCCAGCGGCGCTGGGGCAGGTCTTGCAGATCCTGCAGCAAGGCGCGGGCGCGGGTGGCGTGTTCGTCGTATTGCAGCCAGATTTCGGGCAAACACTGGTCGGGCGGCAGGTGTCCGGCGGCGGCGCCCAGGTATTGCCGCTGCACCGACGCCGTCATGCCCGCCTCGCACAGCAGGTCGGCCCACAGCGTGGCAATGGCGATGTTGGGGGCCTGGGTAAGACGCAGCATGGCCCCACCATAGCGCTTTGTGGGCGGGGCGTACAGGGCCGGGTTGTGCGCGATAGGTGCCGCCAGGCCTGGATGCGGCGTCAGGACGGCATCATGACGATGTTGCGGCAGCGCCGATGGCGCCCGGCGCTGCGCCGGTGCGCCCCTCTGCCGCGCGCTCGGCATAGCGGTTGAAGCGCCAGGCGGTGTGCTCCTGCGTGATGCGGCGCCACACCGCCCGTTTTTCTGCGGGGCCCATGGCCGGCCAGAACTGCACTTCGTCAAAGCTGCGCCCGCAGCCCTTGCACCAGTCGTCGCCCTGGCTGGTGGAGCAGATGGCAATGCATGGCGTGTCGGGCGTGGTGTCGTACCAGGCCAGCCAGGCGGCCCGCGCTGGCGCAGGCAGGCTTTGCTCATCGGTTTCGTCTTGGTGGCGGTACACCATGAGCGCATACACCTCACCCAGTGCGCTGATCTCGGGCGCCAGCACTGCCCCGCCACTGGCGGGCGCGCGCTCGCGCCAGTGGTTGATGGCGGCTTCGATGTCGGTGATGTGGATGGCGGCCATGGCGTGCAGTTGCAATAAGGGCAACAGGGCGTGGATGATAGTGGCGCCGGGCGCAGTGGGCAGGGTGCCGCGCCGGTGGCCCTGCGCGGTGCAGGGACGGTGCAGCAACAGTTCAGTAACGGCGCGGGGTGGCCGGCCGGGCTTTGTGAACTCCTTTTTTAATAGCTGCTTGCGCTTATCCATCAAGCACTTGAGGCCAATTTTCCTTGAAAAAAAGCGGGCGCTGCCATGGCCTCTGGCTTGCACGCGCGGCGCTGCCTGTGTTCCAATCGCCGCTTCGAAGGGGAGTAGCTCCCGACATGCGTTCCGGCCGTGGCAGTCAATGGCGATCGTGGGCATGGCATCGGAACCGTCGTCATCACGAAGCATCGCTTCCGGCGGTCCGGGTTTGGCACCCACCAGGGTGTGAGGCCGAGCAAGACCTTTGATGGGCCCATCGTGGGCTGATCAAGGCGTCCCGTCACAACCCTGCTGTTTGCGCAGCGCCCTTGATCCGCCCACCACGGCCCCCCTATCCCCTGGATGGTCTCGGCGCTACAGTGGCTGCCAGGTCGTCCTTTTGCCTATTGTTATTGAGGAATTTATGGACTTTTTGGCATCGCCCGAATTCTGGCTCGCACTCGGCCAGATCATCATCATCGACATCCTGCTGGGTGGCGACAACGCGGTAGTCATTGCCCTGGCCTGCCGCAAACTGCCGCCGGCCCAGCGTGCCAAGGGCATCATCTGGGGCACGGCAGGCGCCATCGTGCTGCGCGTGATCCTGATCGCGTTTGCCATGACGCTGCTGGCCCTGCCGTTCCTCAAGTTTGTGGGCGCGCTGCTGCTGGTGTGGATTGGCGTGAAGCTGCTGGCCCCCGATGAAGACGGCCATGGCGACATCCAGACCAGCGACAAGCTGCTGGCGGCCATCAAGACCATCATCGTGGCCGACCTGGTGATGAGCGTGGACAACGTGATCGCCATTGCCGGTGCCGCGCAGAACGCTGGTGAGCACCAGTTCCTGCTGGTGGTGCTGGGCCTGCTGATCTCGATCCCGATCATCGTCTGGGGCAGCCAGCTGGTCATCAAGCTCATGGAGCGTTTCCCCATGATCATCACGCTGGGCGGCATGCTGCTGGGCTGGATTGCGGGCGGCATGCTGGTAACCGACCCCGTTTTTGCCAACCCCGACAAGTGGCAGTGGATGTTCAAGATCGCGCAAACCGACACCATCCGCTACGCAGCCAGCGTGGCAGGTGCCCTGCTGGTGTTGCTGGCGGGCCGCGCCATTCTGGCGCGCCGCGCAGCCGCTGCGCCCGCTCAGGGCTGATGGCGATCTCTGACACCTAACCTGCGCGCCATCCGGCGCACTGAGTGACACAAAGGGGGCCTTGCGCTCCCTTTGTCATTGGCCCCTCCAATATCGAAGGTGGAGTGGACTTCGTTGTGTGGGCGGACGACGCAGCCCATGTGCGGCAGATCTGCCCTCGTGGCGGACAGTTGGCGGCCCGGAAGGCCGGATGCTGCCGCCGATCCGACCGCTCCTGGCGCTGCGACCACGGCGCCATGCCGACAGCCGTATCCGGGCACCTTACCTGGCCTGCGGACCCGGCTGGGCACTGTGCGGGCGCTGTGCATTCCCCGATCCAGTCGCCTTGGCTTCGATGGGCCTGTCCAAAGCCCGCTCAAGGACTCCTCCCGAACAGCCTGTGGCTCCGCGTTAGATGAAAGCCGCCACCGCCCGCGCGGTGCTATTCTGCGCGCATGAAACTCCTACTCAAATGGCTGCTCAGCGCTGCGGCGCTGCTGCTGGTGGCTTACCTCTACAGCGGCGTGCAAGTGCAAAGCTTCACCTCGGCGCTGATTGCGGCGTTTGTCATTGGCCTGTTCAACGCCGTGTTGCGCCCCGTGCTGGTGGTGCTGACGCTGCCGGTGACCATCGTCACCGTGGGCCTGTTTCTCTTTGTGATCAACGCCTTCATGTTCTGGGCCGCAGCGGGGGTGCTGGACGGCTTTCATGTCACGGGCTTTGGCGCCGCGCTGCTGGGCTCGCTGATCTATTCGGTGCTGGGTTTGCTGATCGAATCAGCGCTCGGCGGCCTGCTCTTTAAGAAGTAGCTCCATCGCGCGCAATCGCGTGTCGATGATGGACGCCTCGATGTAGTCGGCAGCACTGCTGCTTTTGCGCGCCAGGTCCTGCCCGGCCTTGAAGCGGTCTACCGCTGCCGCATAGTCGTAACGAGCGGCGTGCGATTCAGCCTCGGCGCGCACGGCCCGCAGTGGCTGCCCCTGCGCCTGCCACGCACTTGCCAGCAGCTGCCATGCGGCAGCATCGTGCGGATGCGTGACCACCCAGGTCTGCAGGGCCCCCGTCACCTCGGCCGGTCGGCCCACGCGCAGCAGGGCTTGCGTGCGCAGCACCAGCTCGGGCCTGCCTGCCTCTTGGGGCAGCCGCTGAAGCGCCGCTTCGGGCAGCCCGGCGGCCAACTCGATCTCGGCCGCCAGCCGCTGCGATTGGCGCTGGGCGACGGCATCGCCCCGCACCACCTCGTCCAGCTTCGCCTGGGCCGTGCGTGCCGCCGCAAAATCCCGCAGCTGGCTGCTGGCCAGCGCGGCGGTGTACCAGGCCGCAGCACGGCGGGCGGCGGGCTGGCTGGCAAAGCCGGTGCTCTGGGGCTCGGCAATCCACAGCCGCAATGCATCCACCCCGGGGTTTGACAACACGCGGGCCCGTGCGGCCACCATGGCGTGCTCCAGGCTAGGTGCCACAGGCTGCACCGCGCCGCCGGGCGGTAGCCGCGACTGCATGTCGGCCATGCGCTGGGTGGTCAGCGGGTGGCTGCGCAAATAGGGCCACGAGCCGTTGTCGTTGAGTCGGTTGGCCTGCTGCAGCTTGTCGAACATGCTCACAAAGCCCTGGGGCGCGAACCCCGACGGCTCCATCAACCCGTAACCGATGCGGTCGGCCTCGCGCTCCATGTCGCGCGAAAAATTGAGCTGGTTCTGGATGGCAACCGCCTGGCCGCCCACCATCATGGCCTGGGCGGCCCCCGGGTTCTTGCTGGCGGCCAGCGCGGCCAGCACCATGGCACCCACCAACAGCGGCGTCTGGCGGCTTTGCTGCGCGATCAGGCGCGAAATATGGCGCTGGGTAACATGGCTCAACTCATGTGCCAGCACCGATGCGAGCTCGTCACGCGTGGCCACCACGCCAATCAGGCCCAGGTGCACACCCAGGTAGCCACCGGGCAGCGCAAAGGCATTCACCGTGCGATCGCGCCCCAGCAGCACCTCCCAGGCAAAGCGCTCGTCCAGCTCGGGCGAGAGCTCGCCGCGCGCCCGCGCAGCCGCCAGCAACGCCTGCCACAGCCCCTGCACATATTCCACCAGCACCGGGTCATCAATGTAGTCCGGGTCGCGGTACAGCTCGCGGATGATGCGGTCGCCCAGCCGGCGCTCTTCGCCCGTGGTGAGGGCGCTGCCATCGCCCAGGGTGGGCAAGCTGGGCTGGGCTACGGCGGGCAGCGCGGCACCCGCGCCCATTGCTATCAATAAAGAAGCTACTAGCGCACGTCCAGCATGCGCCAAGGGCATATTTGGCTTGATGTTCTGTGCTGCTGCAGAGACATCGGCCCACGGCCTGGAAGGGGTGCATTGGCTATTCCACATGCACGTATGATGCCCCTTTGCCCGAATGTTCCCCACCGATTCACCTGGTTACCCCGCCATGTCCGCACTCACCCACTTTGACGCCCAGGGCCAAGCCCACATGGTCGACGTGGCCGCCAAGGCCGCCACGCACCGCATCGCCATCGCCAGCGGCCGCATCGAAATGCTGCCCGCCACCCTAGCCCTCATCGAAGCCGGCACCGCCAAAAAAGGCGACGTGCTGGGCATCGCCCGCATCGCCGGCATCATGGCCGCCAAGAAAACCAGCGACCTCATCCCGCTGTGCCACCCGCTGGCACTGACCCGCGTTGCTATTGAATTTGAAGCTGCCAGCGCACGCCAGCCGGGGGCCACAGGCATATTTTGTGCTGCAACCGTCGAAACCGTCGGCCCCACCGGCGTCGAGATGGAAGCCCTCACCGCCGTGCAAGTGGCCCTACTCACCATCTACGACATGTGCAAGGCCGTGGACCGCGGCATGTCCATCCACGACGTGCGCGTGGTGGAAAAGCACGGGGGGAAGTCGGGGAGTTTTGTGGCGGGGGCGGCGGGCTAAGCGGTTGTATGTGCAGCAAACTGCACTCGAAGGCAGGGCAATCAATGGGGCACTGGCCACCTCAGAGCATCAGTGCAACGCCGCCAAAGCCGCTTCCGGCGCCTTGTCCAGCACCTTGAGCAAAGCTTTGGCCGCGCCCGTCGGGCTGCGCTTGCCTTGTTCCCAGTTACGAATGGTGTCGAGCGAGACCTGGATGCGCGCAGCCAACTCGGCCTGGCTCAATCCCAGGCGCCTGCGCACACGCCGGGCGAATTGGGCCGCATCTTGCATGGCGGCGGCCTCATCTGCCGCATGCTGCGCCGCAATATCTGCATCGGTCGTGGCATCCACCCGCCCAACATCCAGCCGGCCTGGCAATTGCGATGCTGGTATGCCAGGGTCAAGGGTGATGCGAACTGTCTTTGTTTCCATAGTGTGCTACCTCTCTTTGGTTGGCTTTGCGTGCTGAGATGATGCGCATGGCATCTTTGCGTGGCGTATAGACCACCACGAAGAGACGCTGCTCTATCGTGCCCAGCAATTGATACCTGTCTTCGCCATAAAGACGCCGGGTGTCAGCGTGTACCAAGCGATCTGGATCGAAAAAGGCCCGCGCTGCGTAAGCGAAATCAAAGCCGCGCTGGCGAAAGCACGCCTCGCTTTTCACTACATCCCATTCGAATTGCATAGAGCAAGTGTAGTTCAATGGCCCACTGCTGGCATTTCACTGCAATCCATTGGACGCATGACCCCATGGCAGTCCCGACCCCATGGCCGAGTGATTTCCGCGCACCGCATCCCCATCGCCAGCGGCCGCTTCGAAATGCTGCCCGCCACCCTGGCCCTCGTCGAAGCCGGCACCGCCAAAAAAGGCGATGTGCTGGGCATTGCCCGCATTGACGACATTGACGGCATCATGGTGGCAAAGAAAACCAACGACCTCCTCCCGCTGTGCCGCGAGCTGGCGCTGGCCCGGATTGCTATTGAATTTGAAGCTGCCAGCGCACGACAGCCAGGCGCTACAGGCATATTTTGTGCTGCAACGGTGGAAACCGTCGGCCCCACCGGCGTGGAGATGGAAGCCCTCACCGCCGTGCAGGTGGCCCTGCTCACCATCTACGACATGTGCAAGGCCGTGGACCGCGGTATGTCGATCCACGACGTGCGCGTGCTGGAAAAGCATGGGGGGAAGTCGGGGAGTTTTGTGGCGGGTGCGGCGGGGTGAGTGGCCGTTGACACAACACCATTACGCCCTGAAACGGAGCACCTAATAGGTTCCATCCCCCATGGTTGTTATTTAACGATTCCTAGAAACACCGCCAGGCAACGCTCAACCTCCACCAGCGTCTCGGCTTCGATGCGTCCAAAGGCTGGCCCCACCTTGTCGCGCTTCACGGTCACTGCCTTGTCCACCATCACCTGAGAAGGCTTTTGCAAGCCGCTCCCAAGGCCTGGCTGGACGGTGACGCGCAGCAGTGGCGCGACAGCCAAGGTGCTCGTCACTGGTAACACCGTCACGGTAGCATGCTCGCTGAAGGGATCGGCCTGAATCACCAGGGCGGGCCGCGGTTTGCCAAAGTCGCCCTGCATGGCGATGGTCACAAAGTCGCCCCGCATCAGTCCGTCCAGCCGTCCACATCTGCCAAGGCCGCATCCATGAAGCGTTCCATGTCCGCGTCGGCCACGTCGACTTGAGAGGCTATTTGCGATTGGCGGCGGCACTCTTGTGCAAAACCTGGTTGGCGCGTATCAGGCACCCAGATTTGGACAGGGCGAAGCCCCGCCATGCGCATCGCCAAACGCCGCTTTTGAACCCGTGCTGCAACGGATGAAGCCATGAATTCTCCTGGAAAATCGTTACATGTAGCACTGTAGCACGCAAGGTCCGTGACATGCAACAGCTGTGATGGACCTGGAATGCGACCATCTTTACCAAACTGGGGCCCCGTGACGCCGATCTGGTTGTGCAGTTCAGATAGATTAATTGGAGTCTGACCCCATTTAGTTCTTTTGCGCGGCAACCGTGGAAACCGTAGGCCCCACCGGCGTGGAAATGGAAGCCCTCACCGCCGTGCAAATTGCCCTGCTCACCATCTACGACATGTGCAAGGCCGTGGACCGCGGCATGTCCATCCACGACGTGCGCGTGGTGGAAAAGCATGGGGGGAAGTCGGGGAGTTTTGTGGGGGGGAAGGCGCCGGGCGGCTAAAGTGCACGAGCAGCCAGGATGGCATCCCTTTCCATCGTGGCCAAGGCTTGCGGCATAAGCGCCACAAAACCATTCCACCCGGAACGGGGCTCTGACCCCGAATTCCACCCCGATTTACTCCGTAATAAGTGGGCGCCTTTGGTTCCTATAACCCCAGCTATTCAAAAGACAACCTGCCGCACATCCTGGGCATGATGCAAGACACGCAGCACTGTGATGCCTTCATTGTCTGCCAGATAGAACAGGATGTAGGGTGTTGAAGTAGGCCAACTGCGTACGCCATCAGCCAATTCTGGACGTGCTCGACCCATCAGCGGTTGAAGCAAAAGCGCATGGGCCTCTTCATCGATGGCGTCCAACACGCGGTCGGCCGCTGGCTGGTTTTCTTCGGCGATGTACAGCCAAGCCTCCAGCAAATCGGTCTGCGCACTCTGTGCGAGCATGACGCGAGCCATCAGTCGGAACCCGTTTTAGACCGCAGTGCGGCCCGCCCCTGTGCCTTGATCGCCGCCATATCCATTGCACTGACCCGACCGGCATGGACATCGGCCACACCCTGCGCAATGTCCGCTTTCAGCGCAGAAAAACTGGCGGCCTGTACGGCCTGATAGGTTTCAAACAGACGCAGCGCTTCACGAATGACTTCACTCGCGGAGCCATACAGGCCAGATGCAACATGGTCTCGCACACGGTTTTCAAGCTCGGCAGGCAGTGAGATGTTCAGCGACATGATGAGAGCCCTTCGTTATGTCAGTCTTTGTCATTTTATGACGCACCCACGCCCACTCAAATACAAACGACCAATGACCTTGCGTGTGCAGTTTGCTGTGCTGCTGCGGCACGGCCCCCGAAGACGCTTCCCATGGGCTGAGTTGCAAAGTTACAAAGTTGATTAGAATCTGACCCCGATTTTCAAGACCCCGGGGGTCCGCCTGCACCAGGCGATCTGGATCGAAAAAGGCCCGCGCCGCGTAAACGAAATCAAAGCCGCGCTGGCGAAAGCACGCCTCGCTTTTCACTTCAACCTATTCGAACAGCATGGGGCAGGTGTAGTTCAATGGCCCACTGCTGGCATTTCACTTTTGAATCCGCCGTGTTTTAGGCAATGAATGGGGCTCTGACCCCCATTACTCCTGATGGTTTCCGGTGATGCAATCGCATCATGATGCAGTAGAATCAATGTACTCCCTCACCGCAAAAGAAAGAGGCAGACCATGCGTACCACCATTGATTTGGAATACGACACCTTGATCGCAGCCAAGGAAATTGCCCGCGCGGAAAACACCAGCCTTGGCAAAGTCATCTCGCGCCTGGTGCGCCAGGCGCTTACGGGGGGGTCAGCACCGCAGGCCACCACAAGCCTGCCCGCCACGGCCACGGGATTTGTGCCATTTGAGTCGCGCGGCGTTGTGGTCAGCAACGAGCTCATCAATCGCTTGCGCGATGCCGACGGTATTTAGGCCATGCGTGCCCTGTTGGACGTCAATGTCTTGATCGCACTGCTGGATGCGGCGCACATGCACCACACCCGAGCCACCCAGTGGCTGCAGCAACAGATAGCCAACGGCTGGGCCTCCTGCCCGCTGACGCAAAACGGCTGCTTGCGCATCATGGCCCAGCCCGCCTACCCCCAGGCCCTGCCACTGGCCGCAGTCGCCAGCCGTCTGGCCCAGGCCGCCGCGCACCACGCACACGCTTTTCTGGCCGACGACTACAGCATGCTGGATGCCAACCAGGTGCATTGGCCACACCTGCTGGGCCATCGACAAATTACCGACAGCTATCTGCTGGGCTTGGCGGTGCGCCACCAATGCCGTTTTGTCAGCTTTGATGCGCGGCTGAACCTGCAAGCCGTACCCGGCGCGACCGCGGAGCATTTGATCATCCTGTAGCCACATGGAATGGGGTTGAAACAGGAGTCCTGCCAAGGGGCAGCAAATCATTCAATTGATAGCTGCTTTCGCTTACCCCACAAGCGCCAGAGGCTGATTTCACTCAAATGAACCCGCGTCAGCCCCCAGCCCCCGGCCCTGCGACAAAAGACCACACCCAGCCAGGAGATGCCGCCATGACCATCCCCGGCCCAAACCACAATTTAATGCCCGGCTTACCTCGCCTGGGAGACCGGGCAGCCTGAAAAGCACGAAAATTAATTGGACTCTGACCCCAATTGCCTTCACCAGTGCACGCCATGGACAAAGTTTTCAGTATGAAAACGAATTCTTTGAATTTATACTGAAAAAATGTACTGGCACGAACTCAGTGATCTGCAAAAGAAGCAATACATCGACGCCGAATCGGTGTTCATGGCCCTGCGCGACGCCCAAAAGGCCGCCCAGGCGGTGCGCGGCTCCATGCTGTGGCGCCAGGTAAACGGCAAGACTTACCTGATCCGCACCAATGCCGACAACTCGCAAAAGTCACTCGGCCCGCGCAATGCCGACACCGAGGCGGTGTACGACAAATTCATGGCGCGCAAAAAAATGTCGAGCGAACGCGTGGCGGGCCTGCGCCAGGCATTGCAACTGCACCAGAAGCTCAACCGTGCGCACCGCGTGGGTCGCACGCCTGAAATCGTCGTGCAAATCCTCAATCAACTGCACAAATCGGGCATTGGCGAGCACTTTATTACCGTAGGCACGCACGCTCTTTTTGCCTATGAAAGCGCTTGCGGCGTGCGCTTTGTCGATGAAGCAACCACCACGCAGGACATCGACCTGCTGATGGACACGCAAAAGCACCTGCTGCTGGCGTCCACCCTGGAGGAACGCAGTGAATCGCTGCTGTCGACACTGCAGAAAGTGGATGCCACCTTCGACCTGCGCGACGACCAGCTTTACACCGCCGTCAACGCCAATGGTTTTGAAGTGGACGTGATCCGGCGCATGGCCACCCACCGTGACCCCCATCCGCTGCAAGCCACTTCGGCGGAGCGCGATTTCTGGGTGGTGCAGGTGGGCAGCGGCGCGCAAATGGCCTCTGCACAACGCTTTGCGCAAATGGTGGTGTCGGCATCAGGCCACATGGCACTTATGACCACACTGCACCCCGCCACTTTTAGCCGACTCAAGCAGGCCCTGGCCACCAACCCTACGCGCGACCCTCTGAAAAAATCACGCGATGCGCTGCAAGCACAGGCCGTGGCGCAGTTGGTTGAAGAAATGCTGCCGCACCTGTTGCCCTCGCAGGCCATCAACCCGGCCCATCCAGCATCCTGATGCCCCGGGGTTTCTGTGCACGGTTTCAATAACGCCCAAAACCCACTCGTGCATGCAATCAATTAATCGAAGTCTGCCCCCAATTTTTTGGCTGCAAGGCCCGTTACATGCAACAGCTGAGATGGACCTTAAATGCAATCCTCTTTGCCAAGCTTGGGGCCCGTGAAGTCGATTGGGTTGCGCAGTGCAGATGGATTAATTGGATTTTGACCCCAATTATTTTAAAGCCGCGCTGGCGAAAGCACGCCTCGCTTTTCACTTCATCCCATTCGAATTGCATAGAGCAAGTGTAGTTCAATGGCCCACTGCTGGCATTTCACTGCAATCCATTGGACCCATGACCCCATGGCAGCCCCAACCCCATGGCCGAGTGATTTCCGCGCACCGCATCGCCATCGCCAGTGGCCGCATCGAAATGCTGCCCGCCACTTTGACCCTCATCGAAGCCGGCACCGCCAAAAAAGGCGATGTGCTGGGCATCGCCCGCATTGCTGGCATCATGGCGGCCAAGAAAACCAGCGACCTCATCCCGCTGTGCCACCCGCTGGCGCTGACCCGCGTTGCTATTGAATTTGAAGCTGCTAGCGCACGACAGCCAAGCGCTACAGGCATATTTTGTGCCGCAACCGTGGAAACCGTCGGCCCCACCGGCGTCGAGATGGAAGCCCTCACCGCCGTGCAGGTGGCCCTGCTCACCATCTACGACATGTGCAAGGCCGTGGACCGGGGCATGTCCATCCACGATGTGCGCGTGGTGGAAAAGCATGGGGGGAAGTCGGGGAGTTTTGTGGCGCACCAGTACTAGACCCTGTGGGCCACTTCATAGTGCCTATGGCACAGCTAAAGCGCACTCGGGTTGCCAAGCAATTTCCGCTTGCAGGATGTGGCGCAACTGGTCACAAAAATAGGCCGTATCTATTTCACCGTGCTGCGCGCGCAGCACTTGCAGTTGGCGAGTGGCTTCCGCAGGGCGCTTGTTCAAAGCCAACGCCATGGCGTACCGGTATTTCACCGTGGGCAGAGGGTTACTGAGTGCGACCGTGCGCAGCAATTCCAGATCGGATGCGGGCATGTCTGACGTCAGCGGCAAGCGAATCCCCTCCAGCAATGCGCCGAGTTGGGTCAGCATGACAATGTTTGGGCGCTCATACGCAGATGGGGTGGCCCCGATTCGCAACATTTCAAAGCGGGCCACACGGTAATCCTCTTCTGCTTTGATGTATTCGGCCACCGACCATGTCATGAGCGATGTCGTCACCAGCAGCAAGCATCCAGCGGTCCTGGGGCGTAAACGCAACCAGACACGACCGCCCAAGGCTCCCTCCGCAACCCCGATACCTAGCATCATCGGAACCAGAAAATAGGCATACGCAAACGGGTATTCGAGCATGGAATGCACTGCCACTGGCAGGGCAACGGCCAGTCCATACCATGGTGTCAAGGCGCGTGTTGCTGTAGTTCGGCGCCATGCCCAAGTTACAGCCAGCGCCGTAAACACCCCGGTGAGTGGCAAGCCCACCCACAGCGCCAGGTCCAGCAGCAGGTTATGGGCGAACGTAAAGGGTGCGCTGGCGCCATTCAGGTGGGCCACTGCGTGGTGGGCCTGTGCGGTCTGGTTGATACCCCAACCCCACCAGGGCTTCAGCAGTGCCGCCTCCCCCAGTTGAACCCAGATGCTCAAGCGCGCGTCATTCGATGCACTCAATCGGCTTTCGATGGCGCTGTCGCCCATCATGTGAACCGCATTGAACAGAGGCGGCCAAACCAAAAACATAGCCACCACTGCAGCGGTAAAACCTATTGCGCCGCTGCGTGGCATATGGGGTGCTATGAAAGGCTGCTTCCAGAGCCACCATGCGGACAAGGCCAATAGACTGAGCAACCCCGTGCGCGACTCCGTGGCGGCGAGCCCTGCGCCCAGAAACAGAGCGATGAAAGCCATGGTGCCCGAAGTCCATTGCTGTCGCAGTTGAAGGTAACCCGCGCTGGCCATGCCCATGACAAGCAGGGTTGCCAAGTGGTTGGTCTGACCCAGGTTTCCGCCGGGCCGGCGCAAGCTCCCCATTCGCGCGATCACCTCCGCGGTTTCCCACAGTTGGAAGACCTGGCAAAAACCAATGAATGCAGAGCAGACCGCTGCGGCGAGCAAGCACCACGCTAACGCCAAGAGCAAATCGGGGGATTGCTGATCGGCAGCCCCCGCGGCCGTCGTGGAGCATTGTGCAAACCCCAAGGACAAACTGGCTGCACTAAGAAATGCGTAAAAAAGAATGACCATGGCATTTCCGCCAAAGGTCAACCGCCCAACCCACCACTGCAGAACGGCAATCCCTCCAAACGCCACAGGTGCCAGCACCACAAGAGGCAGACAGAAAAAGCCTCCTTCTGAAGGCGAGAAAGTTTTCAGCGCTGTCGCCTGCCACGCCAGGACCATTGCGGCCACAAACGCCAAGGCTTCGCTGTGCCAGCTCATCCAGGGCGGGAAGTGACTGGGCATGAGAAAGCCGAGCAGCAATACGCTCCCCCATGCTCCAGTTAAAAAACGATTCGGCATAAACAAAAGCGCTCCCGAAGGAGCGCTTTTCAGGTGCGGTCAAACATTAACCGCGGCAAGAACCTGGCAGGTACTTAGAGGGAATAGTCGTACTTTTTGCGGAACTTCCGCAAACCCAGGAGTGAATCGTTTTACCAAAGTCTGCAGCGGCAAGATCAGCGATTGTGCTGCTAGTGTTCTTTTGGGGAACCAAAGTCAGAACGTTTGTTGTGCTAGTGAGTTGCGGAAGTGCCACCTCGTCAGCGGTAACGGTGATCTTCCCATTTGCATCAACGCTAATGCTCTTAACATACTTAGACACATTTGTACCCGAGGCGGCGCCACCATCGCAGGGGAATGTTGCAGTCGTCATCGTAGCAGAGGCGCTTTGCACAGCCTCAGTTACAGTCGTCCGGCAAGCAGACGCAGCTAAAACCACCTCCGAAACTTTTGAACGCACGGTGTAGTCTTGATAAGCAGGCAGCGCCACAGCAGCCAAAATACCGATGATCGCCACAACGATCATCAATTCGATCAGGGTGAAACCCTTTTGCAGATTACGTTTCATAAAAACTCCTAGGAGGTCAATTGCAATGAAAAACCTGCAGAAGGATTCTCCAGGTTCGCAGTTGTAGCAGCAGCTTTCGTGCCAGGCTTTAATTGCATCAAGACGTGTCTTGATTTGGCGTGTTGCTAGGGCATTCTCTGGGGATTGCCACGCCAACCTCCTTGCGCAGTGCAATGATGACAATTTTGTCGAACCGAATGTGTCGCAAAGTGCATCCTTGTTTTACAAAAGAGCAATCGGGGTCAGACTACAATTTTTGCTGCCTGCGGCGACCGCGGCGCAAGGGCCTATGGCGACTGCACCCAGTTCTCCAGCCGCAGGCCGGGCACCCGCTCGAACTCGCGCGTGTTGTGCGTGACCAGAGGCGCGTCGAGGCTCAGTGCATGGGCAGCAATCATGGTGTCCAGGGCACCGATGGGCTGGCCTTGGCGCTCAAGATTTGCACGCAAGTCGCCATATGCCCAAAGCGCTTTGGTGTCGAAGGGCAGTATTTCCAGCGGCGCCAGAAACATCTCCAGTGCCGCCTTGTTGCGCGCTGAGCGGCTTTTGGCCACCCCATAAGCCAGCTCTGCAGCCACCACGCTGCACAGGCCAACCTCGCCAAGGCGGTATTGGCGAAACCGCACCAGCACTTCGGGCGGTTTGGCGTTGATGATGTAGATGTAGGTATCAAGCAGGGTCATCCAGAAATCTCGGGGCGCGCCTGCTCTGGCGGTTGTTCGCGCACCAAAATGAAATCGGGATCAAAAGCAGACAAGGCTGCTTCGAAGGTATCCCAGGGGTTGTTCAGCGGCAGCAGCAACACACCGTTGCCAAAGTGACGCACTCCGACATCGGTGCCGGTGAACCGGAATTCCTTGGGTAGCCTCACCGCTTGGCAGCGGCCTGACTGAAAGAGACGAGCGGTTTCCACGGCGCACCTCCAGAAACTGGTAAACACCAACGATAACCACCATTCTCGGTGTGCGCAAACACCGGCCCCATGAAACAGCGCAAGAGTGAATGAAGGCACCCTACACCTCAAACTCTTGCCCCGCCTGCAACCACGAAATGTCATGCGGCTCACCACTGCCCGGGTGCGTGACGGCGTCGAAGCGGCGCACTTGTTCCACAATCAATTGCGTTTCGGACGGCTTGGTGTGGGTGATGTAGATGGGGCATGGCCTGCCGGGGTTGAGTTGCGCCAGTTCTTGCGCCAGGGTGTGGGGTGCCAGGTGCTGGCTGCGCTGCGCCAGGGCGCTTTCGTGGTTGCTAAAAGCGGTTTCTATGACCAGCATGGCCACGGGCAACTGGTTGATGCGTTGCCAGAAGGCGGGGTTTGGCCCGGTGTCGCCGCTGTAGACCCACCAGCCGCTGCGCCCGCGCACGGCATAGCCCACGGCGGGCACGGTGTGGATGGCGGGCAGCACCTCAATATCGAGGCCGGCGAGGTGCACCGTTTGCGCGGTTTCGAGCTCTTTGTAGATCAGGAAAGGCGCTGCGGCACTGGGGATGCGGCTGAAATCCGGCCAGATGACGTTGTTGAAAACATGGGCCTGCAGCGCGGCGATGGTGGCGGGCAGGGCGTGCACCTGCACCGGGGTGCTGCGCAGGGACGACACGGCGTCCAGCATCAGGGGCAGGGCTGCCACATGGTCCAGATGCGAATGCGTGAGCAACACATGGTCGATCTGGCGCATTTCTTCGAGGGTGAGGTTGCCCACGCCGGTGCCTGCGTCGATGAGTACACGCCCCTCAATCAGAAAAGCGGTGGTGCGGCAACCTTGCGCAATGGCACCCGAGCATCCCAACACGCGAACCTTCATGCCACCGCCTTGTCAGGAGTTGAAGCAGGCTATGTCAATGCCGCCCGCTGAGCCCCGAAGGGTAACACCCCAAACGTCCTGTCCGCGCAGCGATTTTCCGCGGGGAATCAGCCTTGCTCGAACTGCATCTCGGTGCCTGCCAGGGTGATGCAGTCGCCATGCTTGAGGGGCACGGGGGCCTCTCCCATGGGGGTGCCGTTGAGCAGGGGCCTGTCGGGCCCTTCGACGTGCGCCAGCACATGGCCCTGGTGGCGTTTGGTGATGGAGGCCACAGCCACACCGGGCTTGCCGATGGTGGTGACCACCTTTGACAGCGCCACCTCGCGCCCGGCCGCCGCGCCCGACATCACGCGAATGACCGCCGAGGGCAACGCAGCTGCTGGCGGGGTTGGTGCTGCCGCGGCGGCGGCACGGGGCAACCCCATGGACGGGGGAACCATGCCGGGCTTGAAGAGCATGGTTTTCTCGAAATTTTCGCCCTCGGCCTCTTGCAAGAAGCGGATCTTGTATTTGCCCACTTCGATAATGTCGCCGTTGCGCAGCTCTTGGCGTGTGACGGCCTTGGCGTTGACATAGGTGCCGTTGGTGCTGCCCACGTCTTCGATTTCCACCCCATCGTCGGCCATGTGGATGACGGCGTGCTCACCGCTGACGGCAAGGTTGTCGATGACGATGTCGTTGTAGGGGCGCCGGCCCAGCGTGGTGCGCTCCTTGGTCAACTCGACCTCTTTGATGACGACGCTGTCGATCGAAACGATCATTCTGGGCATGATCCACTCCTGGTGTGTTGAATTGTTGTGGGGTTGAGCGGCATCATGCAGCCCGGATCAATCGGGACATGAAACCTCGTTTTTTGCCGCCCGCTGCCGCCGTTTGCACCAGCAGCACACTGATGTTGTCGCGCCCGCCCTGTGCGTTGGCGGTATCGACGAGCAGGTTGGTTTTTTCTTCCAGCGACAGGGATGCGCGCACCATGTCCGCCACATCGGCGTCGGGCACCATGTCGGTCAGGCCGTCGGAGCACAGGAGGAACAAATCGTTCGGCGCCACCTGGAATTCGTTCACTTCCATTTGCACATGGGGCTCGACCCCCAGGGCACGGGTGACCAGATTGCCATTGGTGGACACGGCGGCTTGCTGGGGGGTCATCAAGCCGGCATCCACTTGTTCCTGCAGCCAGGAATGGTCGCGCGTGATTTGCTGCAAAACGCCATCGCGCAGTCGGTAGCAGCGCGAGTCGCCGATGTGCCCCAGAATAAGCCGGTCGCCCCGAAAGACGCCCACAACCAGCGTGGTGCCCATGCCTGCATATTGGGGATTGGAGAGTGAGGCGCCCAGCACGGCGTGGTTGGCGTTTTCCACGCAGATTTCAAGCGCCCTTCGGACATCGGCGCTCTGCGCATTCTGGCCGGCTTGTGCGAGCCAGCGCGCCATTTCCGTACGAATGAAGGTGGTGGCCATGGCGCTGGCCACTTCGCCGGCGTTGTAGCCACCCATGCCATCCGCCAGAACGGCAATTTGCGCATCGCGGTCGAAGGCCACGGAGTCTTCGTTGTTGTTGCGCACCCGTCCGCGGTCGGTGCGGGCGAAAAATTCGTAGATCATGGAGGTTGCCGCGTGCGTCGTCAGGCAGCCGAACACGGTGGAAGTACCGAGTTCCGGACAGCGGGAAGCTTTATCACGCTTGGCGGGAAAGCTGCCATGTCAGGCCCATTTGCATCGCGACTCGCATCATAGACGAGTGCTTGGCTGGGCAGCACTGGTGCGGTGGCAGGCGTAGCAATGCCTGGCGTCATTGATTGCGATGGGCTTGCATGATCGAAAAACTCTCCACCTCACAGGTTGCTCTGTCCAGAGAACAGCAATTTTTACGCCCGCTCAGAACGCGGCGTTCGGGCCGCATTCGGCACATGTTTTCAGGTCATGGCCACTCAACAACGGCATGCCTCTGACACTGCTGGCGACAGAGAGACAACAGAGTGTCATTTTTGTCACCGCCTTGACTGCATTGGGCTGCCTGGCCGTTGCATCCAACCAAGACAGCCTGGATGCAAAAAGCGCCCGAAACCAGGGTTTCGGGCGCTTCTGTTTTTGACGGTTCCCGCTATCTTGCGGTGGCGCCCACGGCGCCAGTCACTCGCTGGCCGAATTACTTCAGTTGGGCCTTGAGCAGCTTGCCCAGTTCCGAAGGGTTGCGCGTGACGATAAAGCCGCACTCTTCCATGATGGCGAGCTTGGCATCGGCCGTGTCGGCACCGCCGGAGATCAGCGCGCCTGCATGGCCCATGCGCTTGCCGGCCGGGGCGGTCACACCCGCGATGAAACCAACAATGGGCTTCTTCATGTTGGCCTTGCACCACTGGGCGGCTTCGGCTTCATCGGGGCCGCCGATTTCGCCAATCATGATGACGGCATCGGTGTCGGGGTCATCGTTGAAGGCGCGCATCACGTCGATGTGCTTGAGGCCATTGATGGGATCGCCACCAATGCCCACGGCGGTCGACTGGCCCAGGCCCACTTCGGTCAGCATGGCCACGGCTTCGTACGTCAGCGTGCCCGAACGGCTCACCACGCCGATGCGGCCCTTGCGGTGGATGTGGCCGGGCATGATGCCGATCTTGATTTCGTCGGGCGTGATGATGCCGGGGCAGTTGGGGCCCAGCAGCAGCGTCTTCTTGCCACCGGCGGCTTCCTTGGCCTTCATCTTGTTGCGCACTTCGAGCATGTCGCGCACGGGGATGCCTTCGGTGATGCAGATGGCCATGTCCAGGTCGGCTTCCACGGCCTCCCAGATGGCGGCAGCAGCGCCTGCAGGCGGCACGTAGATCACGGACACGGTGGCGCCGGTCTGTTGCGCGGCTTCCTTGACGGAGGCGTAGATCGGGATGTTGAAGATCGACTCGCCGGCCTTCTTGGGGTTCACGCCGGCCACGAAGGCGTTCTTGCCGTTCGCGTATTCCTGGCACTTTTCGGTGTGGAACTGGCCAGTCTTGCCCGTGATGCCCTGGGTGATGACCTTGGTGTCTTTGTTGATGTAGATCGACATGTGCGTGTCCTAGCGTTCTGGTCGGGTCATTACTTGACGGCAGCGACGATCTTCGTCGCGGCTTCGGCCATGGTGTCGGCCGCGATGATGGGCAGGCCGGATTCGGCCAGCAGCTTCTTGCCCAGCTCTTCGTTGGTGCCCTTCATGCGCACCACCAGCGGTACCGACAGGTTCACGGCCTTGCAGGCAGTGATCACGCCGTTGGCGATGGTGTCGCATTTCATGATGCCGCCGAAGATGTTGACCAGAATGCCTTCCACCTTGGGGTTGCTCAGCATGATCTTGAAAGCTTCGGTGACCTTCTCGGCGGTGGCGCCACCGCCCACGTCCAGGAAGTTGGCTGGCTCGCCGCCAAACAGCTTGATGGTGTCCATGGTGGCCATGGCCAGGCCGGCACCGTTCACCAGGCAGCCGATGTTGCCATCGAGGCTGATATAGGCCAGGTCGAACTTGGAGGCTTCGACTTCGGCGGGATCTTCTTCGTCCAGATCGCGGAAGGCCACGATTTCCGGGTGGCGGAACAGCGCGTTGGGATCAAAGTTGAACTTTGCGTCCAGCGCCATCAGGTTGCCCTTGGAGTCGCAGTTAAGGGGGTTGATTTCCACCAGCGACGCGTCGGTTTCCATATAGCACTTGTAGATCTTGGCGAAGATGTCTACAGCTTGGTCGATGGAAGCGCCAGTCAGGCCGATGGCTGCGGCCACCTTCTTGCTCTGCTCGGCGGTGATGCCAGTCAGGGGGTCGATCATCTCGGTGATGATCTTCTCGGGCGTGGAGTGGGCCACTTCCTCAATGTCCATGCCGCCCTCGGACGAAGCGATCAGGGCCACCTTCTGCGTAGCGCGGTCGGTGACCAGCGATACATACAGCTCGTTCTTGATGTCGGCGCCGTCTTCGATGTACAGGCGGCGGACCTTCTGGCCTTCGGGGCCGGTCTGGTGCGTCTTGAGCTGCATGCCCAGGATTTCGCCCGCGATGCGCTTGACGTCTTCGATGGTCTTGGCAACCTTCACGCCGCCGCCCTTGCCGCGTCCACCGGCGTGGATCTGGGCCTTGACAACCCACACGGGGCCGCCAAGTTTTTGTGCTGCTTCCACGGCTTCTTGCACCGTGAATGCGGGAATGCCACGCGGAACGGGCACACCAAAATTGCGCAAGATTTCCTTGCCTTGGTATTCGTGAATCTTCATGAGGTCTCTCTCAGGGAAGGGTGGTATTTACCCGTTTACCATGGACAAAGAATGTCTGGCCGCGGGCTCGGGACATGGCAGCCTGTGAATGTATCATGCTGCAATGCACCATCCCTTGTGCCAAGCTTACAGGGGTGGCCAGAACGCGATCCCCCTTGCAGGAGCATTCACATGTCCAGAATCTTTATTGATGGCGAAGCCGGCACCACGGGTCTGCAGATCCGCGAACGCCTGCAGGCCATGCCCCAGATCGAGCTGGTGAGCATTGCGCCCGAGTTGCGCAAGGACCCTGCCGCCAAGCGCGAATTGATTGCGGGCGTGGACCTGGTGGTGCTGTGCCTGCACGACGACGCGGCACGCGAGACCGTGGCCATGGTCGACGACATCGAAAAGACCACTGGCCGCCAAGTCAAGGTGATTGACGCCAGCACCGCGCACCGCACGGCGCCCGGCTGGGTGTTTGGTTTTCCCGAGCTGGCCGCAGGGCAGGCGCAGGCCGTGCGTGAGGCGCTGCGCGTCTCCAACCCCGGCTGCTACGCCACCGGCGCGATTGCCCTGCTGCGACCGCTGGTGGATGCAGGCCTGGTGCCCAAGGATTTTCCGCTCGCGCTGCCTTCGGTCAGTGGCTATTCGGGCGGCGGCCGCACCATGATCGAAGCTTATGAGCAAGGCCAGGCCGCACCGTTTGAGCTGTATGCACTGGGCCTGTCGCACAAGCACCTGCCCGAGATCCTGAAATACACCGGGCTCACACGCCGGCCCATTTTTGTGCCCGCCGTCGGCAATTTCCGCCAGGGCATGCTGGTGCAATTGCCCTTGCACCTTGATCTGTTGCCGGGCCAGCCCAAGGCGGCCGATCTGCACGACGCGCTGGCATCGCACTACGCCCAGAGCAACACGCCCGCGCAGTGGGTAAGCGTGCTGCCGCCCACCGAAGACGGCAAGTTGGAGCCCACCGCGCTCAACGACACCAACAAGCTGGAGTTGCGGGTGTTCGCCAACGAAACCTACCGCCACGCCGTGCTGGTGGCGCGCCTGGATAACCTGGGCAAGGGCGCCAGCGGTGCGGCAGTGCAAAACCTGCAGTTGATGCTAGGTTTGTGAATGGGCAGGCCCTGCGACAGCGGGGCCTGACGCAGCCGACTGGCTTGGCTGGCAGTTGAAATGCTTCGTATTTGATAGCTTGTTGCGCTCATGGATAAAGGGCTGAGGGCCTTTTTTATCCAAAATTACCGGCAATCCAGTTCCCTGGCAGTGGCCCCATCTTTCACGTGGGCTCGTCGTCGGGGCTGCCGTCGCGCACCACACGGCGCACCACGTCGCCCGAGAACCCGCGTGCGGCCAGAAAGCGCATTTGCCGCGCACGCTCTTGTGCATCGGTGGCCACACTGCCAAAGCGCTGGCGCCACACGGCCTGGGCACGCTCGTGCTCGGTGGCGCGCAGGCGCTCGGCCGTGGCGCGCACCAGATCATCATCGAGCCCCTTGCTGCGCAGCTCCTGCACCAGGCGCTGCGTGCCCAGGCGCGCAGCGCGGCGGTGCACCAGCGATTCGGCCACGCGGTTGGCGTTGATGAAATCCTTGGCCTGCAGGTCATCGAGCACGGCGTTGAGGTCGTCGCCCTCCTGCACGTGCCGCGCCAGCTTGGTCGCCAGCTCGGTGCGCGAATGTTCGCGCTGGGACAGCAGCCGCAGCGCGCGGCCCTTGAGGGAGAGGGTGCCAAAGGCCATGGCGATATTGTTGCTATATTATTAATAGCTGCTGGCGCTTATTGGGTAAGCGCCAGCAGCCTATTTGACCTCAAAAAAAAGTAGCCGGTGCGCCTTGCATGAAAGGCGCCCGCTGCCGCTCTTGCTACCGCGCTTACTTGTCTTCCTTCTCACCCTTCTCGGCCTTGGCTGGCTTGGTGGCGGGGGCAGCTTCCAGGGCGGCGGGCAGCAGGGCAATGCCCAGGCTTTCGCGCACCTTGTTTTCGATCTCGCGGGCGAGGTCGGGGTTCTCGCGCAGGAACTCGCGGGCGTTGTCGCGGCCCTGGCCGATTTTCTCGCCGTTGTAGGCATACCAGGCACCGGCTTTTTCAACGATCTTGGCGTTCACGCCCATGTCGATGATCTCGCCTTCGCGGCTGATGCCCTCGCCAAACAGGATGTCGAACTCGGCCGTCTTGAACGGGGGCGACACCTTGTTCTTGACCACCTTGACCTTGGTTTCGTTGCCGATGGCTTCGTCACCCTTCTTGATGGTGCCGGTGCGGCGAATGTCCAGGCGCACCGAGGCGTAGAACTTGAGCGCATTGCCGCCGGTGGTCGTCTCGGGGCTGCCGAACATCACGCCAATCTTCATGCGGATCTGGTTAATGAAGATGACCATGCAGTTGGTCTTTTTGATGGTGGAGGTGAGCTTGCGCAGCGCCTGGCTCATCAGGCGGGCCTGCAGGCCGGGCAGGCTGTCGCCCATTTCGCCTTCGATTTCGGCCTTGGGGGTGAGGGCGGCCACCGAGTCGATGACGATCAGGTCCACGGCGCCCGAGCGCACCAGGCTGTCCACGATTTCGAGCGCCTGCTCGCCGGTGTCTGGCTGGCTGATGAGCAGGTCGGAGAGCTGCACGCCGAGTTTCTGGGCGTATTGCACATCCAGGGCGTGCTCGGCATCGACAAATGCGCAGGTGCCGCCCTGCTTTTGCATCTCGGCAATCACCTGCAGCGTGAGGGTGGTCTTGCCCGACGATTCGGGGCCATAGATCTCGACCACACGGCCACGCGGCAGGCCGCCCACGCCCAGGGCGACATCCAGGCCCAGCGAGCCGGTGGAGACGACCTGGATGTCCTCGATCACCTCGCCTTCGCCCAGACGCATGATGGTGCCCTTGCCAAACTGCTTCTCGATCTGGGCGAGCGCGGCGGCCAGGGCCTTGGCCTTTTCGGTGTTCACTGGCAATGCGGGGTTGGTGCCTTTGACTGCGACGTCCATGAGAAACTCCTTGAAAAACAACAGGTTGGATGCTGGCATCGCTCTGCGGTTAATCACAGGCTGGATGCTTGAACAGTAGTTTATGCGAGCAATGGAATCGAGATAAAGCAATTTTTAGTCAGTTTGCCTGACAATGTGGCATGGATGATTTTTCACCTGCGACCCTCTCCATCACGCCCCCCATCCCGGCCATTTCGACGCCCGACGACCGCTGGCGCCAGACCCACCTGGGCCGCCTGATGGGCAGTGCGCTGCGCCGCTTCGATGCCCGGGTGCTGCAGCTCATGGCGCGCAATGTCGAGGTGCCGCTGGCGCTGTCCAACCTGGCGGCGCGCGATCAGGTCACGGCAGCCCATGTGCACATCACCCGGCACTTGGCATTGCAGGGCGACCGGCTGACCGACCTGGCCCAGCGCGCGGGCATGACCAAGCAGGCCATGGCCAACCTGGTGGACCAGTGCGAGGCCTGGGGCCTGGTCACGCGCGCGGCCGACCCGCTGGATGCGCGCGCGCGGCGCGTGTGCTTTACGCCCACGGGCCTGGCCTGGCTGCAGGCGTTTCGCGACGCCGTGGCGCAGGCAGAAGCAGAGTTTCGTGAAGAGGTGGGGCAGGACGTGGCCACGGTGGTGGCCATTGGGCTGGAGGCTTATGCCGGGGCAGCGGGTGGTTGAAGCGCCGCTGCTGCGTCCATAGCGTCCACGGGCTCCGCGCAGGCCAGCAGCCATTGCCGAAAGCACTGCAGCGCGTGCAGCTGCGTGCGCCCTTCGGGGTAGCAAAACCAGTAGCCCACATCGCTTTGGTAGCCGCCGCGCCGGGCGGCATCGGCCAAGGGCTCGCGCACCACGCCTGCGGCGATCTCGTCCTGCACCAGGCAGCGCGGCACCAGCGCCAGGCCCATGCCCGCCATCACGGCACGGATCATGGTCTGGAACTGATCGAACTGCGGGCCGGCCAACGGGTCGATGCTGCCCTGCACGCCGTGCGTTTCGCTCCAACGCAGCCAAGCCTCGGGCACGGTCACATGGCGCAGCAACGTGTGGCGCGCCACGTCGCGCGGGGTGTGGATGGGCCAGTCGGCTACCTTGGCACGTGGAGCGATCAGCGCCACATCGTTGCCCGTGATGTAGTGGGCGTGGGCACCGGGCCAGTGGCCGTCCCCGAAGAGGATGGCGCAGTCGAGCTCGGGCCGCTCGAAGTTGTAGCTGTGCACATACGGCACGAAATGCAGCGTGACCTGCGGGTGCTGCAGCTGGAACTGCGGCAGCCGTGGAATGAGCCATTTGGCGCCAAAGGTGGGCAGGCTCGACAGGTGCAGTGCGCCGCCGCCGTCGTCGCTGGTGATGAGCTCCAGTGTGGCGGCTTCCAGTTGCAGCAGCACGGCCTGCACGGCTTTCTCATAGCGCTCCCCGGCAGGGGTGAGCGCCAGGCGCTTGCGGGTGCGCTCGAACAGCGGCACCGCCACCCAGGTTTCCAGGTCCTTGATCTGCTTGCTCACAGCACTTTGCGTGAGGTGCAGCGCTTCGGCAGCGCGTGAAACACCGCCGAACCGGGCCACGGTGGAGAACGCGCGCAGCAGGTGCAAAGGTGGGGCGAGGCGGCGCAATGACATGGCAGGTTGCACTCAATACATTCCAAAATGGAATGTTATCAGGCATAACCGTTGCTTGGTAGAAGGCGTCAGCTTCGATAACCTCAGTGCATCCCAAAGGAGAATGAACCTATGCAACGCCGTCAACTGCTTGCCTCATTGGCTGCTGTGTCTTTCGTGCCTGGAATGTCTTTTGCCCAAGAGGGCAAGCCATTACGCATGATCGTGCCCTTCCCGCCGGGGGGCGCTACCGACATCACTGCACGCACGCTGCAGGACGCCATGGCCCGCATCCTCAAGCAACCCGTGGTGCTGGAAAACCGCGGCGGCGCGGGTGGCTCCATCGGCATGGCCGAAGTGGCCCGCGCCCCTGCAGACGGCCTGACCATTGGCGTGGCCACGCTGTCCACCCACGGGGTCAACCCCGCCGTGTACAGCAAACTGCCCTACCACCCCACCAAGGATTTCGTGGGCGTGACCGAGATCGTCAAAGCGCCGGGCGTCATCGTGGTCAACCCCAAGGCACTGCCGGTCAAGGACTTTGCCGACCTGGTGAAATACCTCAAGGCCAACCCCGGCAAGGTGTCGTATGCCACGCCGGGCAACGGCACCATCGGCCACATGTGGGGCGAGCTGTTCAAGAGCAGCACCGGCACCTCGATGGTGCACATCCCCTACCGTGGTGCAGGCCCGGCCATCAACGATGTGCTGGCGGGACAGGTGGCGGTGTACTTTGACCAGGTGGCTTCGTCGCTGCCGCACATCAAGTCGGGCAAGGTCAAGGCGCTGGCCGTTTCGTGGCCCCAGCGGCTGGACGTGCTGCCCGATGTGCCCACCTATGGCGAGCTGGGCCATGCCGCCAACAACGATCCGTCGTGGTTTGGCCTGGTGGCACCTGCCGGCACGCCGGCTGCGGCGGTGGATCGCATCCAGCAGGCCGTGGCCCAGGCCCTGCAGGAACCCGCCGTGCGCGAGCGGCTGGCCGGGCAGGGCCTGTACCCCTCGGGCACCACGCCCAAGGCATTCACGGCCCAAATCGCCCGCGAAATCGACAAGATGAAAGGCGTGGCGGCATTCGCCAAGGTCAGCCTCGACTGATTTCAGCAGCGGGCCTGCGGGCCCGACGGCCACAACCAGAAAGACTCAGGGATAACCACAGGGTCTTTCGGGTCTGGGCGGCTAGGCCGGCCGCCCCAAATTGCGCACACTTTGCCTATGCATGCAGCCTTGAAACTGATCAACCACCGCTTTCAACAACCTGATCCCGGTGCCACCGGCACGCCCGGCGTTGCCGCGCCCCCCGTCAGCATGGTGTCGCAACAGCCCGGCACCACCCCGCTGGTGCTGGACTCGCCGCACAGCGGCACGTTCTACCCACACGATTTTGGCGCGGTTTGCGATCTGCCCACGCTGCGCCGTGCGGAAGACACCCACGTCGAAAAAATCTACGCCTTTGCCCCCGCATTGGGCGTGGCCTGGGTCGAGGCGCATTTCCCGCGCATCTACCTCGATGCCAACCGCGACACCACCGAGCTCGACACCACGCTGCTCGATGGTGAATGGACCGACCCCATCTCGACCGACCCCAAGGTGCTGAGCAAGGTGCGTCTGGGCAAGGGCCTGATCTGGAAGTTCACGGACGAAGGCGAGCCCATCTACAACCGCCTGCTCTCGGTGGCCGAGGTGCGCGCGCGCATTGACCGCTGCTGGCGCCCCTACCACGGCGCCGTGGCGCAGGCCATTGACGCGGCCCATGCACGCCATGGCTACAGCATCCACATCAACTGCCATTCGATGCCCGCCGTGGCCGCCAGCCATGCCACCGAGTTTCCGGGCATGGTGCATGCCGACTTCGTGGTGGGCGACCGCGATGGCAGCACCGCCAGCCCGGCGCTGTCGGCCCTGATCTGCGAGCACCTGCGCGGCTGTGGCTACAGCGTGGAATACAACCACCCCTACAAGGGCGTGGAGCTGGTGCGCCGCTACGGCAACCCGGCGCAGCACCGCCACAGCATCCAGGTCGAGATCAACCGCAAGCTCTACATGGACGAAACCACCCTGGAGCAGCACCCCGAGGGCATGGCCCGCCTGCAGGCCGACCTGCAGGCGCTGGTGCACAAGCTGCTGGTGACCGACCCACGCTGAAGGGCCTTGGCTGCGCCGGGGTGGGCCCGCCACCCCCGCCCTCGCTGCAAAGCGCCTGCACTGCGGCGCGGCGCCGCCTAAAATCGTGGCACAGGCGCGGCACCAGACCGCCGCCTCCCACCAGGAGACTCCCGCATGCGCATTCTTATTGCCGAAGACGACCAGGTGCTGGCCGATGGCCTGCTGCGCACGCTGCGCGCCTCGGGGGCGGTGGTGGACCATGTGGCCAGCGGCAGCGAAGCCGATGCCGCCCTGCTGACCAACAACGAGTTCGACCTGCTCATCCTGGACCTGGGTCTGCCCAAGATGCACGGCCTGGAGGTGCTCAAGCGCCTGCGCAGCCGGGGAACGGCCCTTCCGGTGCTCATCCTCACCGCCGCCGACAGCGTGGAAGAGCGCGTGAAGGGCCTGGACTACGGCGCCGACGACTACATGGCCAAGCCGTTTTCACTGCAAGAGCTGGAAGCCCGTGTGCGCGCCCTCACGCGCCGGGGCATGGGCGGCACCAGCAGCGCCATCAAGCACGGCCCGCTGGTGTACGACCAGGCCGGCCGCGTGGCCACCATCGACGGCAAGATGGTCGAGCTATCGGCGCGCGAGCTGGGGCTGCTCGAAGTGCTGCTGCAGCGTGCCGGCCGCCTGGTGAGCAAGGAGCAGCTGGTGGAGCGCCTGTGCGAGTGGGGCGAAGAGGTGAGCAACAACGCCATCGAGGTGTACATCCACCGCCTGCGCAAAAAGATCGAGAAGGGCCCGATCCGCATTGCCACCGTGCGCGGGCTGGGCTACTGCCTGGAAAAAATCCCCGGCTAGCCGCATCCATCCAGGCTGCATTCACTATGAAATTAATAGCTGTTAGCGCTTATCCAATAAGCGCTATAGCCTTATTTCATTACAAACCGGGGGCGCAGTGAAGATTTTCCAGCGCGAGCAGCGCTCGCTGTTCGGCGAGATCCTGGACTGGATGCTCACGCCGCTGCTGCTGCTGTGGCCCGTCAGCCTGGCGCTGACCTGGCTGGTGGCGCAGGGCCTGGCCAACAAGCCGTTTGACCGCGCCCTGGAATACAACGCCCATGCGCTGGCGCAGCTGGTGACGGTGCAGCACAGCAAGGTGCAGTTCAACCTGCCCCAGCCTGCCAGCGAGATCCTGCGCGCCGACGACTCCGACATCGTTTATTACCAGGTGACCGGGCCGGGGCGCAAATTTCTCTCGGGCGAACGCGATTTGCCCCTGCCCGACGATGACGATCACACTGCGCCCGGCGAAGTGCGCCTGCGCGATGCCGAGCTGCGCGGCGTGGAGATTCGCGTGGCCTACATCTGGGTGCGGCTGGCGCTGCCCGATGCGCCGCTGGCCCTGGTGCAGGTGGCCGAAACGCGCGAAAAGCGCAGCGTGCTGGCCACCGAAATCATCAAGGGCGTGATGCTGCCGCAGTTCGTCATCCTGCCGCTGGCGGTTCTGCTGGTGTGGCTGGCGCTGGCGCGCGGCATCCAGCCACTGAACCAGCTGGAGCAGCGCATCCGCGAGCGCAGCCCCGACGACCTCTCGCCGCTGGACGACCGCACCGTGCCGCTGGAGGTGGCGCCACTGGTGTCGTCCGTGAATGACCTGCTCACGCGCCTGGGCGATTCGCTGGCCACGCAAAAGCGCTTTCTGGCCGATGCGGCGCACCAGCTCAAGACGCCGCTGGCCGGCCTGCGCATGCAGGCCGACCTGGCCCAGCGCGAAGGCACCAGCACCGAAGAGCTCAAGCGCTCACTGCAACAGATTGGCCGCTCCAGCATCCGCGCCACGCACACCGTCAACCAGTTGCTGGCGCTGGCGCGCGCCGAAGGCAGCGGCGTGGGCATTGCGCGCGTGCCGTGCGATCTGGCCAAACTCACCATCGAGGTGGTGCGCGACTCGGTGCCGCGCGCGCTCGACAAGCACATCGACCTGGGCTACGACGGTGCCCAGCCGGGCACCCCCGGCGTCTGGATGGACGGCAACCCCACATTGCTCAAGGAGCTGGTGCGCAACCTGGTGGACAACGCCATCAACTACACCCCCTCGTCCCCCGACAAGCCCGGCGTGGTTACGGCCCGCGTGCTGGCCGACACCTTTGGCCATGTACTGCTGCTGCAGGTGGAAGACTCGGGCCCCGGCGTGCCCGAGGCCGAGCGCGAACTGGTTTTTCAACCCTTTTACCGGGCGTTGGGAAGCGAGGCCGACGGCTCGGGCCTGGGTCTGCCCATCGTGATGGAGATTGCGCGCCAGCATGAGGCCGAGGTGACGCTGGAAGACGCCAACCCCGGCCAGCAGCCACCGGGCGCACGTTTCACGGTGCGCTTTGCCGCCCGCATGCCGGACACCGACGCGCCACAGGGATAAGCCCGGCCCGGGCGCGCATGCGCCACGGCAGGCCCTTGCGGTCGTGTACGAACAGCAGGGCCTGAATGCTATTAAAACAGAAGCATGTTGCGCTTACCCATCAAGCGCTGCAGCCGTTTTTGCCTCAAATATCAAGGGCAGGTGCGCAGTGTCTTTTCGCCCAAGGCCGGACGCAGCTGCGTTTCGACCTGCGCGCGCGTGGCGCTGTCGAGGGCGGGCAGGCGCAGCGTGAAACCTGGGGCCTCGGCCCGCTCTACCACCACGCGTGCGGTGCGCACGCCCTGGTTGCCCAGCGTGGTCAGCGCCCGCTGGGCGGCTTCTTCCGAGGCAAAACGGCCCAGCGACAGGCCCGGCTCCAGCGTCGGGTTGTTGGGGCGGTCAAAGGGCACCTTGCGGGCGCGCAGCTCGGCGCGCTTCTTGTCAAGCGCCTCGTCATCGGCAAAGCGGCCCATGTAAACCATCCAGCGCCCGGGAATGGGCGTGGATTCGAGGCTCCAGCTGCCCTGCGGCAGGGCCGCGGCAGCGGTGCGCACGGCGTCGGCCTGGCGCTGGTCCAGCGTGCCGGCCTGCAGGCACACCGTGGCAGGCGCGGAAGCCGCCATCGCGGCGGGTGCGGGTGCGGGGGCGGGTGGGGCGGAAGCCGGGGCCTCGCTGGCGACGGATGGCGCCACCGGCGGGGTTTCGCGGGCTCGCAGAATGCGCAGCGTTTCGGGGCGGATTTGCTGCGCCATGCGTTGCGGCTCGGACTGTTCGACCGGCGCCAGCCCCCACGAGCGCAGCCAGCCGTGCGACCACGCGTAATAGCCGGCATTGGCCAGCAGCAGGACGATGACAGCAAGTCGCAGCATGGGCAGGTCTTTCAGAGGGCGCGGGCGGCTGCGGGCCGCACGCTGATTTCAGCGCTGGTGATGGCCTGCATGCCTTGCGCGGTGTGCACCAGCAGCGCACCGTCCTCGGCCACGCCATGCGCTGTGCCGGCCTGCCCGTCGCTCAGCGTCACGGCCCGGCCCTGCAGCACGTCGCGCGCGGCAAATCGCGCCTGCATGGGCGCAAAGCCATAGCCTTCAAACGACTGCAGCATGGCGACCAGGGGCGCAGCGATGCGCAGCAGGACGGTGGGGGCGTCCAGGCCGGGTTCCACATCCTGCAGGCTGCCGGGCGGCATGCTCAGGCCCTCGGGGCTGCGTGGCAGCACATTGATGCCAATGCCCACCACCACATAGCGGGCGGCGGGTGCGCGGGTGGCAGCAGGCGCCTGGGGCGCAACAAAACTCGCGGTCTCCACCAAAATGCCGCCCAGCTTGCGCTCGCCCGCTGCGCCGTCCAACCACAGGTCGTTGGGCCACTTGAGGCCAATGCGCGCCGCATGGCCATCACCCAGGGCGGGCAACACGGGTTGCAGGCTCTCGGCCACGCTCACGCCCACAGCCAATGACAAGCCAGACCAGTCGGCAGGCGCCAGTGGCAGGCCCAGGGACATCATCAAAGACGCCCCCGCATCGCTTTGCCACACGCGCCCCAGCCGCCCGCGCCCTGCTGTTTGCTGCTCGGCCACCAGCAGCGTGGGCTCGCACTGGCCGGCGCGTGCGCGGCGCATGAGCTCGGTGTTGGTGGAGTCGATGCTGGGCAGCACCTCGACCGTGAAGCCGGGCAGCAGCGGCGCCACGGCCTCCCAGACGGCCTCGGCGGGCCAGCGAATGGGACTTTTCTGCTGCGGCATCACTGCGGGCGGTTGCGGCGGGGTTGGGGGGCCGCAGGCGGGGCGGGCGCCCTGGTTTTCTTCGCCTCGTTGGCTGCCTTGGCTTTTTTGGGAGCAGCGTCTTTGGCCTTCGTTTTTGCCTTTGTTTTGGCCTGGGCCTTTTGCTTTGAAGGCGGCAGCGGCACGGGCGGCGCCCAGCCACGCTTGGGGGCCAGCAGCGTGCCCCGGCAGTTCTTGCTGCCACACCAGCAGGGGTATTCGGCCTTGAGCTTGGGTGTGTAGCGCTCTTCGATGATCAGGCCGTAGTCGTAGTTGAGCTCCTCGCCCGCCTGGATGTTGCGCAGCGCGGTGATGAAAATGCGGCCGTCCCGCTCATCGGCGTAGCAGTTGGGGTTGCAGCTGTGGTTGATCCAGCGCGAGGAGTTGCCGCCGAACTTTGCATCGATCACGCGGTCTTCATCCACATGAAAGTAAAACGTGTGGTTGGGTTGCAGGGGGTCGTGCGGGTGCCGGTCCTGCGCTTCCTGCCAGCCGATGACCTGGCCGGTGTATTCCACCAGCACCTCGCCCTCGGCAATGTCCTGCACGGCAAACACGCCCTTGCCATGCACGCCCGAGCGCCGGGTCTGGATACGGCGGCCCGGTGCAACAGTGGGGGCGGCGGGCGATGCGGAGCGGGGCATGGCAAAAACTCTGTTAACTTGATGGTGCACACATGTGTGTGCGTGCGCGTACATGCGTGTGCATGCGCGTGAGACCCGAATTGTAGAAGCGCCCGCAACCCGGGCAACCAGAATGACTGGCGAGAGCCCCAAAATGACCAAGACCCTGGTAATTGCAGAAAAACCCTCCGTCGCGCAAGACATCGTGCGCGCACTGACCCCCGTGGCCGGCAAGTTTGACAAGCACGACGACCACTTCGAGAACGACCGCTATGTAGTCACCAGCGCCGTGGGCCACCTGGTGGAGATCCAGGCGCCGGAAGAGTTTGACGTGAAGCGCGGCAAGTGGAGCTTTGCCCACCTGCCCGTCATCCCGCCGTACTTTGACCTCAAGCCCGTGGACAAGACCAAGAGCCGCCTGAACGCGGTGGTCAAGCAGGCCAAGCGCAAGGACGTGACCGACCTCATTAACGCCTGCGACGCGGGCCGCGAGGGCGAGCTGATCTTCCGTTTGATCGAGCAATACGCGGGTGGCAGCAAGCCGCTGGGCAAGCCTGTCAAGCGCCTGTGGCTGCAGTCCATGACGCCGCAGGCCATCCGCGACGGCTTTGACGCCCTGCGCACCGAGCAGCAGATGGCGGGCCTGGCCAGCGCCGCGCGCAGCCGCAGCGAGGCCGACTGGCTGGTGGGCATCAACGGCACGCGCGCCATGACGGCGTTCAACTCGCGCGATGGCGGCTTCTTTTTGACCACCGTGGGCCGGGTGCAGACACCGACGCTGTCGCTGGTGGTGGAGCGTGAGGAAAAAATCCGCAAGTTCATCAGCCGCGACTACTGGGAAATCCACGCCACCTTTGGCGCGCAGGCCGGTGAATACCCCGCCAAGTGGTTCGACCCGAAGTGGAAGAAATCCGAAGACGTCGAAGCCCGCGCGGACCGCGTCTGGTCTGCCGCTGAAGCCACGGCGATTGCCAACGCCGTGCGCGGCAAGCAGGCCACGGTCACCGAAGAAAGCAAGCCCACCACGCAAGCGTCGCCGCTGCTGTTCGACCTGACCAGCCTGCAGCGCGAAGCCAACGGCAAGTTCGGCTTTAGCGCGAAGACCACGCTGGCGCTGGCGCAAAGCCTGTACGAGCGCCACAAGGCCCTGACCTACCCGCGTACCGACTCGCGTGCGCTGCCCGAAGACTATGTGCCCGTGGCCAAGCAGACCTTCGAGATGCTGGCCGACAGCGGCATGCGGCACCTCGCGCCACACGCGCTCACGGCGCTGAACAACAACTACGTGCGCCCGTCCAAGCGCATCTTTGACAACAGCAAGGTGAGTGATCACTTTGCCATCATCCCCACGCTGCAGGCACCATCGGGCCTGTCTGAAGCCGAGCAGAAGCTGTACGACCTGGTGGTGCATCGCTTCATGGCGGTGTTCTTCCCGAGTGCTGAATACACGGTGACGACGCGCATTTCGACCGTGGCCCCGCACAGTTTCAAGACCGAAGGCAAGGTGCTGGTCAAGCCGGGCTGGCTGGCCATTTATGGCAAGGAAGCCGCTGAAGAAGTGGAAGGCGGCAAAGAGGGCGACAAGGGCCAGAACCTGGTGCCTGTGAAGCCTGGCGAAATGGTCAACACCGTGGCGGTGGACCCCAAGGGCCTCAAGACCAAGCCGCCCGCCCGCTACTCCGAAGCCACGCTGCTCGGCGCCATGGAAAGCGCCGGCAAGCAGATCGACGACGAAGAGTTGCGCTCGGCCATGCAGGAAAAAGGCCTGGGCACGCCCGCCACGCGCGCAGCCACCATCGAAGGTCTGCTGACCGAAAAGTACATGCTGCGCGAAGGGCGTGAAATCATCCCCACGGCCAAGGCCTTCCAGCTCATGACGCTGCTGCGCGGCCTGGAGGTGGAAGAGCTGTGCCGCGCCGACCTGACCGGCGAATGGGAGTTCAAGCTCTCGCAAATGGAAAAGGGCTTGCTCAGCCGCGAATCTTTCATGGCCGGCATTGCCAGCATGACCGAGCGCATGGTCCAAAAGGCCAAGGAATACGACCGCGACACCATCCCCGGCGACTACGCCACGCTCGAATCCCCCTGCCCCAACTGCGGCGGCGTGGTGAAGGAAAACTACCGCCGCTTTGCCTGCGTCGGTAAACCCGGTGCAGAAGGTTGCGGCTTCAGCTTTGGCAAATCGCCCGCAGGCCGCACCTTTGAAACCGCCGAGGCCAATGCCCTGCTGCGCGACAAGAAGATCGGCCCGCTGGAGGGCTTTCGCTCCAAGGCGGGCTGGCCCTTCACGTCCGAGATCGTCATCAAATACGACGACGAGGCGCACAACTACAAGCTCGAGTTCGACTTTGGCGACGACAAGAAGGGCGAAGAATCCGGCGAGATCGTCGAATTTGAAGACGCCTCCCTGGGCGCCTGCCCCATCTGTGGCTCAGACGTGCACGAGCACGGCAGCAACTACGTGTGCAGCAAGGCCGTGCCCACGGCCGCGCAGCCCACACCGAGCTGCACCTTCAAGAGCGGCAAGATCATCCTGCAGCAGCCCGTGGAGCGCGAGCAAATGCAAAAGCTGCTGGCCACTGGCAAGACCGACCTGCTCGACAAGTTTGTGAGCATGCGCACCCGCCGCGCCTTCAAGGCCCACCTGGCGTGGGACAAGGAGGCGGGCAAGGTCAACTTTGAATTTGCGCCGAGCAAGTTCCCGCCACGCCCGGGCGCTGCTGCCAAAACAGCCGCTGCCAAGGCAGGCAAGACCACCGCCGCCGCCAAAAAAACTGCTAAACCGGCCGCTGCCAAGAAAGCCCCGGCCACCAAGGCCCCACGCAAGCCCGCCGCAGGCAAGGCCCCCAGCGCCGCCCTGGCTGCCGTGATCGGCGCCGAGCCCGTGGCACGGCCCGAGGCGGTGAAGAAGATGTGGGAGTACATCAAGGCCCACAACCTGCAGGACCCCAAGGACAAGCGCACCATCATCGCCGACGACAAGCTGCGCGCCGTGTTCGGCAAGGACAGCGCGGGCATGTTCGAACTGGCGGGCATTCTGGGCAACCACCTGGGCTGACCGGCTGCCTGATCACGACACCACTCAAAAGCGGTAACCGTCGCAAGCATCCGCCCGCACCATGCGCAGCCCAGCCGAACGCGCCCTTCTCACTGCACTGGCAGTGGCCTTCGTGGCCGCTGCCGCGGCAGCCTGGTGGACCGCCGACCAGTGGGTGCCCCATGCCGGGCCGTGGACCCGGCAGGCCTGGAAGAAAATCACCCGCCCCGGCCCCGACACCCTGCCACCCGAGAAGCGCCCCGCCCAGGCGGGCGCAGCGCAATCCGGCGCCTCAGTGCCCGTGGCCCGTCCTCCGCGCAAATGCCTCAAGGACGGTCGCACCATCTACACCGACCGGCTCTGCCCCCCGGGCAGCCAGGAGCAGGCGGTGGACGGCGCGTTGACCTCGCTGCCGCGCTGACATTCAGACCGCCGGGGCGCGCAGGAGGGCTCTGTGCCACTGCGAGACACGGCATGTCACCTGCCTGGGATAAGCTGAACCCCTGCGCATTCGCGCCGCCCACCACGCCCTGACCATGCAGCAACTACCCCACGCGCCTTCCGCCCGCCCCACGCGCTCGCTCCCGCTCACCGGGGCCACCAACTTCCGCGACCTGGGCGGCTACATCGGCCACCGCGGGCAGCAGGTGAAGTGGCGGCGCATCTTCCGCTCTGACCACCTGGCCGCGCTCACGCCGCAGGACCAGGCCCTGCTGGCCGATCTGGGCGTGGCCCGCGCGGTGGACTTTCGCGGACAGGCCGAAAGCGCCGCGTATGCCTACGCACTGCCTGGCGTGGCCTACCACCTGCTGGCCATCGAGCCCACCGTGGTGCAGCGTGCGCTGGAATTGCAGCGCACCGGCCGCCAGCTCACCGCACAAGACGCCGTGGCGCTGATGCAGGAAACTTACCGGGGCTTTGTGCACGCCAACGCGCCGCGCTTTGCCGAGCTGTTCCGCCTGCTGCTGGCCAGCGATGCGCCCACCGTGTTTCACTGCACCGCCGGCAAAGACCGCACCGGCTTTGCCGCCGCCCTCATCCTGCTCGCCCTGGGCGTGCCGCGCGACGTGGTCATGCACGACTACCTGCTCACCAACACGCTCTACCAGCGCCCGCCCGGCATGGGCAGCCACGCGCCCGAAGAAGTGCTGCGCGTGCTGTGGCGCGTGCAAGAAGAGTTTCTGGACGCCGCCCTGCACATGGTGGACAACGACTTTGGCGGCCTGCAAACCTATCTGGTGGACGTGCTGGGCGTGGATGCCGCAGCGCAGAACGAGCTGGCAGGGCGCTATCTGCAGGCGGTGTGACGCGATTGCGCGGGTGAGGGCGCCGATGGCGTGGCCGTTTGATGGTGGCGCGTGTCGCACCGATGTGCGCACTACAAGTCTGCACGCACTGCCAAACTGGTTTTTGGCACGGCCTTGCCGCATCGCTTTTGCCTTATCGCGGCGCAGCGGATCGCCGGCGTGCGGGCATTTGGGCTAGCGGGCGCTGAGCCAGCCCAACACAGCGGGCCTTCAGCGCCAGCTCGATGTTTGCTCACCAATTCATAGCTGTTAACGCTTTCTGCATAAGCGCTAGAGGCCAATTTGACTTAAACCTGCGAGGGGTTATGCACCGCAATCCATTGCCTCGCGTGGGCTCGCTCTATTCATGCGGCTTATCTTCAAAGGTTGCGCCTCGCCACCACACCCCCTACAGTGCATTAACAACTGCATATAAACATATGCAGCGCACAACATAGGGGCGACCAGCAGCATGGCGACATTGATACCGGCGATAGGCTCGTCCGCATTTGATTCCACGGGCGAGCGTCGCTTGGCCGAGCGGCTGGAGCAAAAGCTCGATGCCGACTACCTGCTGTGGCACAACGTGCCCATCGGCCCCAAACAAACCCACCCCGACTTTGTGGTGCTGCACGCGCGCAGGGGCTTGCTGGTGCTGGAGACGAAGGACTGGCGCCTGCAAACCGTGCAAAACGCCACCCGGCAGGCGTGGACCATTCTGGACAACGGGCGCCCCAAAGTCGTCATCAAT
Source organism: Acidovorax sp. 35-64-16 (assembly GCF_002281195.1). NCBI lineage: Bacteria > Pseudomonadati > Pseudomonadota > Betaproteobacteria > Burkholderiales > Comamonadaceae > Acidovorax > Acidovorax sp. 35-64-16. The sequence continues at coordinate 347,119 of NZ_NCFM01000001.1, read as the reverse complement.
CCCCTGGCCCAAGCCCGCCACTGCGCCATCCAGGTGGTCAACGCGCTAGAGCGCGACCCGCAACTCGTGCATGCCGAAGGGCCGCACAAAGGCAAACTGGCCTTTCCGTGGGGGCACGGCGTGGTGTTCACCCGCATCACCCGCAAAGAGTTTGAAACCTCGGGCCTGGCCGAAACCATCGACCCGCATTACGTCATCTGCCAGGACGAAATGCTCGAACACGCCGACCCCGAAGAATTTCAACAGCGGCTGTGGAACATGTTTGCCCACCGCTTCGGCGGCGCCATCACCCTGCCGCAGCTCGACCGGGTGCGCTGGATCATGTTCCCCCAGGTGCGCGTGCAAACCCAGGGCACCTTGTTTGACGACAACGATGCCGACGCCCAGCTGCCCGACATCATGCGTGTGATGGACCTGCAGCAAGAGCAGCTGGCCCGCAGCCTGGGCGACGGCCACCGTGTTATCCACGGCGTGGCGGGCTCCGGCAAAACCATGGTGCTGGGCTACCGCGCCGAATACCTGGCCCGCGCCCACGCCGCAGGCAAGCCCGTGCTGGTGCTTTGCGACAACGAGCCGCTGGCCGTCAAACTCGCCGCCACCATGGCCGCCAAGGGCCTGAGCGAGCGCGTGCACTGCGTCCACTTCCACAAATGGGCCCGCGCCCAACTGGTGGCCTACGGGCAAGCCTTGCCCGCTAACAACCAGTCGCAAGACGCCTTCTTCGCCGACATGGTCCAGCGCGTCATCACCGGTGTGGACCGGGGCCACATCCCCACCGGCCAATACCTGGCCGTGCTCATCGACGAAGGCCACGACTTTGCGCCCGAATGGCTCAAGCTCGTCACCCAAATGGTGGACCCCACCACCAACAGCCTGCTGGTGCTGTACGACGACGCGCAAAGCATCTACGAGCGCGGCCGCCAAAAGAACTTCAGCTTTAAAAGCGTGGGCATCCAGGCGCAGGGCCGCACCACCATCCTCAAGATCAACTACCGCAACACGCGGCAGATTTTGCAAACCGCCAACGCCATCGCGGGCGACCTGCTCACCGCCGAAGACCGCGACGACGACGGCATCCCCCTCGTCAAACCCGTGAGCTGCGGCCGCGACGGCCCCGAGCCCATCGTCATCAACTTGCCCACCCTGCCCGAACAGGCCGCCAAGATCGCCGAGCTGCTGCAAGGCGCACATGCGGATGGCTTTGCCTGGGGCGACATGGCCGTGCTGTGCCGCGACGCCAAGGCGCGCGACCTGTGCGCCAGCACCCTCGCCAAACGCGGCGTGCCCGAGCAAAACCGCCTGGGGCCGGGCGACTATGACCCGCTGGCCAACAGCGTGAAGATCATGACCATGAAGGTCAGCAAGGGGCTGGAATTCCCGGTGGTGGCGATACCGGGGGTGGAGCGGCTGGAGCACATGGGGGCGGAGGCCACCGAGCCGGGAGAGGGTGCGCAGGCGCTGTCAGAGGCCGAGGCGCAGGCGCGCAGGGATGCGGCGCGGGTGTTGTATGTGGCGGCGACGAGGGCTACGCAGAGGTTGGTGCTGGGTACTGATCAGCGCTCTTGAGTCTTGCAAGGAGTTGGGGCTGAGCCTGTGATGCATATCCTCAGGCCCAGCCCCAAAATGGGGGGGGATTCGCTGATTCAGGGTTGGCCCAGCTGTTCGATCAATTCCGCCAATTTTTCCTGGTTCAGCTTGGTCTCAAACGTGACAGGCACCCCACTATCTGCCAATGCCTGAAAGAAGCGTTTGGCCGCATCAATCTTGAGCTGCTCTCGGGCCGCAATTCCGCTTTGCTGGTCGTACCCCTTGGTTTCCACCACCAGATACAGGTCCTGCGCTTTGCCATCGCGCTGCACCACATAGCCAAAGTCGGGGTTGTATTCCCCCGCCGGCGTGGGGATGCGAATGCGCGGCAGTTTGGCAAAAACCTGCACAGCCCGGTGGTGGCTCTCGTCCACTGTGGTGCGTTCAATCGTGCTGTCCAAAGGTATCTGGGGTTCTGCGTACAGGGATCGTTCTGCCGCCGCTGGGTTTGCGATGGCATAAAGCTCTTTACCCATCTCGCTCACAGCCACCTCGGGCAAAAGGTTGCCCTTGGCGTCTGTCAGCCCGGTCTTGATGCGTACCTCGCGCAGCTCGTAGCTCAGCTTGTTGATGATGGTGTCGTACACACAGTGCAGACAAATATCTTTGAGTGCAGCCAGGGCACGGTTTTCGTTTTTCGCGATCAACGCAAATTTTTCGGCGGGCATGCGCTGCAGCACCGCGCACACGGTGGTCATAGACAGCTTGGTGCCTTGGCTCAGCTCCCGCACAAACTCGCTCAGCGAATAAATCGTGTGCGGCTTCATCGTGTAGCTGGCCTGTGTGCTGCGCGCCAGATTCACCTCTTGCGCGTGCTCAGTGCGGGTCACATCCAGCGTCAACGCCCGCACGTTGAAATCTTTGGCAATCGCCGCCACGATGTTGTCAATCAAGAGCGGTGTGTTCAGTTCGTACTTCAGTACCGCCTCGCGGTTCAACTCTTGCCACAGGTGCTTGAACTTGGCGAACTGGTCAGCACGTGGCGTAAGCACCTGCACCGGGCGCTTGGTTTTGTGCTTGATGCGGCCACTGCTACCGAAATACTGGTCGAAATACTCCAGCACCCTGCTGGCATGCGCTGCGGTCATGCCTGCCACCTTCAGGCACTCGTGTTGGAGCTTGTCCCGCCGCGCTGCAAACTCAGCTTCGGTCCATCGCAAAGTGGCTTGGCCCGACACCTCGTCCAAATCAATGGCCTTCATCTCCACCAGCAAGTCCAGCACCTTGCCTGCCACCCGCGTGCTGGGCGCAGCCCCAAACGCCTGCAATGTCACGTCATCAAACTCAGCGGCCACGCTACCCACGCTGTGTTCTTTGATCTCGTCCTGAATGGACTTGACGAAATCGCCCTCACTCTGCGGCACCACCACCACCAGCTCATTCACTTCGTCAAAGGTGGCGTCGTCGCTTTCAATGCGCTCTAGCTGCTGGTTCACCGCCAAGCGCAGCCCACGCCCAATTTGCTGCAGCTTGGTAATGCTCGAATCGCTGGGGGCCAGCTTGCACAGCGTGAAGATGTTGGGGTTGTCCCAACCCTCCTGCAGCGCCCACATCGAAAAGATAAAGCGCAAATCCGTGTCAAACGACAGCAGCCGCTCCTTGTCCTTCAAGATGAGCTGCACCGCTTCTTCCTGTCCCTTCTCGGTCAGCGAGCGGGCGAAGTAACCCTTGTGCACATCCTGCACGCGGCTTTGGGTGCGCTCCAGGTAGGCGCGGTAGTCCGTGTCCAGATCGTCTTTTGCTAGCACCTGCGCCAACTGCGCTGCGTACTCACGCTCAAACACATCGCGCAGCACCGCAGGCTTGCCCCCTTCGGGCAAATACTTGCCCACCGAGTCGATGAAAAACAAACTCAGCGCCTTGATACCGCGCCTAAACAGCGCCTCTTCGCGCTCAAAGTGGTTGGCAATGGTGGTGCGGATGATGAGCTGCTGCACCTCATCGGCCAGCACGCCATAGTTAGTCGGCTCGCCCAGCAGCACCGAAAAGCCGTTGGTAAACCGCAGCTCCTTGGCCGTCACCGCCTCCACCACATGGCCGCGCAAGTAGCCCAGCGCCGTTTTCTCGCCCAGGTTGTCGCCTTTGGCCAGCTCCACACTGGCCGCTTTGCCATCGGGCCGTTGGTAGGCCAGGTGCGCCACGCGGGCGCTGGCCGTGCCGCTCACCCGGTTCAGCACCAGCGCATGCATGGCGGCCTGCCCGGCGCCCACCGTGTCCACCGTGATGCCCTTGACCAAGCGCTTGCGAAACGCCTGCACGCTGTCCAGCGCGTACACCAGGTTTTTGTATTCCTTGTTCTTGAAGGTGGCACCAAACCGGATGGTCAGCAGCGGATTGAACTTGGGCAAATACTCCTGGGTTTTTTCGCCCTCCGCGCGGTGCGGCTCGTCAATGATGAGCACCGGGCGCAACGCGGCCAGCCCTTCCATGTAGCTTTTGGCCTGGCCAAAAAGGTTGGCCTCTACGCCCCGTTTGTTGATGACGTTTTTTTGCTTGTTGAACGAGCCAAACGTTGCCACCAGCACGCTGATGCCCGCATTGGCCGCATTCACAAACCCGGCCACCGTGCGTTCGGAGTAGTCGAACACATTGATCTTTTGGTTGTTGTACTCGCGTGCAAAAAACGCCGCCGTGGTCTGCAAACTCTTGAGCGTGCCTTGGCGAATGGCGTTGGTGGGCACCAGCACAATGAATTTGGACAGCCTGTAGCGCTGGTGCAGCCGGTGCATCGTTTCGATGAACGTGAAGGTCTTGCCCGTGCCTGTTTCCATCAGCACATCCAGGTTCAGCGCAGGCGTTGCGGTGTAGGGCACCATCACCGCCCCCGCCGTCACCTGGTTGCCCGCCCGGATGCTGCGCAGGTTGGCCTCAATGGTGTCGCCCGCGCGCGCGGGCACCCAGGTGGGGTTGGCGTGGCTGGCGGTGGCGGCCACAAAGGGCACGTTGTCAAACACCCTGGCAATGCTGTCCACCGCCTGGGTTTGGTGTTCGAGCCGGGTGTACTGAAACTGGGGTAGCTGGGGTAACCGGGGTGTGAGGGTTGTTTTGGCCATGTTCATCACCCCCGCAGCCGCAAGCGGTCCGCGCTAAAGCCCTCGGCCTCCAGCAAGGTTTGCACGCCTTGCAAAAAGTTGTCGTCGTGCACCCACGGGGCATACACGCTGACATGGTGCACCGGAGTGCCCGCCGCCTTGCGCTGGCGCAGCAGGTCAATCAAAGCGTCCAGCGGCACAGCGTCCAGCACCAGCAAGGTGTCTTGCGCTTGCCACAGGGCATCGGCCACGCCGCCCGCAGTCAGCGGCGTGAGCGTGGCCGACAGGGGCAGGCCCTCGGTCAGCAGCAGGTTGGCCAGCACCACGGGGCGCTGTTCGGGCTGGGGCGTGGCAATGGCGGTTTGCAGCGCGGCCACATCGGCCTGGGTGGCCTGGTCCAGCGGGGTGCGGTGCACCAGGGCATGCGGGTCGTCGGCCAGCGTGTACACACGAAAGCCTGCATCCACCTCGGGCTTGCCTTGGCTGCGCTGCGCTGCGTTGATCTTGTCGCCCGCACGGCGCAGGCGCTCGGCGGTGATCTCGAAAATCGTCGCCTCGGGCTTGCCCAGCGTTTGCGTCACAAAGCTGTGGGCTTCTTTCTGCTTTTTGGGGTCGATGGGCTGGGGGATTTGCACCAGGATGAACTGGCGCTGGCCACCGTCTTCGGCATTGAGGCGCATGACGGCTTCGCCGGTGGTGCCACTGCCAGCGAAGAAGTCTAACGCGATACTAGTTTTGTCGGTAGCAACTTGAAGAATGCGTTTGATTAATTGGATTGGCTTTGGCGTGTCAAAGACGGTACCTTCTGGGAACAGGTCATTGACCTCCTTCTTTGCTTCTTGGCTGTGCCCTACATCTGCATATTTCCATATCGTTTGGCACGCAGTTCCTTGCTTGACTTCAGTAAGAAATCGTTTGATCGCCGGTACATTGTTGCCGTCTGCACCAAACCAGATTCGGTTATCGGCGATCAGTGTTTTGAAAACGGACTCGGTGTAGAGCCAGCAGCGACCGTTTGGCACTTTGTGCCGCTTGCCATTTGGGGCAATCAATTCATAAAACTGGCTTTGGGTCCCGTGACCCCCTTGCGCAGTGGAGTCCACTGGTTTCCAAACTCCGCGCGGATCGTTGTCAGGGTTTTTGTAGCGATCATTCATCTCGTCTGATCGCACTAATAGGTTTGGAATCCAATTCAATTTGTTCTTTGCAATTGCCAAAACAAAGTCGTGTGATTCAGAAAACCATTTCACAGCATTTTGTGGGCTGTAGCGCTTTTCCCAAACGATGGTGTTGACAAAGTTATCCTGCCCAAACACCTCGTCACACAACATCTTCAGTTGCGCTTGCTCGTTGTCGTCAATGCTGATAAAGATCACCCCATCGTCGCGCAGCAGGTCTTTGGCCAGCAGCAGGCGTGGGTACATGAACGACAGCCAGCCGCTGTGCGTGCGGGCGCCATAAATGTTCTGGATGTACTCCACGTTGTCGGCGCTGTAGCCCAGCTGGGCCAGGATATCGGTCTGGCGGGCGGTGAAGTCGTCGCGGTAGATGAACTCGTCGCTCTTCGTGTTGTAGGGCGGGTCGATGTAGATGAGCTTGACTTGGCCAAAGTAGCTTTGGCGCAGGAGCTTCAGGGCATCCAGGTTGTCGCCCTTGATGAGCAGGTTGCCCGTGCTGTCCCACGCTTTGCTGTCGGCAGGCACAGGGGCCACGATTTTGTCGGTGCGCGCAAAGGCGGTGTGGTAGGCCTCTTGCTTGCCCACCCAGCGCAGCTCGTACCCGGTTTCTTCCACCCGAATGCCTTGGGCGTTGGCGGGGTCCAGCGCACGCTGGATTTGCGCCGCATCCACCCGCACGCTGCCGTCGGGGTCGGTTTGCACGGCTTGGGGGAAGAGTTGGCGCAGCAGTTCCAGCTTGTGCGCGGCGGGGCTGGGGGCGTGGAACAGGGGGGTAGAGAGCGGCTTTTCAGACATGGTGCGAGTGTATGCGTCGGTTCTGTGGGCTCGGGTGCCGCAGCCTCACCGGCACGCTGGCGCAGCGGCTGGCGCAGTATGCGCAGGGGTAGGTGCGGATGCAAAAGCGTTTTTTGCTACGTTTTTGATAGCTGCTTGCGCCTATCCTGATTGCGCTAGAGGCCGATTTGATACTCAAACCTGCGGCAAATACTGCTCCAACAGCACCTGCACCGCATCGGCCTGCAATACATCCCGCCGTCGCTTCAGCGGGTCACGGTCTGGCTGCCCCGCCATCCACCGCTTGAAGGCTACAAACGTAGCCGGGTGCACCGTGTTCATGCGTGCCATGGTGCCGTTGGTGGCGACGATGACGGCAGAGAAGCCCGGTGAGTCCAGCAGCACGCTGGCGCGGCGGGCCTGGGCCACCCAGAAGTGTTCGTCGGCGTCGCTGAGCTTGATGGGGTGGGGGTCGTCGCCGGTGCGCTCGCGGCGGATGATGTCCACCTCAAAACCGTCTTTGTTCACGGCGGTGTACTTCTGGCTTTGCCTGATACGAAAGGTGGGGTCTACTTTTTTCAGCACCCCCAGCATGGAGCTATCCACCCGTGCAAGCTGGGTAGAAAAAATGATGCGTTTGCGGGTGTCCCACAGCAAATCAATGTCGCGGGTGGCCAGTGTGTCGGCCTCCAGCCGCACCCCGGCGGCGGCCTCGTAGGCGTAGAGGGCGTGGGTGCCCACCACCCGAAAGTGCTCGCTCAGGTGGGTGCTGGCCAGGCGGTTGAGCAGCGCCACCACCAGCGGGTCTACCCTGCCAACCCGCAGGGCGCGGTTCATGCGCTGTTGCTGCTCCAGCGCGGCTTTCAGGCCGGTGAGCCGTTCGGCGCTGGCCTGCTTTCTTTGCATGAATTTGTCGTAGATGGCCTGTGTCTCGGGGGTGCGGGGCCCCAGGCTGGTTTCGGCCCCGGCGGGCGAGGTACGCACCAGGTATTGCGCTTGCGGTGACGACGCAGGCCCCGCGTGCCAGTACATGCCGCCGCGCACCTGGGCGGCTTCTTCGGTGGCTTCGGTCAGCGCGTCAAACACGGCAACGGCGTCTATGTACTGGCGGGTGATGGTAGGGCTGAGTTCGAGCATTTCGGTATATTTTGTGTTTTTAGATTTTTTACCGAAAAGTGAATATTGACAATAAGTTAAGTTAATTTTTTCGGTTCATTTTTCTATGGGGTCAGCTTGCATGCGCCCATAGGCGGCGCGAATGCGCTACAACCCACCCCTCAGCACATTGATGAGTACAGGCTCCCCCATGGCAACCGCTCCCATCCTCGGCCTCAGCCACCTCACCTTCATCGTGCGCGACGTAGACCGCACCGCCCACCTTTTCTGCGAAGGCCTGGGCGCGCAAGAGGTGTACGACAGCCAGGGCCGCAATTTCTCCCTCTCCCGCGAAAAGTTTGTGCTGCTGGGTGGGCTGTGGCTGGCGTTCATGGAGGGCGAGCCACCGGCAGAGCGCACCTACCGCCATGTCGCCTTTGCCGTGGCTGACGAAGACCTGTCCGCTTGCGAGGCGCGGCTGCGGGCGCTGGGCGCGGAGGTGAAGCCGCCCCGCCCACGGGTGGAGGGCGAGGGGCAGTCGCTGTACTTTTACGACTTTGACAACCACCTGTTTGAACTGCACACCGGCACGCTGGCGCAGCGGCTGGCGCGGTATGCGCAGGGATAGGGCGGTGGGGATTTGTGGCGTCGCCAGGCCGTGAATTGCTTCTGATTTGATAGCTGCTGGCGCTTATTGATAAAGCGCTAGCGGCTTATTTGACCAAGATGTAGGCGGTATTCCGCCCGCCACCTTCCAGCCGCGCCAGCACGCCCAGGGTCAACAGGTCGTTGATGTCGCGCAGCGCCGTATCAGGCGAGCACTTGGCTATCGCCGCCCACTTGGCGTTGGTCAGCTTGCCTTCCATGCCGTCCAGCACGCGGTTCAGCACCAGGGTTTGCCGCGCATTCATGGGCGTGCCTGCCCAGCGCTGCCAGAACTGGGCTTTGTCCAGCACGCCCGCCAGTGTGGCGTCTGCGCCCTGCACGGCGCGCAGCAGGCACCCCAGAAACCAATGCAGCCACGGGGTCACGTCCAGCGGGCCTTTTTGGGTGGCCTCTAGCTGGTCGTAATAGTCTTTGCGCTCGCGCTGTATCTGGGCGCTGAAGCTGTAGAACCGCTGGTGCGTTCCCTCTGCCCGGGCCAGAGCCATGTCGCCCACGGCGCGGCTCAGGCGGCCGTTGCCGTCGTCAAAAGGGTGCAAGGTGACCAGCCACAGGTGGGCCAGGCCCGCTTTGATGATGGCGTCGCCCACCGGGGCGGCTTCAAACCAGTCAAAAAAAGCCTGGGTTTGCGCGGGCAGGGTGGCGGCGGGTGGGGCTTCAAAGTGCACTTTCTCCCGCCCCACAGGGCCAGACACGACCTGCATGGGGCCGCTGGCATCGGTGCGCCACCCGGCCACGGTGATGCGCGTGCGCCCGCTGTAGCCGGTAGGGAACAGTGCCGCGTGCCAGCCAAACAGGCGCTCGGGGGTCAGGGGTTGGTCAAAGTGGCGGGTGGCGTCCAGCACCACGTCCACCACGCCGTCCACATGCCGGTCGCTGGGTGCCAGGGCTCCAATATCGAGCCCCAGCTTGCGGGCCACGGAGGAGCGCACGGCGTCCAGGTCCAGCCGCTCGCCTTCAATGGCGCTGGTGGTGATGACTTCTTGCGTCAGCACCTGCAGGGTGGCCTGGTCGCGCTGCGCCAGCCCCAGCGCTGCCATGCGCCCGGCCAGCATGCCCTGTGCGCGATGCACCTGCGCAAGTGGCGCGGCCAGGGCTGCGGCATCAAAAGTCAGGTTCGGCCAATCGGGCAATTGCCAGAGGTAGCGGGGCGTGCGGGTGGGGCGGTGGGGACGCATGCGGTGATTATGCGGGTTATTCGCCGCAAAATATGCGGTGAATAAACGTGCTTTTCGCCGCACAACTGTCGCTGCCGAATCTTGCTCTTCTGGAGACGTCCATGTCAGGACATCCCTAGCGCGCGTGCAGCGCACCCCATTGCTTTGCTTGGTGCCCGCTATGCTCCCCACCCAACCAAACACAACACACAGCGACCGCCATGCACGACATCATCTGCCCCCACTGCCACAAAGCCTTCAAGGTGGACGAATCCGGCTACGCCGACATCCTCAAGCAGGTGCGCGATGCGGATTTCCATGCGCAGTTGCATGAGCGGCTGGAACTGGCCGAGCAGGACAAGCGCAATGCGGTGGCGCTGGCGCAGGCCCAGGTGGCCAACGAGTTGCAGAAGGCGGCAGCGGCCAAAGATGCCGAGATTCAAGCCCTGAAGGCGCAGCTGGATGCGGGTGGTGTGGAGCGCGACCTGGCGGTGGCGCAGGCTCTGAGCGCGGTGGAGAAGCAGCGCGATGCGTTGGCGAATGAGCTGGAGCGTGCGCGGCAGGCGCAGCAGGCGGCGGAGCAGTTGGCACAAGCGCGGCTGGCGCAAGAGCTGCAGGGCGTGGCTGCCAAGAAGGATGCAGAGATTCAGCAGCTCAAATCACAACTGGAGGCGGGCGAGGTGGTGCGCAGGCTGGCGGTGTCCGAGGCGGTCACCGTGGTGGCCCGCGAGCGCGATGAATTCAAGAACGATCTGAACCTGGTGGTGATGAAAAAGCAGCTGGAGGAGGCCGCCATCAAAGAGCAGTACGCCTTGCAGTTGCGTGACCGCGACGGCGAGATTGCGCGGCTGCGGGACATGAAGGCGCGCCTGTCAACCAAGATGGTGGGCGAGACGCTGGAGCAGCACTGCGAGACGGAGTTCAACCGCATCCGCGCCACCGCGTTTGCGCGCGCGTATTTCGAGAAGGACAACGACGCGCGCAGTGGCAGCAAGGGCGACTACATCTTTCGCGACCTGGATGAGTCGGGCAACGAGATCGTCTCGATCATGTTCGAGATGAAGAACGAAAACGACGAGACCGCCACCAAAAAGCGCAACGAAGACTTCTTGAAAGAGCTGGACAAAGACCGCAGTGAAAAAGGCTGCGAATACGCGGTGCTGGTGTCGCTGCTGGAGCCCGAGAGCGAGCTGTACAACACCGGCATCGTGGACATGTTCTACCGCTACCCCAAGATGTACGTGGTGCGGCCGCAGTTTTTCATTCCCATCATCACGCTGCTGCGCAACGCCTCGATGAAGTCGTTGCAGTACAAGTCAGAGCTGGCGCTGGTGAAGGCGCAGAACCTGGACATCACCAAGTTCGAATCGCAACTGGAGGAGTTCAAGGGCGCGTTTGGGCGCAACTGGCGCCTGGCGTCGGACGGGTTCGAGGAGGCTATCAAGCGCATTGATGAGGCGATCAAGGACCTGGAGAAGACCAAGGAAGCGCTGCACAAGTCGGCCAACAATTTGCGCCTGGCCAACGACAAGGCCGAAGATCTGACGATCAAGAAGCTGACCCGCGGCAACCCGACGATGGCGGCCAAGTTTGCGGACCTCAAGCAGTTGGAGATTTCGGATGGGGAGTAATGTGCCCTCTTCCGCAAGGGGCGAGGGATCAACACCCGGCGCCGCGCACTGCTACCAAAATTACACCGTCACCGACGCCCCCGTGGCATAGAACTGCCCACCCGCCACGTAGTGCAGCGTGCGCAGCTCGTCCGGTGCGGTGTCGAACTCCCAGTGGCCGTTGCGAAACACCCGCTCGTCGGCCCAAGCGGCCAGCACTTCGCCGATGAAGAGGTCATACGTCTGCTGGTTGTGCGGCTCGGGGATGACGCGGCACAGCAGCCAGGCGGCGCAGCCCTGCACCAAGGGCGTGGCGTGGCCGGGCGCGTGAAAGAGCTGCACGCCGTGCTGCTGCAGCTTGTCGGGGTGGGTCTTGGCGCTGTCGGTGCCGATGCCCACCGTGAGCGCGGCCATGGCCCGGGTGGGCAGTTGCAAGGCAAAGTGCCCGCTGGCCTCTACCAGTTGGCGCGTGCGCGTGGCCTTGTCGAGCACCACCGTGACCTTGGGCGGGGCAAAGTCCAGCGCGCAGGCCCAGGCGGCGGCCATGGCGTTGTCCTCGCCCGCATGGCTGGCCGAGACGAGCACGGTGGGGCCGTGGTTGAGCAGGCGGTAGGCCTTGTCCAGCGGGACGGGGGTGAAGTGCGGGTTGGGTGGCATGGGGTAGCGCAACGGTGGGTGGACAAGTGGGCCAGGACAGGGGATGGGGACTTGGCTGACACGGTTGAGATGACCATCCCGCCCCCTATTTTGCTCTTATTTTTATAGCTATTAGCGCTTTCAGCATAAGCGCCAGGGGCTATTTTGACCTGAAGTTTGCTACTACACCGCGGATGTCGGGCGTGACGTGCGCCTCCCGCCGGCCGGTCGCGCCGGTGTGCAAGGTGTTTTACGTCGGCGCAGCCCGGGGCGGCGTGGCAACAAGTACCATTCCGTCGCCTGTCAACCGCCCCGCCGGGGGCCTCAAATAAGGAGACAAATGCCATGTTCAGTCATGTGATGGTCGGTGTGAGTGACCTGGAGCAGTCCAGAAAGTTTTATGACGCGCTGTTTGCCACGATGGGTATCAACCCCGCGGTGGCCAACAAGAACCGTTATTTTTTCCGCAGCCCCCAAGGCACGTTTGGCATTTCCACGCCCATCAATGGCGAGCCCGCCACGATTGGCAACGGCAGCACCATCGGTTTTGCGATGCAGTCGCCCGAGCAGGCCGATGCCTTCCACGCAGCCGGCGTGGCCAATGGCTGCACCACCTGCGAAGACCCGCCGGGCTGGCGCGAAAGCCCTGGCGGCAAGCTCTACCTGGCCTATCTGCGCGACCCGGACGGCAACAAGCTGTGCGCCCTGCACCGCCCCGCCGCATAGGTTGAACGGTTGTGCGAATGAACGGGGGCATGGAACAGCCGGGGTAAAAATCGGGGTCAGACTCCTAAAAATCGGGGTCAGACTCCCAATCAACGCCCCCACGGGTTCCTGCTCTCCCACCGGGTTTTCCGCTGCAACGGTGGCAAATCCAGCCACTTGCCCAGACCCGTGCTGGCCGTCCACCGCGCCGGGACAAGGCAGCTGGCAGGGCACTATTTGCCGCCACAATCTGCGCTTGCCTCCATTTTGGGAATCGACATGCTGATAGCGGAACAATGGGTTTTGGTGACCGGTGGCGCCCGTGGTCTGGGCCAGTCCATCACACGGGCGCTGGCGCGCGAAGGCGCGGGCGTGGTCATCAACTACCACCACAGCGACAAGGCCGCCGCCGCGCTGGCCGAAGAACTGGGCCCGCGCGCCATGGCTCTGCAGGCCGATGTGACCGATACCGCCGCTGTGCACACACTGTTTGCGCAGGCCCATGAGCGCACCGGCCAGCCCATCAGCAGCGTGGTGAACAACGCACTGGTGGGCTTTCAGTTCGACGGCGACGCGCGCCCACAGATTGGCGACATTGCATGGCAGCGCTTCAACCAGCAGATCGAAGGCGCCGTGAAGGGTGCGCTCAACACCTTGCAGGCGGCGTTGCCCGGAATGCGTGCGCAGGGCTTTGGCCGCATCGTGAACGTGGGCACCAACCTGTTTCAGAACCCCGTGGTGCCGTACCACGACTACACCGCCGCCAAGGCAGCGCTGTTGTCGCTCACACGCACGGCGGCCAACGACCTGGGGCCGCACGGCATCACCGTGAACATGGTTTCGGGCGGCCTGCTGCGCAGCACCGACGCCAGCAGCGCCACGCCCGAGGCGGTGTTCGAACTCATCGCCAGCCTGACCCCGCTGCGCCGCGTGACCACACCGGCCGAGTTTGCCGACGCCGTGCTGTTCTTCCTCTCACCCTGGTCGCGCGCGGTGACCGGGCAAAACCTGATCGTGGATGGCGGACTGGTGAAGGGATGAGCGGCGCCTGGCAGGGCGGCTGGCCAATCACATGAAGGTGATGACCATGAAACTGGTGCGCACCGAAGACAGCCGCATCGTGCCCGGGCAGAACTGCGCGTTGCCCAATGACCGCGACGTCCAGCGCCTGCTGACCGTACCGCGCTGACCGCTTTCGCCCTCAGGGGGCCTTGAAAGAAAAATGGCCGATCAACGGCCATTTTTTATGGGCGCAGCGCTTCGGGGAAGTGGCCCACCGGGGCGGGTCTGTGCCAAACGCCCACACTGCGCCGCCGGGAAGCTTGTCACATCCGCCATGGTGCCGCCTAAAATTACACCCCATGACATTTCTCGACATGCTGCGCAGTGCTTCCACCCAGAACAACTCGATGCTCTGCGTGGGGCTGGACCCCGAACCCAACCGGTTTCCCGCAGGCATGCGCGGCGATCCGCGCAAGATCTATGACTTTTGCGCCGCCATCGTGGACAGCACGGCGGATGTGGCGTGCGCCTTCAAGCCCCAGATTGCCTACTTTGCGGCCCACGGCGCCGAGGACCAGCTAGAGCGGCTGATGCAGCACATGCGCTGCAATGCGCCCCAGGTGCCGGTGATTCTCGACGCCAAGCGCGGCGACATCGGCTCCACCGCCGAGCAGTACGCCAAAGAGGCCTTTGAGCGCTATGGCGCCGACGCCGTCACGCTCTCGCCGTTCATGGGGTTTGATTCGATCGAGCCCTACCTGGCCTACCACGGCAAGGGCGCCTTTTTGCTGTGCCGCACCTCCAACCCCGGCGGCGACGACCTGCAAAACCAGCGTCTGGCCAGCATCGAGGGCCAGCCCCTGTTGTATGAACATTTGGCGCGCCTCGCGCAAGGCCCCTGGAACCGCAACGGCCAGCTCGGCCTGGTGGTGGGCGCCACTTACCCCCAGGAAATTGAACGCGTGCGCAGCATTGCGCCCACGCTGCCCTTGCTGATCCCCGGCGTGGGGGCGCAGGGTGGCGATGCCGTGGCCACCGTGCGCGCCGGTCTGCGCCCTGACGGCCCCATCATCGTGAACTCGTCGCGGGCCATTCTGTATGCATCGGGCGGGGACGACTTTGCCGCCGCCGCCCGCCATGAGGCCCTGCGCACCCGCGCTGTGCTGCAGGCGGCGTGCGGCTAACACGCCCGACAACCGTGGAGACACCAGCTGTGTTGCAGTGCGGTGAAACCACCCGGGACCAGGCCACGCATGGCAACGCCTCGCCGTGCCAACCCCGCGTGCAGCCAACAGGAATGGGCAGCAGGGATAGAGGGTTTGGTGAACCCATGCATCCACTGCCTGCCGGACCATGCAGCTGAAGTGGCTGGAGGATTTCATTACGCTGGCGCAGGAGCGCAGCTTTACGCGTGCGGCCGAGTTGCGCCACGTCACCCACCCCGCATTCGGGCGTCGCATCCGCGCCCTTGAGGCCTGGGCTGGAACACCCTTGGTACAGCGCGGAGGCGGTCCCGTCACACTGACCGCGGCGGGTGCCAGTTTTCTGGAAACCGCCGCGGAACTGGCGCGCAACCTGGCGCAATCGCACGAAGAGCTGCAAAGCCTGGCCGGGCGCCAGGGCCGCACCGTGACGCTGACCACGGGCCGCACCCTGGCACGCACCGTGGTGGCTGACTGGCTGGTGCGCCTGCGCCCGGTTCTGCAAGACGGGCAATTGCACATCCTGACGCGCGCACTGGCGGACACCGTCGCCATGCTGGAGCGCGGCGAGGCCGACTTCTCGCTCGTGTACCACCACCCGGCATTGGCCATTGGGCTGGACGCTCGGCAGTTCATGCATGTCACCATGGCCACGGATCGCCTGGTGCCCGTATCCCGCGCCACGCCGCAAGGGCTGGCGCTGCACGCCTTTGCGCAAGGGCAACCCGTGCCGTATTTGGCCTACGCGCCCCAATTGGCGCTGGGGCGCCTGGTCGAGGACCACTTGGCGCACAACCCCCATGCACCGCGCCTGCAGCGCCTGGTGGAATGCGACTCGGCAGACGCCCATTACGAATACGTGCAAAAGGGGCTCGGTGTGGCCTGGCTTCCTTGGTCGATGGTGCATGCCGACTGCAAGAGCGGCCGCCTCGCACGCGCGGGTAGCGAGCAAATGGAAGTGCGCTTTGACGTGCGCCTGTACCGGCCCAAGCGCCGCCTGGGCCCGCTCGCCGAAGCCTTGTGGCAGACCGTGACGCTGCGCTGACAGCAACAGCGCCAGCACTTGGCCCAACTACGCACCAACTGGTGCCGTTTCGGCACCAACGAAGCCTGTGCGCGTTCCCACAATGGGCAAACCCCACCACAAGGACAACCTGCCATGCACACCCTCCATCTCTCTCGCCGCGCCGCCCTGGCCTGCAGTCTGGCCGTGCTGGCCAGCGCCCCGGCAGTCGCCCAGGAAGCCTCGTATCCCAGCAAGCCCATCACGATCGTGGTGGGTTATCCGCCGGGCGGCAGCACCGACCTGACGGGCCGGGTGGTGGCCACCGAGCTGGGCAACCGCCTGGGCGTGCCGGTGGTGATAGAGAACATTGGCGGTGCCGGCGGTGCCATTGGCGCGCAAAAAGTGGCCAGCGCCGCACCGGACGGCTACACCCTGCTGGTGGGGGCGAGCAACGAGATCGCCATCAACAAGCTGGTGACCAAGAAGGTCAAATACGACATCAAGGACTTCACAGCCATTGGCCTGATCGCCTCGCAACCCCTGGTGCTGGTGGCGTCCACCGGCTCCGGGGTGAAGAACCTGGCAGAGTTCACGCAGAAAGTCTCCAAGAACCCCGGCAAGTTCAGCTACGGCAGCTCGGGCGTGGGCACCTCGCTGCACTTGGCGGGCGAGATGGTCAAGGAACAGGGCAAGCTGTTCATGACGCATATCCCCTACCGCGGCGTGGCGCCGCTCACCAACGACCTGATGGGCAACAACCTCGAGTACGGGGTGTTCGTGCTCTCCAGCGGTCTGCCGCACATCAAGAGCGGCAAGGTGATCGCGCTGGGCACCACCGAAGCCAATCGCTCGGCCGCCACGCCCGATATCCCGGCAATCTCTGAATCGGCCCAGTACAAGAACGTGGCCATTGGCGTCTGGTTCGCGCTCATGGCCCCCGCGCATCTGCCCAAACCGGTGTTCGACAAACTCAAGAAAGCGCTGAACGAAGCGCTGCAGGCTCCCGAACTGCGCAAGAAGCTGGAGAGCAGCGGCTCTACCGTGTCGTCGCCCAGCGTGAACATCGACAAGTTTTTGGCCGCCGAAGTGGCCAAGTACAAACAGATTGTTGAATTTGCCAAGATCGAAGAATGAGCAGCGTCCTCCCACCCCCAACGGCCCTCACCTTCACGTTGCCCGCACCAGACCTGAGCGCCTGGCGTACAGGCAACACCGGCACGCCAGGCGTGTGGCACTTCGACTCGGGTGTGCCCGGGCGCCACGTGATGATCAGCGCCCTGGTGCATGGCAATGAACTGTGCGGCGCCTGGGCCCTCAAGGGTTTGCTGGAGGCAGCGCTGCGCCCGCAGAAAGGTCGGCTGACCCTGGCCTTTTGCAACCTGGATGCGTTCGACCGCTTTGACGCCGGCAACCACGACGCCTCGCGCTTCACCGACGAAGACCTGAACCGCCAATGGCTGGACGAGCGCATCGACGCCGCGGAAACCAACGAGCGCCGCCGCGCCGCCGCGCTGCGTCCGTGGGTAGCGCAGGCCGACTGGCTGCTCGACATCCATTCCATGCATGAGCCCTCGGCCCCGCTGCTGCTCACCGGGGTCCAGCCACGCAACCTGCAACTGGCGCGCGCCATGCGCTCGCCCGAGCACATCGTGATCGATGCCGGGCACAAAGACGGCGTACGCATGCGCGACTATGGGCGCTTTGGCCTGCCCGATGGCGAGGCCCCGGGGCAGGGCGGCGATTCGCGTTCGCTGCTGATCGAGTGCGGCTTCCACGGCGACCCCGCCAGCCGCGCCGTCGCACAGGACCAGTGCGTGCGCTTTCTCGAAGCTGCCGGCGTGGTCCAAACGGCGGAGCTGGACCGCAGGCTGCCCGGCTGGCGCCTGGCCGATGCACCCCGCCAGTGGGCGCTTGAGGTCACGGGCCCCGTAGTCGCCCACAGCAGCGCCTTCCGCTTCAACGCACCCTTCACCGGACTGGAAGTGATCGCGCAGGCAGGCACCGTGATAGGCGAAAACGATGGCGAACCCGTCGCCACGCCCTACGATGACTGCGTGCTGGTGATGCCCTCTACGCGCCAGGCCCGCGCTGGCGTTACCGTGGTGCGCTACGCACGCCGTCGGTTGCTGTGATGCCCCCGCCCCCACCCCCGGCACCGGGGTGCGGCCAGCCACTGCCCACTATTAAATAGATAGCTATCAGCGCTTTCCAGATAAGCGCTACATGGTTATTTCATGCCTAATCTTGGCCCCAGCACTACGCACACCAGGGCCAGCACCACGCAGGCCACACCCGCCCATTGCCAGGCGGTGACGACTTCGTTCAGCACCCACAGACCCGCCGCCATGCCCACCAGCGGCACGCCCAGGCTGAAGGGCGCCACGCGGTTGGCCGGGTAGCGCTTGAGCAGGCTGGTCCACATGCCGTAGCCCAGCACCGTGGCCGCCCAGCCCAGATAGGCCAACGACAGCCAGGCCACCAGCGGCACGGCGGCCCAGGCGGCGGGATCAATCCAGCGGCCCGCGTCCGGATCGAACCAGAGCGACAGCAGGATGAAGGGCAGCACGGGCACCAGGCTGCTCCAGATCACGAAAGACAGGGGGTTGTAGCCCGGCGAGGCTTGCTGTGCCAGGCGCGAGACGATGTTCGATGCCGCCCACGAAGCCGCCGCGCACAGTGTCAGCAGCAGGCCCGCCAACGTGGTGCCGGCCGTGGCAGCGCCTGGCTGCAGATGGTTCATGGCAAAACACAGCAGCCCCAGCCCCGCCAGCGCCAGCCCCAGCACCAGCGGCCGGCCCGGGCGCTCGTGCAGCACACCAAAACCGAACAGCGCGGTAAAGAACACCTGGGTTTGCAGCAGCACGCTGGCCAACGCCGCCGTCATGCCCATTTGCAGTGCCACAAACAAAAAGCCGAACTGCCCCACGCCCTGGAAAGCGCCAAACAGCAGCACCCAGCGCCAATGCAGGCGGGGTGCCTGCACCAGCAGCACCAGGGGCAGGGCCGCGCACAGGTAGCGCAAGGCGCCCAGCTGAAATGGCGTAAAGCTGCGCAGGCCCCACTTCATGGCCACGAAGTTCACGCCCCACAGCACAACCACCGCGAGCGCAGCCAGAAGATCGCGGGCCCGCATCGGCCCCGGCGCAGTGGTCATTCGCTGCCTTACTGCGCTGCGCGCGCAGCGTCGATATGGGCCTTGACGCGCTGGGCCAGCGCGATGTCGCCGGGGGTTTCGGGGGTCCAGGCGTCCACGGCTCGAGGCTGTCCATCGTCATCCACGGCGGCATACACCACCACACAGTGGGTCACGGGCTGCAGGTCCCTGTCCTGGATGCTGCCCGCCCGCACCTCCACCGCCATGCTCATGCTGCTGCTGCCGGTGTAGGCCAGGCGGGCCTCCACCTCCACCAGATCCCCGGAGCGAACGGGCCGCAGAAAGCTGGCACCGCCCATAAAGGCCGTCACGCAGGCGCAGTGCGCCCAGGCGCTGGCGCAGGCCAGCCCGGCTTCGTCCACCCACAGCAACACGGCCCCACCCTGAATGCGGCCCAAGGCCGATGGCTCGCCGGATGCGGCCATGAAACGCAAGGTGATGGAATGCATGCCGGGAATTCTCCGCAGTTGGGACAGTCAGGACATTATTCACCAGCGCCCGGATCGGCTGCGCCAGCCCAACCCGGGGACGGCGCCCCTCCAACGACCTGGAGGGCCCTGTCATGGTCCGCCGACAGCGTCTTGACTTGATATGCGTCAACCCGGTCCGATGCCAATCTCCGTACATTACGTTACAGCTTGCAATACCCGCCATGGGCCTGCAGACTTCTTGTGGCCGACAACACGCTTCGGTCTTTGTGTTTCCACGACCTGCGCATGTGTGCGCTTATTGCCATGTCCATCCTCCATCGCCTTGGCCTGCTTCAGAAATTCATGATCTTGGGCACGATCGGGTTGATGATGAGCGCCCTGCCCACGTACCTTTATGTGAGCGATTCACTGCGCTCCATCGCGGCAGCGCGGCATGAATCGGTGGGTGCCGTGCCCGCACTGGTGGTGAACAAGGTGGTGCAGTTGATGCAGGTGCATCGGGGTCTGTCGGCCGGCATGCTGGGCGGAGACGAGGCGCTGGCGGCGCGCCGGCCCGCGGCCCGCGACGCCCTGGAAAAAGCCATGGCAGAAGTGGCGGCCAGCTTTGCCGCAGCGCAGGTGCCCGCCGCGCAGAACAGCGCATGGACACAAGCCCAGCAGACCTGGAAGACCCTGGAGCAGGCCGTGGCCGCACGCAGCCTGCAGACTGCACAAAGCACGGCGCAGCACACCCAGCTGATTGCCTCGATCATGTTGATCAACGAGGGCCTGCTGCACGCCTATGACCTGCAAACCGACCCTGACACCGACACCAATGCGCTGATCCAGGCATCGCTGGTCCATGCCCCGATGTTGGGTGAAAAATTGGGCGTTTTGCGGGCGCAGGGCTCGGGGTTTCTGGGGCGCGGCGAGCTGCCCCCGCAAGACAAGGGGCAGCTGGTGGTGCTGCGCCAGCGCGTCACCGAGTTGCAGGCAGAAACCCTGCGCAGCTTCGACCGGGCGCTGGA
This sequence comes from Acidovorax sp. 35-64-16, assembly GCF_002281195.1. Taxonomy (NCBI): domain Bacteria; kingdom Pseudomonadati; phylum Pseudomonadota; class Betaproteobacteria; order Burkholderiales; family Comamonadaceae; genus Acidovorax; species Acidovorax sp. 35-64-16. Next base: position 326,880 of record NZ_NCFM01000001.1, on the reverse strand, counting down.
ACGCAACCCGCAGTTTCGCCAATCGATGGGCAGCAAGACCCAGGAAATCCAGGGCCTGATCACGCAGTCGCTTCAACTGCTGGAGAGCGAGGTGATCAACGCCACCGAATTCAAGCTGCCGGCCAAGGACTATTTCGACCATTTCACCCGCACCATCGAAGCGCTGTACGCCCTCAACGCCCAGGCCGCAGGCAACCTGACACAGGCCCTGGACAACCGCGTCTCCAACCTGCAGCAAAGCCTGCTGTGGGTGGCGGTGGCACTGGTGGCGACACTGTCGCTCACCACCGGCGTGGCCCTGGTGTTTGTGCGCTCCATGACGCAACCGCTTGCGCAGGCCGTGCAGCTGTCGCGCGCCGTGGCCCAGGGCGACCTCAGCGGTGGCCCCATCGCCCACGGCACCAACGAGGTCGGCCAGTTGCTCGAGGCCTTGCTGCAGATGCGCCGGCAGCTCACCGATGTGGTGCGCAATGTGCGCGGTGGGTCTGAAAGCGTGGCCACGGCCAGCGTGCAGATCGCCCAGGGCAATATCGACCTGTCGGCCCGCACCGAAAGCCAGGCCAGCGCGCTGGAGGAAACCGCAGCATCCATGGAGCAACTCAACGCCACCGTGCGGCAAAACGCCGACAGCGCGCAGCAGGCCAGCCAGCTGGCCGCCAGCGCCAGCACCGTGGCCGTGCAGGGCGGCGAGGTGGTGGCGCAAGTGGTGGACACCATGCACGGCATCAACGCGTCGTCGCAAAAAATCTCCGACATCATCGGCGTGATCGATTCGATTGCCTTCCAGACCAACATCCTTGCGCTCAATGCCGCCGTGGAAGCCGCCCGCGCGGGCGAGCAGGGCCGGGGCTTTGCGGTGGTGGCCAGCGAGGTGCGCAGCCTGGCCGGGCGCAGTGCCGAAGCAGCGCGCGAGATCAAGTCGCTCATCAGCGCCAGCGTGGAGCGCGTGGCCCAAGGCAGCGCCCTGGTAGACCGCGCCGGCGCCACCATGAGCGAAGTGGTGGCCTCCATCCGCCGCGTGACCGACATCGTCGGCGAGATCAGCGCGGCCAGCCACGAGCAGTCGCTGGGCGTGGCCCAGGTGGGCGAGGCCGTGACGCAGATGGACCAGGTCACGCAGCAAAACGCCGCGCTGGTCGAAGAAATGGCCGCCGCCGCCAGCAGCCTCAAGAGCCAGGCCGAAGACCTGGTGCAGGTGGTGTCGGTGTTCCAACTAGAAGACGAAGGCGGCAGCCACCTGGGTCAGGCATCGCTGCAGCGTACACGCCAATCGCTACAAATTCAATAGCTGCTTGCGCTTACTGGGTAAGCGCTTGAGGCTGTTTTAGCACTATTTTTCGCCGTTTCACAGCGGTGACGGTGTAGCGCCCCGGTCTTCTTGCACTGCCAGCTCCGCCAGCTCCACCGCGGTGAACACGCGAGAGCGGGTGTGGAAGGCCTTGCCCTCAGGCCCCTCCAGCGAGAAGGTGCCGCCGGTGCCTTCAATCACGTCGATGATGAGCTGCGTGTGTTTCCAGGTCTCGTACTGCGAGCGCCCGATGTAGAACGGGCAGCCGCCGATGTCACCCAGGTACACATCGCCCGCACCCATGGTGATCTCGCCGGGCAGATAGCAGTTGGCCGCGCTGTTGTCGCAGCAGCCGCCTGACTGGTGGAACATCAGATCGGGTCCGTATTTGGCTTGCAGAAAGGCCACCAGCTCCAGCGCGGCAGGGGTGGCGATGACTTTATCGACCATGGGGTGTCTCCAGCGAGCGATGCAAAAAACGCGGCAAGTTGGAACAACGAGCCGCGTCAGTAGAAATGTTTCCAGCGGTTCACAAACCGTTCCTGGCTAGGCGCCTCCTTCGCAGACAGTAGCAACGCTACGGCAAGACGGAGCAACGACGCCAGGGACGGTCTGTGGACCGCCACCCCCATCAGAAGAAACCCAGCTTGTTTTCTGAGTACGAAACCAGCAGATTTTTCGTTTGCTGATAGTGGTCCAGCATCATCTTGTGCGTCTCGCGCCCGATGCCCGACTCCTTGTAGCCCCCAAACGCCGCGTGCGCGGGGTACGCGTGGTAGCAGTTGGTCCACACGCGCCCGGCCTTGATGGCGCGGCCCATGCGGTAGGCCACGTTGCCGTTGCGGCTCCACACGCCGGCGCCCAGGCCATACAGCGTGTCGTTGGCAATGGCCAGCGCTTCGGCCTCGTCCTTGAAGGTGGTCACGGCCAGCACGGGGCCGAAGATTTCTTCCTGGAAGATGCGCATCTTGTTGTGGCCCTTGAACAGCGTGGGCTGCACGTAGTAGCCGCCTTCCAGGTCGCCGCCCAGGTGGGCCTGGCCACCGCCGGCCAGCACCTCAGCGCCCTCCTGCTTGCCCAGGTCCAGGTACGACAGGATCTTGGTGAGCTGCTCTTTGCTGGCCTGCGCGCCCATCATGCTGTCGGTGTCCAGCGGGTTTTTATGCTGGATGGCGGCCACGCGCTTCAAGACGCGCTCCATGAATTGGTCGTAGATGCTTTCCTGGATCAGCGCACGCGATGGGCAGGTGCAGACCTCGCCCTGGTTGAACGCAAACAGCACCAGGCCTTCCACCGCCTTGTCCAGAAACGCGTCGTCCTTGTCCATGATGTCGGCAAAGAACACGTTGGGGCTCTTGCCGCCCAGCTCCAGCGTGGCGGGAATCAGGTTGTTGGCGGCCGCCTGCGCAATCACGCGGCCGGTGGTGGTGGAGCCGGTGAAGGCGATTTTTGCAATGCGCTTGCTGGTGGCCAGCGGCATGCCGGCTTCGCGGCCGTAGCCGTTGACGATGTTGAGCACGCCCGGCGGCAGCAGGTCGGCAATCAGCTCGGCGAGGATGAGGATGGAGATCGGCGTGGACTCTGCGGGCTTGAGCACCACGCAGTTGCCCGCGCCAATGGCGGGCGCCAGCTTCCACGCGGCCATCAGGATGGGGAAGTTCCAAGGAATGATCTGGCCCACCACGCCCAGCGGCTCCTGGATGTGGTACGCCACGGTGTTCTCGTCGATGTTCGACAGGGCGCCTTCTTGCGCGCGCACGCAGCCCGCAAAGTAGCGGAAGTGGTCCACCGTGAGCGGAATGTCGGCGTTCAGCGTTTCGCGGATCGCCTTTCCGTTGTCCACCGTTTCAGCATAGGCCAGCAACTCCAGGTTTTGCTCGATGCGGTCGGCAATCTTCAGCAAGATGTTGCCGCGTGTGGCGGCGTCGGTCTTGCCCCAGGCGTCGGCAGCGGCGTGGGCGGCATCCAGCGCCAGCTCGATGTCTTCGGCGGTAGAACGCGCGGCCTGGGTGTAGACCTTGCCATTGACCGGCGAGACCACATCAAAGTATTGGCCCTTGACCGGGGGCACGAATTGGCCTCCGATGAAATTGTTGTACTGGGGCTTGTAGGCGATCTTGGCGCCAGCGGCGCCGGGGGCTGCGTAAACAGTCATGGTGTTGTCTCCTGAGGTTGTTGTGGCTATCGGACCGCCCTGTGGGCCGTTCCGATGCCAACTCTCTACTCAAGACCCATGCCAGCGTTGCAGGGCGCGTGGACCATTGATTTCATTGGGATTTTTTGCCGATCAGGTGTTGCTGCTGTTGCAGCGGACAACATCCGCGCTGTGCTGGAACGCGACACCTGTCACGAAATGGAACAGTTGGCACGACCCCGGTGGCCATGCCCTTGCCCCCGGCGGCGCAGCCCGCCATACTCCCGCAAACCCATTCAAAGCAGGGCACCATGACCCTGCACGGAGACAAAGCGTGCGCCCCCTCACCACCCCCGTCGCCCTGCGACAGGCCCGCCAGCACCTGCTGGAATCCGGCCAGTGCCCCAGCGGCCTGGTGGACGAGCGCCTGGCCCGCTCCTGGTCGCGCAGCATGGCGGCCGGCCTGATGCCCACCGGGCGGCCCCAGTCCATCGACCACCCCAGCAGCGGCACCTTGCGCCATGTGCTGGCCAGCAACCCCGAGCTGCTCGCGCATTCGCGCCCCGTCATGGAATACCTGTTCGAGCAGGTGCGCCACAGCCAGAGCGTGGTGGTGCTGGCCGACCGGCGCGGCATGCTCATGCACACGCTGGGCGACCCCTACTTTGTGGACAAGGCCGAGCGCGTGGCGCTGACCAGCGGCGCCTCGTGGCACGAGGCGCACCGGGGAACCAACGCCATCGGCACCGCGTTGGCCGAATGCAGTGCTGTGGAGGTGCATGGCGGCGAGCATTTTCTGGAGCGCAACAGTTTTCTGACCTGCGCGGCCTCGCCCATCCTGTCGGCCACCGGCGAGCTGCTGGGCATCCTCGACATCTCGGGCGACTATCGCAACGGCCACGCCCACACGCTGGGCCTGGTCAGCACCGCAGCGCGCATGATCGAAAACCGCCTGCTGGCCGCCACCTGCAAACGCAACATCCGCCTGCACCTGCACAGCGCGCCCGAGGGCATTGGCAGTGTGGCCGAAGGCATCGTGGCGGTGTCCGCCGACGGCTGGATCGTGGGCGCCAATCGCGTGGGCCTGGTGCAGCTGGGCCTGCACGCGGGCGACGTGGGCGCCACCTTGCTGGAGCGTGTGCTGGATGTGCGGCTCGATGACCTGCTTTCGCACCACAAACGCCGCCCCCAGCAGCCCCAGGCCTTGCGGGTGCTGGGCCTGAACGGCATCAGTGGGCTGCTGTTTGCCCAAGTGCAGATGGATGCCGCCGCGTGGGTGACCCCGTCGCAGTCCAACACGGCTGCCCGCGCTGCACCGACGCAAGACGCACTGGCGCTGCTGGACACCGGCGACGCCCGCTGGCGCACCGCAGCCGACAAGGCCCGCCGTGTGGTGGCCAAGCCCATCCCGGTGCTCATCCAGGGCGAATCAGGCGTGGGCAAAGAGGTGTTTGCGCGTGCCCTGCACGCCAGCGGCCCCCGGTGCGATGCGCCTTTTGTGGCCATCAACTGCGCCGCCATCCCCGAGAACCTCATCGAATCCGAGCTGTTTGGCCATGTGGCCGGTGCGTTCACCGGCGCACGCAAGGAGGGCCACCTCGGCCGCCTGCGCGAGGCCCATGGCGGCACGCTGTTCCTCGATGAAATCGGCGACATGCCCCTGGCCCTGCAAACCCGCCTGCTGCGCGTGCTGCAAGAGCGCAGCGTGACACCCGTGGGCGCCAGCAAGGCCGTGCCGGTAGACTTTGCACTGGTCTGCGCCACCCACAACCAACTCATGCAAGCCGCAGAGCAGGGGCGCTTTCGGCAAGACCTGTACTACCGCATCAACGGCCTCACGGTGCAGCTGCCTGCGCTGCGCGAGCGCAGCGACTTCGTGGCGCTGCTGCGGCGGCTGCTGTCCGACCTGGCCACCGAACAAGGCCTGCCTGTGGACGTGGAAGTGGCCCCCGACCTGCTGGCCCGCCTGGCCGCCTACCCTTGGCCCGGCAACCTGCGCCAGCTGGCCAGCGTGCTGCGGACCGCCTGCGCCATGCTGGTCGAGGGCGAAGACACCCTGCACTGGGAGCACATGCCCGACGACCTGGTGCAGGCATTGAAGGTGGCGCCATCGGCATTCGGCCACCCGCCAGACACTCCAGACACGCCCACGGCACCTGCAGCGCTGAGCCTGCAGCAACTGTCCACCGCCGCCATCGACCAGGCCCTGCAAGCTGCACGCGGCAACATGTCGCAGGCCGCACGCCAGCTCGGTATCAGCCGGCAGACGCTGTACCGCAAGCTGGCGGCTCGTGCGCACTGATTGGCTATCAATATAATAGCTGCTTGCGCTTAATAGATAAGCGCTTGAGGCCGTTTTGTCCATAAAATCACTCCAACCCACTGGCGCCTTGCGGGTGGGGCCGATGCAACGACCTCTCTCTCGCTACGAGCCCCCTACGCCAGATAGCGCGCGAGGTATTGCCCCGTGTGGCTGGCCGGGTTGGCCGCCAGCTCCTCGGGCGTGCCCACGCCCACCACGGTGCCACCGCCCGCACCACCCTCCGGCCCCATGTCGATGAGCCAATCGGCGGTTTTGATCACGTCGAGGTTGTGTTCGATGATGACGATGGTGTTGCCCGCATCGCGCAGCTGGTGCAGCACTTTGAGCAGCAAATCAATGTCGGCAAAGTGCAGGCCGGTGGTGGGCTCGTCCAGGATGTAGAGCGTGCGGCCGGTGTCGCGCTTGGAAAGCTCCTGCGCCAGCTTCACGCGCTGCGCCTCGCCGCCCGACAGCGTGGTGGCAGCCTGGCCCAGGCGGAGGTACGACAGGCCCACATCCAGCAGCGTCTGCAGCTTGCGCGCGATGGTGGGCACGTCCTTGAAGAAGGCAGCAGCGTCTTCCACTGTCAGCTCCAGAATCTGCGCGATGTTCTTGCCCTTCCACAGCACTTCCAGCGTCTCGCGGTTGTAGCGCTGGCCGTGGCAGATGTCGCAGGGCACGTACACGTCGGGCAAAAAGTGCATCTCCACCTTCACCACGCCGTCGCCCTGGCAGGCCTCGCAGCGGCCACCGGCCACGTTGAAGCTGAAGCGCCCCGGGCCGTAGCCGCGTTCCTTGGCGGTGTTGACCTCGGCCATCAACTCGCGGATGGGTGTGAACAGGCCGGTATAGGTGGCGGGGTTGCTGCGCGGCGTGCGGCCGATGGGGCTCTGGTCCACGTTGATGACCTTGTCGAAGTATTCGATGCCCACGATCTCATCGTGCGCGGCCGGTTCGTCGTGCGCGCGGTAGAGCTGGCGCGCCACCGCGGCGTACAGCGTGTCGTTGACCAGCGTGCTTTTGCCCGAGCCCGAAACACCCGTCACGCAGGTCAGCAGGCCCACGGGGAAGTCCACCGTCACGCCCTTCAGGTTGTTGCCCGTGGCGCCCGCCACGCGCAGCGCCTGCACGGCGCCCTGGCGCGCGTGGTGCTCTGCCATGCGCTCGGCGCGGCGCTTGCTGGCTTCGGTTTGCGGAAAGCGCGATTTGGCCTTGGCCTCCACCACCGACGCGGCCTGCTCCAGCACCGGCAGCCAGGGGGTGCGGCGCTTGGGCACGGCAATGGAGCGCGCGCCCGACAGGTACTGGCCCGTGAGCGACTGCGCATTGGCGCGCACCTCGTCGTAAGTGCCCTGCGCCATCACGCGCCCACCGTGCACGCCTGCGCCGGGGCCCATGTCGATCACATGGTCGGCGGCGCGCATCATGTCTTCGTCGTGCTCGACCACGATCACGCTGTTGCCGATGTCGCGCAGGTGCTGCAGCGTGGCGATCAGGCGGTCGTTGTCGCGCTGGTGCAGGCCGATGCTGGGCTCGTCGAGCACATACATCACGCCCGTGAGGCCCGAGCCGATTTGTGACGCGAGGCGGATGCGCTGCGCCTCGCCCCCGGAGAGGGTCTCTGCGCTGCGGTCCAGGCTCAGATAGCTCAGGCCCACGTCGTTCAGGAACTGCAGGCGTGTGGCGATCTCGCGCACCACCTTGTCGGCGATCTCGGCCTTGGCGCCGGTGAGCTTGAGGTCATTGAACCAGGCGTGCGCATCACTGAGCGTGGCGTGGCTCACTTCATAAATGGCGCGGGCCTGTTCGCCCTCGCCCAGTTTCACATGGCGGGCCTCGCGGCGCAGGCGCACGCCGTGGCATTCGGGGCAGGGCTGGGTGCTGCGGTAGCGGGCCAGGTCTTCGCGCACCACCACCGAATCGGTCTCGCGGTAGCGGCGCGCCATGTTGGGCAGGATGCCCTCGAACACATGCTTTTTGACGACCGCTTTGCCCTTGGAGGCGCCACTGTCCATGATGTAGCTGAAGGCGATTTCTTCCTCGCCCGAGCCGTGCAGGATGGCGTGCTGCACCGGCGCGGGCAGCGACTCGAACGGCGCATCAATGTCGAACGCGTAGTGCCGCGCCAGGCTTTCCAGCATGGCAAAGTAGTAGCCATTGCGCCGGTCCCAGCCCTTGATGGCGCCACTGGCCAGGCTGAGCGTGGGGAAGGCCACCACGCGCGCCGGGTCGAACACCTCGCGCTGGCCGATGCCGTCGCACGCGGGGCACGCGCCCATGGGCGAGTTGAAGGAGAACAGGCGCGGCTCCAGCTCGGCCAGCGAATAGCTGCACACCGGGCAGGCGAACTTGCTGCTGAACAGGTGCTCTTGCCCCGTGTCCATCTCCAGCGCCAGCACGCGGCCGTTGCCCTCGTGGCCACCCACGCGCAGGGCGGCTTCAATGCTCTCGGCCAGGCGCTGCTGCAGGTCGGCCCGCACTTTCACGCGGTCGATCACCACGTCGATGTTGTGCTTCTCGGTCTTTTTCAGCGCGGGCAGATTTTCGTGCTCGTAAGTCTGGCCATCCACCCGAAAGCGCACATAGCCCAGCGCCTGCATCTGGGCAAACAGCTCGGTGAACTCGCCCTTTTTCTCGCGCGCCACCGGGGCGAGAATCATCAGCTTGGTGTCTTCGGGCAAGGCCAGCACGGCGTCCACCATCTGGCTCACGGTCTGCGCGGCCAGCGGCAGGCCGTGGTCGGGGCAAAACGGGGTGCCCGCGCGGGCGTACAACAGGCGCAGGTAATCGTGGATCTCGGTCACCGTGCCCACGGTGGAGCGCGGGTTGTGGCTGGTGGCCTTCTGCTCGATGCTGATTGCGGGCGACAGGCCCTCGATCAGGTCGACATCGGGCTTGTCCAGCCGCCCCAGGAACTGGCGCGCATAGGCCGACAGGCTCTCCACATAGCGGCGCTGGCCCTCGGCATACAGCGTGTCGAACGCCAGGCTGGATTTGCCCGAGCCCGACAGCCCGGTGATCACCACCAGCTGGTTGCGCGGAATGTCGAGGTCGATGTTTTTGAGGTTGTGCGTGCGCGCGCCGCGAATGCTGATGCGCTGCTGCGCCAGGGCGTGCCCCAGGTAGCGACCCGAGGGGCCAGAGGGCTGATCATCAGCAGGTCGTTGGGGCAAGGAAGGGTTCACAGTGGGCGCACGCCAGAAAAGCAGAAAAACTCACCATGATAGTGACGCAGGGCATTTCGCGTGGGCAAGCGCCCGGGCACCCCTTGCACAGATCGCGGACAATCAGGCGCTTTATCGCTTCAGTTGCCTGTTGTTCCGGCCCTTTAAAGTCTCCACCACCGTTCAGACTGTGCTGGTCGAAGCCCCTCGACCAGCCCGGGGCGAACGGTTCGAGTTTCAGCAGGCCCTACCAACAGACCCAACGGCCCCTTTTTGAGCGTGTCAGACACTACCGTGCCCCCCCCAACCCCAACACCCACCGTTGCCCCCGCTTCTACGGCCATGACGCCGCTGGAGCGCCGCTCCAGCATCAGCCTGGCGCTGATCTTTGCGCTGCGCATGCTGGGCCTGTTCCTCGTGCTACCGGTGTTTGCTCTCGAAGCGGGCAAATACCCCGGCGGCGACGACCCCGCGCTGGTGGGCCTGGCCATGGGCATCTATGGCCTCACCCAGGCTGTGTTGCAACTGCCCCTGGGCATGGCCTCTGACCGCTTTGGGCGCAAACGCGTCATCGTGCTGGGCCTGCTGGTGTTTGCGGCCGGCAGCCTGCTGGCGGCATTGGCCGATTCGCTGACCGGGCTGCTGGTGGGCCGCGCGCTGCAGGGCGCCGGGGCCGTGTCGGCCGCCGTAACGGCCCTGCTGGCCGACCAGACGCGCGACGCCGTGCGCACCAAGGCCATGGCGCTGGTGGGTGGCAGCATTGGCCTGATGTTTGCCGTGGCGCTGGTGGCCGCCCCGCTGCTGACGGCCCATATCGGCCTGGCCGGCCTGTTTGGCCTGACCTGCGCACTGGCGCTGGCGGGCGTTGCCGTGGTGCTGTGGTGGGTGCCGGCCGAGTCGGCCCAGCACCGCAACGCCCCGCGCGGCAGCGTGGCCGATGTGTGGCGCAACCCCGATCTGCTGCGCCTGAACCTGGGCGTGTTCGTGCTGCACACCGTGCAGTTGTCGATGTGGGTGGCCGTGCCCGCCATGCTGGTACAGGCGGGCCTGACCAAAGACCACCACTGGCAGGTGTATCTGCCGGCCGTGGTGCTGTCTTTTGTGGCCATGGGCGGCCTGTTTGCGCTGGAACGGCGCGGTCGCCTGCGCGGCGCCCTGCTGGGCGCCATTGCCCTGGTGCTGCTGGTGCAGGTAGGCCTGGGGCTGCTCTCGGCCAGCGGCGCTGCCCCCACGCTGTGGGTGCTGGGGCCGCTGATGTTTTTGTTCTTTTGCGGCTTCAATGCACTTGAAGCCAGCCAGCCCAGCCTGGTGTCGCGCATGGCACCGGCGCCGGTGCGCGGGGCTGCGCTGGGCAGCTACAACACGCTGCAGTCGCTGGGGCTGTTTGCCGGCGGCGCACTGGGCGGCGCACTGGTCAAATGGGCGGGCGCCCCCGGTCTTTTTGCCACCACCGCCGTGCTGACCGCGCTGTGGCTGGTGCTGACCTGGCCCTTGCAGCCCGTGGGCCGCAACGCCGGCGGCGGGCACTGAAAGATTGCACTGCCGCAGGGGGTGAGCGCCACCCCCGGTTGCGGCACAATGCACGTTTTGGCGCCTGGAATTCCCTCACATCCGGCGCTTTTATCCCTTTAAGGCAAAGACACCACCATGGCATCCATCAACAAAGTCATCATCGTCGGCAACCTGGGCCGCGACCCTGAAATGCGCACCTTCCCCAGTGGCGACCAGGTGGCCAACGTGACCATTGCCACCACCGACAAGTGGAAAGACAAGCAGACCGGCGAAATGAAGGAAGCCACCGAGTGGCACCGCGTGGTCTTTAACGGCCGCCTGGCCGAAATCGTGGGCCAGTACCTGCGCAAGGGCTCGCAGGTGTATGTCGAAGGCAGCCTGCGCACCCGCAAGTGGACCGATCAGGCCGGCGTTGAAAAATACAGCACCGAAATCCGCGCCGACCAGATGCAGATGCTGGGTGGCCGTCAGGGCATGGGCGGCCAGGGTGGCGGCCATGACGACGGCGGCGGCTATGGCGGAGACGCCGGCGGCGGCTACGACCAGGCCCCGCGCCGCGCAGCGCCCGCGCCCGCCCCCATGCAACAACGCCCCGCAGCACCCGCCCCCCGGCCCGCGCCCGCCCCTCCAGCGCAGGCTCCACGCGCTGCCTCGGGTTTTGATGACATGGATGACGACATTCCGTTTTGACAGCCAACGATTCGGCGAACAAAAAAGCCTGCCAACTTCGTGTTGGCAGGCTTTTTTGTTGGGCAACCAGCGCGTGGCCTGAACCGTTGCGGCGGCACAAGCCTTTGAGCACCTCGTCCCGAGCAATACATCAAAATTGATAGCTACTAGCGCTTATCCATCAAGCGCCAGCGGCCATTTTCATCAAAACGTTCAGGCCGACGGGTCCACCGCCGCAATCACCCCACCGCCCAGGCACAGCTCGCCGTCATACAGCACGGCGCTTTGCCCCGGCGTAACGGCCCACTGCGCCTCGGGAAACTCCAGACGGAAGTCGACTCCCGCCGCGCTCACCACGGTGCAGGCCGCATCCTGCTGGCGGTAACGCGTCTTGGCGGCATATTGGCCCGGCGCGGGCGCATGGCCCGCGCACCAGCTGGCATCCTGGGCATCGAGCCGGTGCGACAGCAGCCAGGGGTGGTCGTGCCCCTGCACCACGCGCAGCACGTTTTTTTCCAGATCCTTGCGCGCCACAAACCAGGGTTCGTGCTCACCCACGCCGCGCTGGCCGCGCTCCTGGGCCGCCTTCAGCTCGGCGCCCTTGGCCTTCACGCCGCCAATGCCCAGGCCCTGGCGCTGGCCCAGCGTATAGAAACTCAGGCCCACATGCTTGCCCAGCGTGCGGCCCCGGTCGTCCTGAATGGGGCCGGGCGCGTGGCTGATGTAGCGGTTCAAAAACTCGCGAAACGGCCGCTCGCCAATGAAGCAGATGCCGGTGGAATCCTTCTTCTTGGCGTTGGGCAGGCCAATTTCTTCGGCAATGCGGCGCACCTCGGTCTTGTGCAGCTCGCCCACGGGGAACAACGTTTTGGACAGCTGCGCTTGGTTCAGCCGGTGCAGAAAATAGCTCTGGTCCTTGCCCGGGTCCAGCCCCTTGAGCAGCTCGAACAGGCCCGTGGCAGCGTTCTGGCGCACCCGCGCATAGTGACCGGTGGCAATCTTCTCAGCGCCCAGACGCATGGCGTGGTCGAGAAAGGCCTTGAACTTGATCTCGGCATTGCACAGCACATCGGGGTTGGGCGTGCGCCCGGCCTGGTACTCGCGCAAAAACTCGGCAAACACCCGGTCCTTGTAGTCGGCCGCGAAGTTGACGTGCTCGATCTCGATGCCGATCACATCGGCCACGGCGGCGGCGTCCACGAAGTCGATGTTGGACGAGCAGTATTCGCTGTCGTCGTCATCTTCCCAGTTTTTCATGAAGATGCCGACCACCTCGTGGCCTTGTTGTTTCAATAGGTGGGCGGTGACGGCGGAATCCACCCCGCCGCTCAGGCCCACGACAACGCGTTGCTTTTTCATGGACGGGATTATCCGGCTATCGCCGTGTTACCCAAGACAACTGCTATTGAATATGTAGCTATTGACGCTTGATGATTAAAGGCCAAACCCTATTTTTTACAAAAACCCAGTAACCTTTTATCCATGCCTTCGAGGGCAGTCGATGCTGGGGCGCCGAACAGGCTTTTGCAATTCATCTCTCATTTGCTTTCTGGTCGTGTGCGTTGCCAGGACAATCCAGGCCACCGCACCCCCTAACAAGGACGACGATGGCATTGCCCGATGGTTTGTACGACTTGCTGTTGACCGAGGGTCTGGCCCGTTCGCTCGCTGAGCTGACTCCGTCTCGCGCAGATGTGTCGCCCTTGAAGGGCGGAGCGACTGAATTTCTAACCGATGCCATTACGCGGCAACTTGGGGCACTCCTCGACGACCTGCCCGGCGAGGATGCGGACAAAGTTAAAGCGCAACTGGAGCTGGTCAACGGGCTTCTGGTGATGCTGCGGCAGCGGCTCGTGGGTGGTGTTGGTGAGGTGGGCACTGGTCCATCCGCGGATGTGATTGACCTGATTGCCTCTCCGTTGCGGGTCCTGCGGGCGGTCCAGCGTGACCAGCAGTTCCCGGCGTCGCCGGAGATTGGTCTGGGGGTGCCCTGGCTCTTTACCGCCGGAAAAGGCTCGCCTTCGCTGCTGCAGGAAATCCGCCGAGAGCTGGCATCCAGCGACCAGGTAGATATTCTGGTCAGCTTCATCACCGTCTCCGGCGTGCGCAAGTTGCAGGACGTGTTGCAGCAGATCACGGCCATGGGCGCGCAACCAACAGGGCAGGCGCCACGCAAGACCCGCCTGCGCATCCTCACCACCACCTACACCGGCGCGACCGAGGCGCGTGCGCTGGACGAGCTGGCACGCCTGCCTGGGTGCGAAGTGCGCGTGTCGCTCGATGGCCGGCGCACCCGTCTGCATGCCAAGGCCTGGCTTTTCCAGCGCAAGAGCGGCTTCGGTTCGGCCTATGTTGGCAGCGCCAACCTCTCGGGCGCTGCACTGACCGGTGGGCTGGAGTGGACCGTCAAACTGACCCAGCGCGCGCAAGAGGCGTTGTTTGCCCGCGCCGTGGCCCATTTCGAGACGCTATGGGCGGACAGCGAATTTCAGCGCTACGACCCGGACAACGTTGAACACCGGCAGGCCCTGGCCGCCGCGCTGGGCCGCGAGTCGTTTGGTGGCGAACCCTCGACCGCCATCAGCTTTTTTGACCTCCAGCCCAAGACCTATCAGCAGGAGATGCTGGAGCAGTTGGCCAACGAACGAGCCCACGGTCGCACCCGCAACCTGCTGGTGGCTGCCACCGGCACCGGCAAGACGGTAGTGGCCGCGTTCGACTACCGCAACACCTGCCGCAGCGAAGGCGGGCACCCGCGCCTTTTGTTTGTGGCCCACCGCGAGGAAATCCTGCGCCAGGCCCTGCGCACCTACCGTGAAGTGCTGCGCGCCCCCGATTTCGGTGAGCTGCTCACCGGGAGCCACCAACCCGAACGCTGGGACCATCTGTTCGCCACCATCGACAGCCTGACCAGCCGCAATCTTGTGGCCACCGTGGGCGCCAACCATTGGCATACGGTGGTGGTGGATGAATGCCACCGCTTGGCTGCTGACCGGTTTGATACTTTTGCCAAAGCAGTTCGCCCCAGCGTGTTGCTTGGGCTGACAGCCACGCCTGAGCGCAGCGACGGCCAACCCATCGCGCAGTATTTCGATGCACGGCCAGACGGCAGCCCGGCGGTGGAGCTGCGGCTGTGGCACGCGCTGGACCTGCAATTGCTGGCGCCGTTCGAGTACTACGCCTGCGATGACGCCACCGACTTTTCGGAAGTTCCTTGGGACCGGCCGGGAGAGCGGGAGGCGGTGGACAACTTGGTTACCGGCAACGACGTGCGCGCCCGACTCGTCATCAACGAATGGCGCCGCTTGGCGTCCGACGCAAGGCAGTCAAGGGCCATCGTATTTTGTGTTTCGGTGGCGCACGCTGAGTTCATGACTGCTTGGCTCAACCGCGCGGGTCTGCCTTCTGCTTGCGTGGTTGGAACGACGGCGAGTGAAGAGCGGCGCCGGGCGCCACAGCGTCTGCTGAGTGGCGAGTTGTGCGCGCTGGTGACGGTCGATCTCTACAACGAAGGCGTTGACCTGCCGATGGTAGACACACTGTTGTTGCTGCGGCCCACGCAAAGCCCGGTGCTGTTTCAGCAGCAGATTGGCCGTGGCCTGCGTCTGGCTCCCGGCAAGGAAAGCTGTCTGGTGCTCGACTTTGTGGGCCAGCACCGCACGGAGTTTCGGTTTGACCGCCTGTTGTCGAGCCTGACCGGCTTGTCGCGGCGCGAGCTGACCGACGGTGTGGAGAACGGGTTTGGCAGTTTGCCGCCCGGTTGCCATATTCACCTGCAACGCCAGACGCGCGAGCAGGTGCTGCAAGGACTGCGGGCCTTGATATCGCAGAACTGGCGGCGCCTGAAGACCGAGCTGCAGACCTACGCCGCGCTGCGTGGCCGCTCGACCGTGCAGTTGGCCGATTTTCTGCACGACCAGGCACTGGAGCTGGAAGACGTCTACCGCGCTGGCACCGGCCAAGGCCGCAGTGGTTGGACGGCACTGAAGCGCGATGCGGGCTTGATGGTGGCCGAGCCTGGCCCGGAGGAGGACTACTTCAGCCGCCGCTTTGGCGACCTGCTACACGTAGATGATCCGCGTCGGCTCGATGTGATGGCCGCAGTTGGTGCGCCGCACAATCCTTCGCAGATGCCCACGGCAGAGGAAGCATTGGGCGTGCAAATGCTGGCCTACCAGATTGATGGGCGCCATGAGCAGGCCGGCGGGCACGAGGCCTTCATGGCGCGTGTGGCGCAGCACCCCGCCATTGCGGCCGAGCTGGTGGAGTTGTCTGCGTTACTGCAAGCCCGCAGCACCTTGGGCGCGCATCCGGTTCCCGGTCTCGAAGATACGCCCTTGTGCCTGCACGCTGCGTATGGTGCGCGTGAAATCCTCACCGCAGTGGGCTGGCTGACAGCGTCGCGCCGTATGCCCATGGTGTCGGGCGTGCTTCCAATTGCTATCCGCAAAACCGAGCTGTTGTTCGTCACGCTCGACAAGAGCGAGGGCTACCACGACCGCATCGCGTACCACGACTACGCGATCAGCGCGGAGCGCTTCCATTGGCAAAGCCAGAACAGCGCTGGCCCGGACACGCCAGCTGGCCGCCGCTACCTCGAAAGTGCGACCAATGGCTGGCAGTTCCAACTTTTCGTGAGGCCGCGCAAGGGTGAGGCCTACCGCGCCTGCGGCCCCATGGCGCTGGAGTCGGCCGAGGGTGATCGACCCATGAACATCATCTGGAAAATGCACACTCCGCTACCTGCGCGACTGTTCAGAGAATTCAGTGTGCTGCGAGGGGTGTAACACTCCGGCAAAAAGGACCCCCATGGAACTGCGCCAACTCCGCTACTTCGTCCGCATCGTCGAGCTCGGCTCCATGGGCCGGGCGGCGCTCGACCTGAACATGGTGCAGTCGGCGCTGAGCCAGCAGATCAGCCGCCTGGAGGGCGAGCTGTGCACCCGGCTGCTGCAGCGCACCGCCAAGGGCGCCGTGCCCACCGAGGCGGGGCTGGCATTTTTTCGCGAGGCGCAACTGGCGCTGCGCCATGCCGACCAGGCCGCGCGCGCGGCGCAGCAGGCGCGCCTGACGGGCACCGTGAGCGTGGGCCTGTCGCCCACCACGGCGTCGGTGCTGGGCGTGCCGCTGATGCGCGCCATGCACGAGCGTTACCCCGATGTGCGCCTGCACATGGTGGGCAGCCTGTCAGGGCACCTGTCGAACATGCTCAACGCGCGCCAGCTCGATCTGGCCGTGTTGTTCGACACACAGCCGGCGCGCCGCTGGAGCGTGCTGCCGCTGCTGGAAGAGCGCCTGTTTTTGATCCGCTCGGCGCACCACCCGGCGCAGCAGCCACTGCCAGCGGGCAAGGTGGCGCTGGCGCAGCTGGGCGACGAGCCGCTGATTTTGCCCACCGGCCCGCACGGCCTGCGCAGCCGGCTGGATGCCGCCTTTGCCCAGGCGCGCGTGGCGCCGCGCATGGCCATGGAAATTGATTCGCTGGCGCTGCTGATGGATGCGGTGGACATGGGCCTGGGCAGCACCATCCAGCCCTGGGCGGCGGTGGGCCGCTACCCCGACGCGGCGCAGCGCTTTGTGCTGGCCGAAATCGAAGATGGCCCGGCCTACCGGCCCGCTGCGCTGTGCAGTCTGTCGGACGACGAGCTTTCACCCGCCGCGCTGGCCGCGCGCGTGGTGCTGGGCGACTGCGTGCGCGAGCTGGTGCAGTCGGGCCGGTGGATTGGGGCACGTTTGACTACCCCCTGAGGCGCTGCGCGCCTTCCCCCTTAAGGGGGACGCCGCCAGCGCGGCGGGACGGCCCTTGCGCGGCGGCCGCTGGCCTGGGCCGCGCCCTGTCGAACGGATGTTGTCGGGCGCAAGCAAACTGGCATGAGCCGGCTTGGCGGCCAGCCCATCACGATTTGTGATGGGGCCATGCCGGCGCAACCCCTGCGCAAGCGGGGGCATTCTTTCTACATTCAAGCTTCCATGAAAGAAGAGAACTGCCCATGAGCCCCGACGTCCTGGTGATTGGCGGTGGCAACGCCGCCCTGTGCGCCGCGCTGATGGCGCGCGAGGCCGGTGCCAGCGTGCTGCTGCTTGAATCGGCCCCGCGCGCCTGGCGCGGCGGCAACTCGGCCCACACGCGCAACCTGCGCTGCATGCACGATGCGCCGCAGGATGTGCTGGTCGAGGCCTACCCCGAAGAAGAATATTGGCAAGACCTGCTCAAGGTGACGGGCGGCCTGACCAGCGAACACCTGGCGCGCCTGGTGATCCGCGCCTCCAGCAACTGCCGCGACTGGATGCGCAGCCATGGTGTGCACTTTCAGCCACCGCTGTCGGGCGCGCTGCATGTGGCGCGCACCAATGCCTTCTTCATGGGGGGCGGCAAGGCGCTGGTCAATGCCTATTACCGCAGCGCGGAAAAGCTGGGCGTGCAAATCCGCTACGAAACGCCGGTGGACCGCATCGAGATCGAGGACGGCCGTTTCATTGCCGCGCATTGCACCGTCAACGGCAAGCCTGAACGCATCACCGCCAAAAGCTGCGTGCTGGCCGCGGGCGGTTTTGAATCGAACCGCGAATGGTTGCGCGAGGCCTGGGGCCAGAACGAGCGCGGTGAATGGCCGTCAGACAATTTTTTGATCCGGGGCACGGCCTACAACCGGGGCGTGCTGCTCAAACACCTGCTCGATGACCACGGCGCCGACCGCATTGGCGACCCGACGCAGGCGCACATGGTGGCCATCGACGCGCGCGCGCCGCTGTACGACGGCGGTATTTGCACGCGCATCGACTGCGTGTCGCTGGGCGTGGTGGTCAACCGCGAGGCCGAGCGCTTTTACGACGAGGGCGAGGACTTCTGGCCCAAGCGCTACGCCATCTGGGGGCGCCTGGTGGCGCAGCAGCCGGGGCAGATTGGCTATTCGATCATCGACAGCAAGGCCATTGGCCGCTTCATGCCGCCGGTGTTTCCGGGCGTCAAGGCCGACAGCCTGCCCGAGCTAGCGCAAAAGCTGGGGCTGGATGTGGATACGTTTATGCGCACGCTCGACAGCTACAACGCCGCCTGCCGCGTCGGCACGTTCGACCACACCGCGCTGGACGATTGCCACACCGAGGGTGTGATGCCTGCCAAGACGCACTGGGCGCGGCCCATCGACACCGCGCCGTTCTACGGCTACGCGCTCAAACCCGGCGTGACCTTTACGTACCTCGGCCTGCACACCGACGACACCGCCGCCGTGCGCTTCAACAACCAGCCCAGCGACAACCTTTTTGTGGCGGGCGAAATGATGGCCGGCAACGTGCTGGGCAAGGGCTACACGGCCGGCGTGGGCATGAGCATTGGCACGGCGTTTGGCCGCATTGCGGGCACCAACGCGGCTTTGGCATCAAAACGGCCTCCAGCGCTTATGCAGAAAGCGCCAACAGCTATGAAAAATGAAACCCCCACGCTTGTCACTTCGTGTACTGCGCTGCCCCCCGAGGGGGCGCGTTTTGCCTTGGGGCGGCCCGGCGACAAAACAGGAGCAAACAATGCAGTCGCTTGAAGCCCTGACGCGCGACGCCCGGGCGCTGGCGAACGGTGACGTGGTGCCCGCCGCACCCCTCACCGGGGCCGAATCCGAGGTGGCGCGCCAGATGCAGATCTGCAACGCCTGCCGCTACTGCGAGGGCTTTTGCGCCGTGTTCCCGGCCATGACGCGCCGGCTCGAATTCGGCAAGGCCGACATCCACTTTTTGGCCAACCTGTGCCACAACTGCGGCGCCTGCCTGCACGCCTGCCAATATGCGCCGCCGCACGAGTTTGCGGTGAACGTGCCCCAGGCCATGGCCCAGGTGCGCGGCCAGACCTATGCCGACTACGCCTGGCCGCCCGCGCTGGGCGCCCTGTACCAGCGCCAGGGGCTCACGCTGTCGCTGGCACTGGCGGCGGGGCTGGCGCTGTTCCTAGTGCTGGGCGCCATGCTGCAAGGCGGCGGCCTGGATGCCATGTGGGGCGCCAATCTGGGTGCCAACTTCTACAACCTGTTCCCGCACAACTTGCTGGTGGGGCTGTTTGCGCCAGTGTTCCTGTTTGTGGTGTTTGCCCTCGCCATGGGCGTGCGCCGCTTCTGGCGCGATGTGACGCCCGCCACCAGCGGCGCGCCGCTCTCCGCGCCCGCCACGTTTGAAGCCACCGATGCCGTGCTGCGCCTCAAATACCTGGACGGCGGCCACGGTGACGGCTGCCACAACGAGGACGACGCCTACACCCTGTCGCGCCGGCGCTTTCATCACCTCACGTTCTACGGTTTCATGCTGTGCTTTGCCGCCACCAGCCTGGCCACGGTATACCACTACGTCTTCGGCTGGGCGGCGCCCTACGATCTGCCCAGCGTGCCCAAGCTGCTGGGCGCCGTTGGCGGCGTAATGCTGATGCTGGGCACGGCCGGCCTGTGGCACCTGAACCGCACGCGCCACGCGCTGCATGGCGACGCGCAGCAAAAGCCGATGGATCTGGGCTTCATCGCATTGCTGTTCCTCGTGTCGTCCAGTGGCCTGGCGCTTTGGCTGGCGCGCAGCACGCCCGCCCTGGCGCTGCTGCTGTGCCTGCACTTGGGCGCGGTGATGGCGCTGTTTGCCACGCTGCCCTATGGCAAGTTTGCGCACGGCATTTTCCGCACCGCATCGCTCTTGCGCCACGCCATCGAAAAGCGCCAGCCCAACCCCATCGGTCTGGGCGCTGACTGATTCCATTTCTAAATCACCCGTGTCGTTGTTGCTTCGCCTTGTCGTGCTACAGCACTGCCTGCGGCTTCGCGCCTCGACACAAATGATTTGGAAAAGGAATGACATCCACCCCATCCCACCCACCACACCACCACAACCCGAGGAGGCCTTCATGAACAAACGCCAACTGCTGCGCGCCACCGCGCTCGTCGCTTCATCCCTGCTGCTGGCTGGCACGGCCAGCGCGCAGGACTTTCCGCCCAAGAAACCCGTCACGCTGGTGGTGGGCTTTGCCGCAGGCGGCGCTGCCGACGCGGCCGCGCGCCTGATCGCCAAGAAACTGGGCGAGAACATCGGCCAGACCGTGGTGGTGGACAACAAGGGCGGCGCGGGCGGCAATATCGCCCACCAGTTTGTGGCCAATGCCGCGCCCGATGGCACGGTGCTGCTGTTTGGCTCGGTCGGCCCGCTGACCATTGCGCCGCACCTCATGAAGCTGACCTATGACCCGTTCAAGGACCTGGCGGCCATCTCGGGCGGCGTCAACTTCCCCAACGTGCTGGTGGTGCACAAGGCTGCGGGTGCCAAGACGCTGGCCGAGTTCATCCAGCTGTCCAAAAAGAAACCTGGCAGCGTGGAATTTGCCTCCACCGGCGCGGGCTCGGCATCGCACCTGGCAGGCGAGCTGTTCAACCAGCGTGCAGGCATCGACATGACCCATGTGCCCTACAAGGGCGGCGCGCCCGCGCTGCAAGACCTGCTGGGTGAGCGCATCACCTCGTACTTTGCCGCGCCACCCACGGCCATGCCGCATGTGGAGTCGGGCATGCTGATCCCGCTGGCCACCACGGGTCTGACGCGCCCGGCCTACCTGCCCAACGTCCCCACCGTGGCCGAGTCGGGTTTTCCGGGCTTTGAGGCGCTGAACTGGTACGCCTTTGTGGCGCCCGGCAAAACCCCCGCGCCGCTGCTGGACCGCTGGAACCAGGAAATCGTGAAGGTGCTGAACGACCCGGGCGTGAAGGATGCGCTGAACAAGCACGGCCTCACCCCCCAGCCCACCACGCGCGCCGAGCTCACGGCGTTCATGAAGAAGGAATCGACCCAGTGGGCCGCCATCATCAAGGAGCGCAAGCTCACGGCGGACTGATTTCGGCACGGCAAACCGACGAGGCCACGGCGGCCTCGCAGCAACCTAGCGGCCCCTTCAGCGGGCCGCTGTTGCTTGCAGCACGCTCGCGTCGGTGTGGATCAGCGCCAGCGGCGCCCGTTGCCCACGCAGGTAATCCTGGATGCTCTGCAGCACCAGCGGGCTGCGGTGGCGGGCAGCGCTGGCATGCAACTCGTCCAGCGTCATCCACACGGTGCGCACAATGCCTTCGTCGAGCGCGCGCCATTCGTGGTGTGTGCC
This sequence comes from Acidovorax sp. 35-64-16, assembly GCF_002281195.1. Lineage (NCBI taxonomy): Bacteria > Pseudomonadati > Pseudomonadota > Betaproteobacteria > Burkholderiales > Comamonadaceae > Acidovorax > Acidovorax sp. 35-64-16. The sequence goes on along the minus strand of NZ_NCFM01000001.1, from coordinate 305,700 downwards.
CACGGTGCCCGCAAAAGCAAAACGCAGGTAGGTGATGTCGTCACCCGTGCGTGTGCGCGTGAAGCGATTGAGGTACACGCCTACCAGGGCCGCGGGCGCAAAGTCGTGCGCCGTTTCCTCCAGCACCTCGCGCACGCAGGCCTCGATGGGCGACTCGCCCGGGTCCAGGTGACCGGCGGGGTTGTTGAGCCGCAGGCCGTCGGCCGTGTCTTCTTCGACCAGCAGAAAGCGGCCATCGCGTTCGATGATGGCGGCCACGGTAACGTTGGGTTTCCAGCGATTTGGCATGGCGCGCATTATGACCACGGGCCATGACAGGCGCCTGATGGGGCCCGGTCAGGGGATCGCAAGGGCCTTTGAAGTCGCTCTGGGGCGCGCTCTGTAGCGCGAATAAACACGCTGTATTTGCGCCGCCCAGGTCGCTCAGTGCGGCACCACGGGGGCCTGCACGAAGTCGTCCAGCGACAGGCCTTTTTCCTTGAGCAGCGCCTCCAGCACGGGCTGCAGGCGGCCCAGGCTTTCGTGCACGGCCTCGCGCACGGTGTCCACCACCACCTGGGTGCTGCGCTCGATCTCGATGTTGAGCACGTCGCCGGCCCTCTTGTCTTCAAACACCGTGGCGCGGCGGGTTTCGGGGATCAGCCACACCTCAAACCAGCCCTCGGCGCGGTTGACCTCGGCCACCGTGAGGCTGGCGCCGTGAATGGCGATGTAGCCCTTGGCAAACACATACTTGCGAAAGTCCGGCGGCACGGCCACGCGCCACACCAGGTTGTTGTCGAACTCGCGGCGCTGCACCAGCGTCCCGGTGAAATCGACATGGCCCGACAGCGGGTGCCCGCCGATCTCGGCGCCGTCCTTGGCCGCGCGCTCCACGTTCACGCGGTCGCCCTGCTGGTAGCTGCCCAGCGTGGTGATGCTCAGGCTCTGCAGCATCACGTCAAAGTTGGCCTGCGTGGGCGAGAGGATTTCCGTCACCGTGAGGCACACGCCGTCGGTTGCCACGCTGGCGCCCAGGCCCAGGTCCTGGCAAAAACCCTCGGGAAAGTCGAGCGTGAAGGTGCGCAGGCCTGCGCGGTCATGGATGGCGGCGATGGTGGCGGTGGCTTGAACAATGCCTGTGAACATGGTGGCGCGGCTTTCCGGGTGCGTTGCGGAGCGCAGGGCCTGCGGGGGCGGGCAGCACTCCTGAAGGGGTTACGCAGATTTTGCCACCCGGCCTGATCTGCGCGGTGCACCCATGTCTTTATCGCATGGGCGGCGTATTTGCTGCCACCGCCATGGCACGCGCCATGTACACCGCGCCTGCCCCATAGCTGGCCAGGCGCTCGCGCTGCGCCGCGTCGCCCAACGGCTGCTGGGCGTAGCCATGGCGCTCCCAATAGGTTTGCGAGCCCTGCACCGACACCAGCGCGGTGTGCCGCAGCCCTTGCGCCGCCGCATGGTCCCACACCGATTTGAGCAGCGCCTGCGCCAAGCCCTGCCCGGCGCAGGTGGGCAGCACGGCCATGTCATGCAGGTACAAGGTATCGGCCTGTGGCACCGCCTCGAAATCACCGTGCAGAGGCGTCACCTTGCCCAGCGCCGAGCGGTAGGCGGCCAGATAGGCGCAGACCTGGCCATCGCCCTCCAGCACCAGCGAGCAATTGGCCGGGCTGGCCAGACGGCGAGCAAACACCTCGGCAGTCTCGACAAAGCCCGGGCCATAGCAGGCCCGCTGCACGGCAAGAAGATCCGCCAGATCGGGGTGCGCCAGCGCACGCAAACGAACCGGGGGCGGGAGGGTGGCAGAGAAGGTCATCACGGCAGGCTGCAATAGACAAGCGCCGGATTGTCAGGCAATGCGCTCAAGCCCTTGGCATGTGCCGTGCGCCATGCACCTGGCGCGCAAGGCCCCAACCCACAACACGCACGCGCGTTATCAGGCGGCTTGCGCGGCGGCGGGCAGGCCCCAGGCACTGGCGGTCACGGTCAGCACGGCGGCAATGGTCGTGTTCAGGGGTGGGATGGAGAGGATGGGCATGGCAACAGCATTCAGACAACAAAACAATGCCGCAAAGATAGCCACCGGCTGTGACGCAGCGATGACATGCGCGGTGCGCCGCAGTGGCCTGGCGCCACTGGCAACCGGCCGTGCACAAGTGTCGTGCGGGCTTTGCAGGGGGATTGGCACACCGTCACACGGCGGTCACGCAACGGCAAAACACTGCGCCTTTGCTGTTTCAAGTCGTCACATTACTGAAGGCCTCCCATGCACCTGCACGCCCCGTTTTCTTTGCCCCGCCGTCCGCTGGCCCTGGCCCTGATGGGCGCACTCACCCTGGGCCTGGTGGCCTGCGGCGGCAGTGACGATGCCCCCAGCTTCAAGACCATCGAACTCAACATCGCGCACATCAACGACCACCACTCGCAGCTCGATGCGTTTGCCGGCACCGAGCTGACGCTCGACGGCGTGGCCACGCAGGTCGAGCTGGGCGGCTTTGCACGCCAGACGGCGGTGTTCAAGTCGCTTGCCGGCACGCCCAACCTGCTCAAGCTGCATGCGGGCGACGCCATCACGGGCTCGCTGTACTACACCTTCTTCAAGGGCAAGGCCGATGCGCAGATGATGAACAGCATCTGCTTTGACGCCCTCGTGCCCGGCAACCACGAGTTTGACGACGGTGACGGCGTCTTCAAGGGCTTCCTGGATGCATTGGCCGACCCGGCCAACGGCGGCAACTGCAAAACGCCCACCGTGTCGGCCAACATCGTGCCGCAGGCCGGCACGCCGCTGGCCCCGGCCGGCGCCGCCGCCTACCTGCAGCCCTACACCATCAAGAAGATCGACGGCGTGGACGTGGGCATCGTGGGCGTGACCATTGCCGCCAAAACGGCCAACTCGTCGCGCCCGCTGGCCACCACCCAGTTCCAGGACGAGGCAAAGGCGGCCCAGAAGGCCATCGACGAGCTCAAGGCCAAGGGCGTACGCCACATCGTGCTGATGTCGCACCTGGGCTACGACAACGACAAGCAGATCGCCGCGCAACTGACCGATGTGGACGTGGTCATCGGTGGCGACTCGCACACCCTGCTGGGCGACTTCAAGGCGGTCGGGGTTGCTTCTGCCACTGGCACCTACCCCACGGTGGTCAAGAACAAGTCGGGCGAAACCGTGTGCATCGGCCAGGCCTGGGAATACGCCAAGGCCTACGGTCTCATGAACGTGAAGTTCGATGCGCAGGGCAGCGTGGCCAGCTGCGCAGGCAAGAGCCAGCTGGTGATTGGCGACAGCTTCAAGCGCAAGGACAGCGCTGGCGTGTGGCAACCCCTGGCCGATGCCGACCGCACTGCGCTGGTTGCCAAGCTGGCATCCCATGCCAACGTGAAGGTCGTCACACCCGACGCCGCTGCAACCCAGACGCTTTCCACCTACGCCTCGCAGGTCACGGCCCAGAAGGCCATCACCATCGGTACGGCCAGCGAAGCCCTGTGCCTGATGCGCGTGCCCGGTGGCTCCAACAGCCGCAACACCGGCGTGGCAGGCTGCGAAACCGCCAACACCCTGGCGCGCGGCAGCGATGCCGCCCAGGTGGTGGCAGAAGCCTTCCTGCGGGCCAGCAAGCGCGCCGACTTTGCACTGCAAAACGCGGGTGGTGTGCGCACGCCGATTGCCGCCGGCTCGCTCAGCATGAACACGGCCTTCACGCTGCTGCCGTTCACCAACGTGCTGGTCGAGATGGACCTCAAGGGTTCGGAAGTGATTGCCGCCCTGGAAGACGGCGTGGCCGCCCATCTGGACGCGGCCGTGCCATCAGACGGCGCGCACCCCTACGCCGCAGGCCTGCGCTGGGACCTGGACATGAGCAAAGCCAAGGGCCAGCGCTTCAGCAACGTGCAGGCGCGCAACAAGACCACCGGCGCCTGGACCGCCATCGACCCCGCCAAGACCTATGTGCTGGTGACCAACGACTTCGTGGCCGCGGGTGGTGATGGTTACGCCACGCTCAAGCCCATCTACACCGCAGGCCGTTACGTCAACACCTACCTGCTCTACACCCAGAGCTTCGTGGACTATGTGATCGCCCAGGGCACCATCGCCCGCCCCAAGGCAGCCGACTACGCGCACCAGAGGGTCACCACCAAGGCCGGCGTGGTGCTGCCCTGAGGTAAAGACCGGCGTGGCATGCGCAACGCATGCCACGCACCCAACCTGCGCCAGAGTGCAATGCCTTGGCGCTGTGTGGCGCACTACCGCACTACCGCACTACCGCGCCACCGCCAGTCCCGCCCCATGCCCGCGCGTAAAGGCCTCTTCAAACACCGAATACCCCGACCAGTCGCTGTGCGCAAACGCCAGGCGGGCGGTGGTGGGGGTGGGAAGCCAGGCGACTAGCTCACCATTTGATAGCTGCTTGCGCTTATCAGATATGGGCTTGAGGCCAATTTGACCTAAAAACCCCAGCACACCCGGCGTGGGGATGGACATGGCGTGGCCGTAGCGGGTGATGTCCACGCGGGTGGCGCGGCGCGGCAGGTCGGGGTGGGGCACGCTCAAGGCGGCCAGCGTGGCGTTGGCCCAGTGCGTCCAGGGCTGGGTGGCCAGTTGCTCGCGGGCCTGCGGCACATCGCCCAGGGCCTGGTAGTAACTCAGCACGGTGGGGCCGGCCAGCACGGCGCGCGGGTCCAGGCGCTGGTGGCCGGCATCCACATAGCCCAGGCCACCGGGGTTGGCATCGCCATAGAGCACGTTGTCCCACGCGGGCGCGGCGCCGGGGCGGTCGGCCAGCGGCGCGTCGATGTGGATGTTGGCCACCAGCCACGGCGCCCACGACAGGCGCCGCGCGGCCTCGCGCAAAAAGGCGGGCGGGCCCTGCACCACGCGCGCGGCCATGAACACCGGCAGCGCCACGATGCAGCGCTGTGCCTGCCAGCGCTCCACGCTGTCGGTGGCGTGGTTGAAGGCGTCCACCTGCACGCCATGGCGGCCCTCGGTGATGCGCAGCACGCTGCAGGCCGTGCACAACTGGCCACCGTCGTGCAGCGGCGCGGCCAGGCGCTGGGTGAGCCAGCCATTGCCTTCGGGCCAGGTGAGCACGCCCTCGCGGTCTTCGGCGGCGGCCTCGCCCGGCGCATGAAAGCCGTGGCGGCTGGCGAAATAGTGGATGCCGGCCCAGGCCGACACACGCGCCGTGCCCGCGCCGTAGTCGTCGCGGCAGCAGTAGTCCAGGTACCAGCGCAGGTGCGGGTCATCCAGCCCATCCTGGTCCAGCCAAGCAGCAAAATTCATAGCATCCAGCGCTTGATGGATGGGCGCCAGCGGCCGTTTTGTATCAAAAGACTTGAGCATGGGCATGGTGAAGCGCGCGGCCTTGCCCAGCGCCTGCACCCGTTCGGCAAAACGCCGGTATTGCGCCATTGTGGCCTCGCCCACGCCCTGCACGGGCAGCAGGCCTTCTTGCCACTCGCCCTGAAAAAACAGGCGCTCTTGCGGGCTGTGGCACAGGTGGCGCTCGTCGTATTGCCAGCGCCCGGCCACACGCTGGCGCAGGCCCAGTTCTTCCAGCAGGTCCTGCACCTCGCGCGCGTCGTCGCCGGGCACAGGCAGGTAGTGCGCGCCCAGTGGGCAGGCAATGCCGTTGACCTGGCCGCCGCGGCTGTTGCCACCGGCGGTGTCTTCCAGCTCCAGCAGGGCGAAGTCGTCCACCCCCGCCAGCCGCAGCGAGCGCGCCGCCGCCAGCCCGGCCACACCGCCGCCCGCAATCACCACCTGCGCGCGGCGCACCACGGCGGGCGCGGGCAGGGTGCCCTGGGCCAGCAGGTCGCGCAGCTGGTGGCCACGCGCCAGATCGATGCCCGCATAACCGCCTTGCAGTGTGCGTGGCGTCGGGTCGCACCCAGACGAAAGCACCGCCGTGGCGGCCGAGGCAGCAGCGGTGAGGAAGTGGCGGCGCTGCATGATGTCAGTTCTGCAGGGTGTACGCACCACCCGCGACGCATGAAACGGGCGCGGCCCAGGCCAGCGGCCCCCGCGCAAGGGCCGCCCCGCCGCGCAGGGGGCGTTCCCCTGCCCGCAGCGCGCAGCGCTGCGAGAGCGGGGGGAAGACGCGAAGCGGCTCAGGGGGGTGTCTCAATGTTTTCCCCATTCGCGCTCATAGGTGTGCACCAAGGCCTGGTTCGACAACCTGTTCACCTCGGCGGGCACGCGCGCCATGTCCAGCGGAAAGTCGAACAGCAGCGGCAGCGTGTCGGCGCTCAAAAACCGCAGCTCGCCCGGCAGCGCCTCGGGCAGGCGCCAGGGGCGGCGGCTGGCGATGACAAAGCCCCACTCGCCAAAGCTGGGCACATGCGCGTGGTAGGGCGTGGTGCGCAGGCCCACCGATTCGATGGTCTGCACCACCGTCCAGAAGCTCTGGCGCGCCACCAGCGGCGAAGTGGTCTGCACCACGGCGTAGCCGCTGGCGGCAAGGCGCTGCTCCAGCAGGGCATAAAAGCTGTTGGTGTAGAGCTTGCCGATGGAGAAATTGGTGGGGTCGGGGAAATCGACCACGATCACGTCAAATGTATCGGGAGCCCCCACGCTTCCCGCTGCGCGTGGTTCGCTGCCCGGGCCAGGGGGAGGTGCCCCGGCGATACCGGCGCGGGGGGCGCTCGCGCCTTGGGGCGGCCCGGCGGCGCTCGATTGCCCGTCCTGCAGCCACTGAAAGGCGTCGGTGTTGACGATGTGCACCTTGGGGTTGTTCAGCGCTCCGCCGTTCAGGCGCGTCAGCGTTTCGTGCTGGCTGAACAGCTGCGTCATGGCCGGGTCCAGCTCGACCAGCGTGACCGATTCGACCGAGGGGTATTTGAGAATTTCGCGCACCGCCATGCCGTCGCCGCCGCCCAGCACCGCCACCTTTTTGGGCGCGCCGTGCGCCGCCATGGCCGGGTGCACCAGCGCCTCGTGGTAGCGGTATTCATCGCGCTCGGCAAACTGCAAGTTGCCGTTGAGGAACAACCGGTGGCCGAGCTTGCCGTTGGTGACCACGATGCGCTGGTAGGGCGAGGCCGCGGTAAAAACAATGCTGTCCTGGTAAAACTTGTCTTCGGCAAAGGTGGTGATCTTCTCGGCACCCACCAGCGCGGCCAGCAGCAGGCCCAGCACCATCACACAGGCCGCCACATGCGCGCGCAGGCGCCGCAGCTCCCAGCGAAACAGCCACACGGCCCACAGCGCCACCAGCGCATTCATCAGGCCAAACAGCAGCCCCGTGCGAATGAGGCCCAGCTGAGGCACCAGCAGCAGCGGAAACGCCAGCGACACGGCCAGCGCGCCCAGGTAGTCGAACGTGAGCACCTGCGAGACCAGGTCTTTCAGGGCCACGTTGCGCTTCAAGATGCGCATGACCAGCGGAATCTCCAGCCCCACCAGCGTTCCCACCACCAGCACCATGCCGTACAGCAAAAACCGGAACGCCCCCGGCGCATACGCATTGGCCAGAAACAGCGTGGCCGGCAGCAGCCCGCCGATCAGCGCCACCAGCAGCTCAATGCGCAAAAAGTGCGCGGGCAACTGCCGCTCGAAATAGCGCGACAGCCACGAGCCCACGCCCATGGCAAACAGGTAGGTGCCGATGATGGTGGAGAACTGCAGTACCGAGTCGCCCAGCACATACGACGCCAGCGCACCCGCCGCCAGCTCGTAAAGCAGGCCGCAGGCCGCCACCACGAACACGCTGGCGAGCAGGGCAATATCGATGGGGCGGGCGCCGCCGGGGGCTATGGCCGCCGGCGCAAGAGGGGATGGACTGGAGGACAAACGGGTCTGCGCGGCCACGGCAAAGGCCGCGCACCGCGTCCGTCAAAAGGTTCAGCCGCCGTGGATGGCAGCGGCCACGATGATGCTGATACCCAGGCTCATGGCGGCCACCACCATGGCCAGGGCCTTGTTCTGTTTTTCGACGATTTCGCGCCACAGGTCGTAGGGCGTGATTTTGTCGATGATGAGGAAGCTGAGCCAGAACACCAGCACGCCCACCAGGGCGAACAGGATGGAGCCAAAAAATGCGGCAGGCCGCAGCCATTCAATTCCCATGATGACCTCCGTGGGTAAAAATTATTTGTGCCCGCCGCCGGATGAATACCCGCCGAACGAGCCGCCCGAGCTGCGGTAACCACTGCCGGACGAGCCCGAGCAGTCGCTCAGGATGATGAGCAGGATGAGGATGATGACCGCAATCACGATGATGGTGCCGCAGCCCAGGCCCGACTTGGCCACGAAGGGGCCGGGGTCGTCGCGCTGCAGCACGTCTTTCTTGTCTTCCAGCCTGAATGCCTTGACCACGGTGTCGCTGGCCAGCTTGTCGCCAGACGACCAGGTGATCTCGTTGCGGCTTTGCTCCATCGACAGCAGACCCTTGCTGCTTTCGAAGTCGCGGTTGCTGGTTTTCTGGCCGCGCTCGACCTGCCAATAAAACTCGCCCAGCACGTAGGTGGTTTCGGCGTCGTAGTGGTACTTGAGCTGGTAGGTGGTGCCCAGATAGGTGGCGCTGCGGCCGCTGGCGGCCAGTTGCGGCGCGCCCGTGGTGGGGCGCACCATGCTCCAGCCTTCTTCCGAATCGACCAGAAAGGCGAAGCCGCGCTTTTGGTTGTAGAGCAGGTATTCGCTCCAGCCAAAGTGCTCGTCGTCGCCGGGCTCCACGCCCATGCGGTGCTGGAAGCCCACCACCTGCCAGTGCACGCCCTGCAGTTGCCCCTTGGTGCCCAGCGGGATGATGGGCTGCACGGGCTCGTCTTGCTGGGCCGAACGCAACTCGCCGCCCACGCCACTATCGAGGCTGATGATGCTGGCGCACGAGCCGCAGGTCACGGTTTTGGAGGTGGCCAGTTGCACCTGCACCGGCGCGCCGCAGTGCGGGCAGTTGAATTGGCGGCCTTTTTCGTCCTTGGCCGATTCGTCCTTCAGACCCTGCAGCTGCAAGTCTTCGAGCAGCACGGCGCGGCCGCGCTCCACGCTGGGCGGGGTGTGGCCGTAGTCGATGCTGACCACTTCGCCGTCGGCGCTGCGCAGCTCGACCATGTCGAACGGCTGCCCCAGCGGCGGCAGCTTGGGCAGCTCGCCCTGGGCCGAGATCAGCTGGGCCTGGCCCGTGTAGGCCACGCTGTAGGGCTTGCCGTTAATGGCCGTGGTGGTGCCGATGCGAAAGCGCGCGGCCTCGGGCATCTCGCGGCCGGGGTCGATGGGCCGGGTGAAGACGTAGGCGCCGTTGTCCTCGCCCAGCGTGGCCAGCGTGCCGTCTTGCAAAAAGGCGGCCCATTCGGTCCAGACGCCCGCGTCGCCCTTGTATTGCAGGCGGCCGATCAGGGTGAAGGGCACATCCTTGCCACCCTGCTGGATACGCCCGCTGGCCATGAGCTGCAGCGGGCTGTGGTCGTCGAACAGCTCGGCCATCTTGCCCAGCCGCGTGAGCACCTCGCCGCTGCGCACCACGGTGCTCTGGCAGTAGCCGCAGACGGCGTGCGTGGACTGCGCGCTCTTGAATTCAACCGGCGCGCCGCAGCCGGGGCAGGGCGCGCGGTAATAACGCTGGGTGGGCTGTGTAGGGTCGGTGGCCATCGGGCGGGGGCTGCCTGCACCGTTCAGCACGGTCGGTTTGAAGCCAAATTGGCCTCTGGCGCTTATCCCTCAAGCGCAAGCAGCTATTGTTTTTATAGCGACCGGATTCAGACCAGTTTCTTGAGCAGTTCGGCCTTCTTGGCGTCGAACTCTTCCTGGGTCAGGATGCCCTTGGACTTGAGCTCGCCCAGCTTCTCCAGCGTGGCCATCACGTCCTCGGGTTTGACGCCGGTCGCAGCAGCAGCAGCGCCTGTGGCCTGTGCGGCTGCACCGCCGCCCTGCAGGCCGGCCTGCAGGTTCTGCGCCAGCACCTGGCCCAGCGCCACACCCGCGCCCAAGCCCATGGCGTCGCCCGCAATGCCGCTGCCGCCATTGCCCGCGCCTTCGGCGAATTTGGGGATGGCCTGCGCCGTCTGGTACTGCATGAACTTGCCCATGTCGTTGCCGACCATGCCCATGCCGATCTTCTGGTCGAGCACTTTTTGCAGCTCTTCGGGCAGCGAGACGTTTTGTACCGTCAGGCTCTCGATGGCTAGGCCGATCTTGGCAAAGTGCGGGGCGAGCTCCTTGGCCAGCGCCTCGGCAAACATCACCTGGTTAGCGGCCAGGTCGAGAAACGGCAGGCCGCTGCCCGCAATGGCGTTGCTGATGTTCTGCAGCACCATGCCGCGCAACTGCCCTTCGAGGTCGGCCACGGGGTAGCTGTCGCGTGTGCCCGAGATTTCGGTGTGGAACAGCTTGGGGTCGGCGATGCGGAAGGCGTAGTTGCCAAATGCGCGCAGGCGCACGGCGCCAAAATCCTTGTCGCGGATGGTGATGGGCTGCGGTGTGCCCCACTTCTGGTCAATCTGCTGGCGCGTGCTGAAGAAGTACACATCGCTCTTGAAGGGGGACTCAAAAAGCTTGTCCCAGTTCTTCAGGTAGGTGAGCACCGGCAGCGTCTGCGTGGTCAGCTTGTAGGTGCCGGGGCCAAACACGTCGGCCACCTGGCCTTCGTTCACGAACACCGCCATCTGCGACTCGCGCACCGTGAGCGAGGCGCCGTTCTGGATTTCCATCTCTGCCATCGGAAAGCGCCAAGCCAGGGTGCCATCCCCCTCCTCGGTCCACTGGATGATGTCAATGAACTGTTTCTTGATGAAGTCCATGAGTGCCATGCGGTGCTCCAGGGTGCGGTGAGGGGTTGAGGGCAAAAAGAGCGGCCATCATAGCAACGCGGCCCGCGCAGACCGGGGCTTTTTTGGGGCCCCTCACCGCTTGGCGCCAGCGGCTATCCGCGATTTAGGCACGATCAATTGGCCTATTTTGTTGCGAATGACTATTATTTAACCGTGCCTGCTTTTCACTGCAGGCCCTGTTGAATCCAAGGAGTTCGCCATGTCTCTCATCCGCCGCACTGCCCGCCAGAACAAGACCATGCTGATGAAGACGGGCAGCTACTACCTCATCCACATCTGTGTGGCGGCTCTGGTGGCTTATGCCGTCACCGGCAACCTGTGGGCATCGCTCACGCTCAGCCTGCTGGAGCCCACGGTGCAGGCCGTGGCCTTTTTCTTCCATGAAAAGGCATGGGAGCGGGCAGCCCGCCGCAATGCAGCCGAGGCTGCGGCACTGCAGGGCGCGTGAACAGTGCGCAGCCGTTCAACCGTTTAAGGAGTTCACCATGTACACCATCCCCTTGCGCAGCCGATCCGCAGCCGGCCTGGCTTTTCAGCGCTGGCTTGTGCACCGTCTGGCGGGGCTGGCGCGGGCCGAGTAAGGCATCGCAACATGCCGTTCCGCTTTTCAGCCTTTGCAAGCCTGGCCTTGCGCTTTTGACAGGCGTGAAAGGCCCGGTGGCTTCGATGGCGTTCATGCGGCCATCGCACCTTGGTCGACCGGGGCCACCCGGTCCTCGGGCCCGCGTCCAGCCCGTGCTCAGCCCAGAAACCCCTTGGGCACCTTGTCGGCCTTCTTTTCCACGGGGTTGGCCAGCAGCCACTGGGCCGCGTACTGGCGCATGAATTCCTTGGCCTTGTCGGGGCGAGTCGTCAGCCAGGCGTCGTAGGCGCCTTCGTTCAGGATGGCGGGCATGCTCTTTTCGCTGCCCGGCTGACCATAACGGTGCAACAGGGCATGGTTGTTGGCGTTCACGGTGAGCAGGCAATAGCTGATGATGACTTCGCCATCGGCCCCTTGCCAGCGCGCCCACAAGCCTGCCACCCCCATGGGCTTGCCGTCCACGCGCGCAACGCGGGTGGGCACGGCCTTGCCGCTGCGCAGGTCGTCTTCATAAAACGCGGCCATGGGCACGATGCAGCGCTGGCCGTTGAGCCACGCATCACGAAACGGGGTGCCGGTGGAGGCGGTATCCGACTTGGCGTTGACCAGCTTGGGCGCGCGCAGCTTGGCGTCGGACGCCGACTTGACCCAGTGCGGCACCAGGCCCCACTGCGCGGGCACCAGCACGCGCTGCTGCGCAGGGCGCGCGGGGGCTTCGCTGGTGAGTTCGGTGCCCGCATCCGCCGGTGGCGCTGACAGAGCGGTCTGCGGCGCGGGCGGCGTTTCTGGCGGTTGTGACGGCTGCGAAGGCTGCGCCGAGGGATTGGCCATGGCCGCCGCCGTGGCTTCATGCACGATAAAAAAGCCTGGCTTGCGCGGCCACAGGTGGCGCTCGCCCAGGGCCGCTGGGGGCTCCACCGCAAACGCCTCGCGGTAGGTGTCGGCTTGCTGCAGGGTTTCGTAATGGGTACTCATCGGGGCATGGTACCTGCGTGCGCGGCAGTTTGAGTCAAAAAGGCCTCTGGCGCTTGTCCGATATGCGCTGACAGCTATGAAAAGCGAAGCGGTTTGAGCGAAGCCTGTTTCTGGGCCCTTTTCGCAGCCGTTTCCAGCGTGAAACCGTGACGTGCATCAAGCCCCATGTCGCCTGCGTTGTGACACGGGCCGCGCGGTTTTTCACAATGCCTGCATGGACTTCGCACCTTCTCCCCTGGCCCGGCAACTGCGTGAGCGCCTCTTGGCGTTCATGGACCGCTACCTGCTGCCCTACAACGCGGCCTGGCACGCAGCGGTGCAGGCGGGCGACTACCCGCCGCCGTTTCTGCAAGACCTCAAGGCCCTGGCGCGCGAGGAAGGACTGTGGAACCTGTTCCTGCCCACGCTGCAGCGCGACGAACCGGGCACGCGCCTGAACAATCTCGACTACGCGCCGCTGGCCGAGGCCATGGGACGGCTGCCCTGGGCGGCAGAGGTGTTCAACTGCCACGCGCCCGACACCGGCAACATCGAGCTGCTGCACCGCTTTGCCACGCCCGCACAGCGCACCGCATGGCTCGCGCCGCTGCTGGAGGGGCGCATGCGCTCGGCCTTTGCCATGAGCGAGCCGGACGTGGCCTCGTCCGACCCTACCAACCTGCAGACCACGGTGCGGCGTGATGGTGACGACCTGGTGATCAGCGGCCGCAAGTGGTTCATCACCGGCGCGGCGCACCCGCATTGCCGGTTGCTCATCGTGCTGTGCCGCAACGCCGATGCGGATGGGGCCGACAGCCACCACCGCCACAGCATGGTGCTGGTGCCCGCGGATGCACCGGGCGTGCAGATCGTGCGCAACATCAGCGTGCTGCACCACCATGCGCCCGAGGGGCATTGCGAGATATTGCTGCAGGGCGTGCGCGTGCCCGCCGGCCACCTGCTGGGCGACTGGGGCGCAGGCTTTGCGATGGCGCAGGCACGCCTGGGGCCGGGGCGGGTGCACCACTGCATGCGCACCATCGGCCAGTGCGAGCTGGCGCTGCAACTGGCCACTGGGCGCGCGCTGGAGCGCACGGCGTTTGGCAAGCCGCTGGCCGATCAGGCCAACGTGCAGGAGTGGATTGCCGAGTCGCGCATCGAGATCGACCAGGCGCGCCTCTTGGTGCTGCAGGCGGCCTGGTTGCTGGACCAGGGCGCATCAGCCGATGCGGCGGATGCCCGGCAGGTGCGCGCGCAGGTGGCCGCCATCAAGGTGGTGGCCGCGCGCCTGCAGCAGCGCGTGGTGGACCGCGCCATGCAGATCTTTGGCGCCATGGGCCTGTCGCCCGACACGCCGCTGGCGGCCTTGTGGACCTGGGGTCGCGCGCTGCGGCTGATGGACGGACCCGACGAGGTGCACCTGCGCACCGTGGCACGGCACGAGCTGGCGCAGGCGCGTGCGGGCCTGGGCGCTTCGGCCGCCTGGTTCACCACGCCCGAGCAACTGCGCGCGCCGCCCCACCTGAGCGCCTGAGCGCCGCACACCAGCGCATCGGGGTGCCGAAACCGCTGTGTGCCCGCGCACCGGCCCTTGGCAGCCCTGCGCAGCTTGGGGATACTGTCGGTTTTTCGTCAACCCGCCCGGAGAGCCTTGCCATGCACCTGTTTGCCATTGCCGTCACCACTGCCGCGCTGTTGCCCGGCGCCCTGGGCCTGGCCCACGCCCAGGCGCAAAAAATGCGGCCCGGGCTGTGGGAACACAGCATGGCGATGAAAAGCCAGAGTGGCCAGATGGAAGCCGCCATGGCCGAGATGCAAAAGTCCCTGGCCAGCATGCCGCCCGCACAGCGCAAGCAGATGGAACAGATGATGGCCCAGCAGGGCGTGGGCATGGGGCCCAAGGGCCAGACGGTGAAGGTCTGCCTCACCCAGGAGCAGGCCGACAGGGACACCGTTCCACAGCAGGAGGGTTGCACGCAGAAGGTGCAGCGCATCAACGCCACCACCATGAAAGTCGCCTTCAGCTGCAAGGGCGGCCAGGGCCAGCCGCCGTCCAGTGGCGAGGGCACGGTCAGCATGCAGGGCCCCACGGCCTACACGGGTCAATTCAAGATCAAGACCGAAAACGAGGGCAAGCCCGAGCAGATTGACATGGCGCAGTCCGGCAAGTGGCTGTCGGACAACTGCGGCGCAATCAAGCCCGTGCCGATGGGACGATGAGGTGGGCGCTGAACTGGGCGCTGAGATGGACGGCTTCGCCCACACCCCCGCGCCGCCATATTACGCGGTGATCTTCACCAGCCTGCGCACCGAGGGCGACCAGGGCTACGGCGCCATGGCCGAGCGCATGGTGGAGCTGGCCGCGCAGCAACACGGCTTCCTGGGCGTGGAGTCGGCGCGCGAGGGCCTGGGCATCACGGTGTCGTACTGGGCGGACCTCGCCTCCATCGCCGCCTGGAAAGCGAATGCCGAGCACCTGGAGGCCCAGCGCCTGGGCCGGGCGCAGTGGTACGCGGGCTTCAAGACGCGCATTGCCCGTGTGGAGCGCGACTACGGCATGTAGCGCGCGTGGCGCGGCAGCTATTGCAGCGTGAGCGCCGCCAGCGCGGCCAGTGGCGCGGTTTCGGCGCGCAGCACGCGGGTGCCCAGGGTGACGGGTGCGAAGCCATGGGCCAGCGCCAGGTCTTCCTCGGTGCTGCTCAGCCCGCCCTCGGGGCCCGAAAGAAAAATCAGCGCGCCGCCACCCGCCGCCGCCGTGCGCAGCGCTTGTGTGCCGGTGCGCAGTGACAGCAGCAGCCGTGTGCCCTGTGCGGGCAATGGGGCTTGGGCGCGCAGCCAGCCGGCCAGTTCCACCGCGTCATGCACCACGGGCACGCGGTTGCGCCCGCACTGCTCGCACGCTGCCACGGCCACGGCCTGCCAGTGGGCCAGTTTTTTCTCGGCGCGCTCGCCCTTGAGCTTGAGCACGCTGCGCTCGGCCACCAGCGGCGTGATGCTGGCCACGCCCAGTTCGGTGGCCTTTTCCACGAGCCAGTCCATGCGCTCGTTGGCGGTGATGCCCGCCAGCAGGTGCACGGCGCGCGGGGCTTCGCGCTCGATGGCGTGGTGGGCGCCCACCTGCACGCGCACCTCGCTGCGGCCCATGCGCAGCACGGTGGCATCGAACTCGCCCCCGGGGCTGTCGGCATACTGGCCGCCATGGAACAGCGTGATGCCGTCACCCGGCTGCAGGCGCAGCACCTGCACATGGCGCGCGGCGCCGGGGGGCAGATCAATCTCGGCCCCGGTGGCCAGGGGCGCCGGGCAATGAAAACGGGGCATTTGCTATCTTTAATATAGCTATTAGCGCTTTATTTATAAGGGCCAATGGCTGTTTTGACTCAATATTGAGCGATGGGATCGATTTCAGCTTCTACATGCGGCCATAGGCAAAACCCGTGACGGGTTCGGTGCCTTCGATCTGGTCCAGCATCTTGAGCAGCGGCCCGAGCTGCCGGTAGCGGTGGGCCGTGGCGCGGATGTAGCCCATGAAGCGCGGCGCATCGGCCAGGTATTTGGGCTTGCCGTCGCGCAGCGTGAGGCGGGCAAAGATGCCGGCCACCTTGAGGTGGCGCTGCAGCCCCATCCATTCGACGGCGCGGTAAAACTCGCCAAAGTCGTCGCCCCAGCCGCTGGCGCTGTGCGCGCCCAGCAGGCCGGCCTTGCGCGCCTTTTCCCAGTAGCGCACGGTCACGTCGATGATGAATTCTTCTTCCCAGCTGATGAAGGCGTCGCGCAGCAGGCTGGCAATGTCGTAGGTGATGGGGCCGTATACGGCGTCCTGGAAGTCCAGCACGCCCAGGGGCGCATCGGCAGCGCCATCCGAGCCGCCGCCGGGCCGCCCCAAGGCGGCGAGCGCCCCCCCGGGGGGCAGGGAGGACACGCCAGTGCCGACCGTGGGGGCCATCACCGAGCCGCCGCCGGGCCGCCCCAAGGCGGCGAGCGCCCCCCCGGGGGGCAGCGAACCACGCGCAGCGGGGAGCGTGGGGGCCATCAGGTTCCGCGTCATGAAATCGCGGTGGACGAACACGCTGGGAGCCGCCAGGTTGTGGGCCACGATGGCATCGAAGGCACTGGCCAGCGTGGCCTGCTGCTTGCCATCGAGCGTGATGCCGCGGTGCTGGCCCAGATACCAGTCAGGGAACAGCGCCAGTTCGCGGCGCAGCAGGGCTTCGTCATAGGCGGGCAGCACGCCCGGCTTCGAGGCCTTTTGCCAATCGAGCAGCACATCGGTGGCCTGCAGATACCAGCCCAGCGCGGCCTGGGGGTTTTCGGGGGTGAGTAGCTCGATCAGCGTGGTGCTGCCCAGATCGCTCAGCAGCATGAAGCCGCCGGGTTCGTCCCAGGCCAGGATGTGTGGCACGTTCAGGCCGGCAGCTGCCATCAGCGCTTGCACCTGCACAAAGGGGCGGCAGTTTTCCTTGTCGGGCGGCGCATCCATCACGATGCAGCTGGCGCCGACCGCGCTGTCGATGCGCAGGTAGCGGCGAAAGCTGGCGTCGGCCGAGGCCGGGCGCAGGCTGGCGGGCAGCAGCTGGTGGCTTTGCACCAGCGGCGCGAGCCATTGTTCGAACGCGGCTTGCCGGGCCGCATTGGGCCAGCTGACGGGGCTGGCGGGAGCGGGCGATGCCGCGGCAAGGGGCGTTGGGGGGGAGGAGGGGTGGCTCATGGATAATCCCATTTTACAAACCCGCCCTGCCTGGCGCGGGCCGTTTCCAAAGCCCTGTCCATATTGCCCGACGTGCCCCGCTGCCAGCCCCCTTTCGTGCAGAAATCTCACCCCCTTTCCCGGCCGTTGCCGCAAGCCGCTGCGCCCGCCCGTCGGCCGGGGTTGCACCCTCTGGCGTATGCCGTGGCGCTGGCGTGGTGCGGCGTGCCGCTGGTTGCACTGGCGCAGGCCGATGCACAGAGCGCGTGGGATGCCCCGCCCGCACTGCGCCGCAGCCCGCAACTGCAAGAGACCCTGCCGGCAGAGGTGCGCCCCCAGCTGCCGGTGTTTGTGTCGGGAGACCGCATCACCGGCCAGCCCGATGTGAAGGCGGTGATCGACGGCAATGCCGAACTGCGCCGCGGGGATACCGTGATCCGTGCCGATCGGCTGGAGTACACCGTGCCCGACGATCTGGCCCAGGCGCAGGGGCAGGTGCACATCAACCGGGCCGGCAACACCTATGACGGCTCGGAGCTGGCGCTGCATGTGGATGCGTTCAAGGGGTTTTTCAGCGACGCGCGTTACCGCTTCCTGCAGACCGGTGCCCATGGCGATGCCACGCGGGTGGATTTTCTGGACCGCGACCGCGCCGTGGTGCACAACGCCACCTACACCACCTGCCAGCGCGACGACTCCGCCAGCTGGGAACCCGACTGGGTGCTGCGCGCCCAGTCCATCCGCCTGGACAACGTCGAAGAAGTAGGCACTGCCGAAGGTGCCGTGCTGGAGTTCAAGGGCGTGTCGGTGCTGCCCATCCCGCACATCACGTTTCCGCTGTCGGACAAGCGCAAGTCCGGGTTGCTGCCGCCCACGGTGGGCCTGGACAGCCGCAATGGCCTCGAATACATCCAGCCCTACTACTGGAACATCGCCCCCAACCGGGACGCCACACTGCGCGGCGCCATCATGGCCAAGCGGGGCATTGAAGTCGGGGGCGAGTTCCGCTATCTTGAAAACGACTACCAGGGCCAGGTGGATGCCACCCTGATGCCCACGGACAGCCAGCGCGACCGCATGCGCTGGGGCTATTCGGCGCAGCACCAGGGGCAAATCAGCACCCCGGTGGGTGGCCTGGGCCTGAATCTCAACCTCAACCGGGTGAGCGATGACAATTACTGGCGCGATTTCGGGCGTGCCGCGCTGGCGCTGCGCCAGCGCCTGCTGCCCAGCGACGCGTCCCTGTCGTGGGCGGCCGGCGACATGTCGGCCCAGGTGCGCACACTCAAGTGGCAGGCACTGCAGGATGTGGCGTCACCCATCGTGCCGCCGTACAACCTCATGCCCCAGCTGCTGTGGCGCTATACACCGCAGGATCTGGGGCGGGGCATTGATTTCAGCATGTCTGCCGACACCACGCGTTTCGAGGCGGACCGCGCGATACCCAACCCGGCCGACGGCCAGCGCAGCTATGTGCAGGCGCAGCTGAGCCGCCCCTTTCTGTCGCCAGGGGGCTTCGTCATCCCCAAGCTGCAACTGCACGCCACGCAATACCAGTTCGACAGTCCCCTCAGAACCGGCGAGCGGTCGGCCAGCCGCACCCTGCCCACTTTCAGTCTGGACAGCGGGCTGGTATTCGAGCGCGAAGCGCGCTTGCTCGGGCGCGCATTCACGCAGACGCTGGAGCCGCGCGCGTTCTATACCTACACGCCGTTTCGCGACCAGAGCCACCTTCCTGTGTACGACACCGGTGCCACCGACTTCAACTTTGGCACCATTTACACGGAAAATCCCTACGTCGGCAATGACCGCCTGGCAGACAACAACCTGCTCACCCTGGGCGTGACCACGCGCTTTCTCGATCCCCAAACCGGCGCCGAGGCCGTGCGCCTGGGCATCGCCCAACGCCTGCGGTTCTCGGACCAGGACGTGACCCTGCCCGGTGGTGCACCGGTCAGCGAGCGCCTGTCCGATGTGCTGCTGGGGGCGGGCATCAACTGGACGCCACAGTGGGGCTTTGATTCCACCGTGCAATACAACCCCAAGACGCAGCGCTCCATCCGCTCCACTGTGGCTGCGCGCTACAGTCCTGGCGACTATCGCACCGTGAGTGCGGTCTACCGCCTGCAGCGGGGTGCGAGTGAGCAAATCGATGTGGGCTGGCAATGGCCGCTGGCGGCCTTGTGGGGCGGCCAGGGCGCAGACAGCGGCCCTGAGCGCGCCCAAGGCCAGGGCAAAGGCAGCGGCCGCTGGTACACCGTGGGCCGCCTGAACTACAGCCTGCAGGACCGCAAACTCGTCGATACCGTGGTGGGCTTTGAATACGACAGCTGCTGCTGGATTGGCCGCGTGGTGCTGGAGCGCCTGCAAAGCAGCGTGACCACCTCCAACACGCGGCTGCTGTTCCAGATCGAATTTGTGGGCTTCTCGCGCCTGAGCCTGGGCGCAAGCCCCCTGGAAACCTTGAGGCGGAATGTGCCGCGCTACCAATACCTGCGCGAGCAGGTCAGCACCCCCAGCCGCTTCAGCAACTATGACTGACCTGACACCATGAACCACCGTGCAATTGCTTTGGGCCTGGCGTGCCTGGCATCTTTCTTGACCCAGGGCGCTGCGGCGCAGGGTCTGCGCCCCTCGGGGGCTGCAGGCACTGGCCTCTCGCGCATGTCGCCTGCGGCGCCTTCGTTCACCCTGCCCGCATCTGGCGCCAGCACAGCGCTGCGCCAAGCCGATTTCATCGTGGCGGTGGTCAACTCAGAGCCCGTCACCAACAACGAGGTGCGGGCCCGGGCAACGCGTATCGCACAGCAGATGGCCCAGCAGGGCGCTGCCCTGCCGCCCGCAGACGTGCTGGCGCGCGAGGTGCTGGAGCGGCTGATCCTGGAAAAAATCCAGCTGCAACTGGCGCGCGAAGTCGGCATGAAGGTGGACGACTTTGCCGTGGGCCAGGCTGAGGAGAGCGTGGCCAAGCAAAACAACGTGAGCCTGGCCGAGATGCACCGCCGGCTGGCCGCCGACGGCATCAGCAAGGAGCGCTTTCGCGAAGAGTTGCGCAACCAGCTGCTGCTGCAGCGCCTGCGCGAGCGCGACGTGCAGTCCCGGGTGCGCGTGAGCGATCTGGACGTGGACCAGTACCTGCGCGAGCAGCAATCGGGTGCCGACGCCTCCCGGCTCGACATCAACCTGGGCCACATTCTGGTGGCGGTGCCCGAAAACGCCAGCCCTGCCCAGGTGTCCGAGCGCCAGGCCCGCGCACAGCGCGCCGCCGACAAGGTGCGTGCCGGCGAGGATTTCGCGGCCGTGGCCGCCGAGTTCTCGGACTCCCCCGAGGCCAAAACGGCAGGCGGGCTGCTGGGCATGCGCCCGGCCGACCGCTACCCGGAACTGTTTGTCAGCGCCACGGCGCAGTTGCCCGTGGGCGGCATCGCCGGGCCCGTGCGGTCCGGGGCGGGTTTTCATGTGCTCAAGCTGGCAGACAAGTCCACCACCGGCATTCCCACGCTGGTCACCCAACACCACGTGCGCCACATCCTGCTGCGCACGGGCCCCCAGCTCACCGAAAGCGCCGCCGCAGCGCGGCTGGCCGATTACCGGCGCCGCATCGTTGCGGGCCAGACAGACTTTGCCGAACTGGCGCGCGAGCACTCACAGGATGGCAGCGCCAAGCAGGGCGGCGATCTGGGCTGGGCCAATCCGGGCCGCTACGTGCCCGAGTTCGAGCAGGCCGTGAATGCACTCAAGCCCGGCGACATCAGCGAGCCCCTGGTTTCGCGTTTTGGCGTGCACCTGATCCAGCTGGTCGAGCGCCGCGAGGCCAAGCTCACCCAGCGCGAGCAGCGGGACATGGCACGCGACACGGTGCGCGAAAAGAAGGTCGAGGAAGCCCTCACCACCTGGATGCAGGAGTTGCGGGGCCGGGCCTACGTCGAGTACCGCGAAGCACCGCAGTGAAGATGGCCACTGCATGAAACACATTGCCCGCAAGCGCTTCGGCCAGCATTTTTTGGCGGACGGCGGCATCATCGAATCCATCGTGAGCGCCATCGCGCCGCTGCCCGGCCAGCCGATGGTGGAAATTGGCCCTGGCCTGGCCGCCCTCACCCAGCCACTGGTGGAGCGCCTGGGGCGCCTGACAGTAATTGAGCTCGACCGCGACCTGGCCTTTCGGCTGCGGCTGCACGGGCAGCTCGATGTCATCGAGTCGGACGTGCTGAAGGTCGATTTCACGCAACTGGCCCACACGCTGGGCGTGCCCAAAATCCGGGTGGTCGGCAACCTGCCTTACAACATCTCCACGCCCATCCTGTTCCACCTGCTTGAGCATGTGCAGGTGATCGAAGACCAGCATTTCATGCTGCAAAAAGAGGTGATAGACCGCATGGTGGCGTCGCCAGCCACCTCGGACTACGGGCGCCTTTCGGTCATGCTGCAGTGGCGCTATGCCATGGAGAACGTGCTGTTCGTGCCACCCGAGAGCTTTGATCCTCCGCCGCGCGTGGACAGTGCCGTGGTGCGCATGGTGCCCCATGCCGCACCAGCGGCGGTGCGCACGGCACTGCTGTCCGAGCTGGTGCAGGTGGCTTTCAGCCAGCGCCGCAAACTGCTGCGCCACACCCTGGGCCGCTGGCTGGAAGGCCGGGGCTTTGCCGGCAACTTCGACACCCAGCGCCGTGCAGAAGAAGTGCCAGTGCATGAATATCTGGCGCTGGCCCTGTCGCTTGATCAAAAAGCATAGCACCTAGCGCTTACCCCAAAAGGGCCCGAGCCCGTTTTGATGCAAAAAACCCGCCGAGTGGCGGGCTTTTCATGCGCGCACTTTCTGCGCGGCGCGGGGCTCAGGCGGCGGTCAGCCAGTAGCCCGCATTGAACGGGCTGCTCATGCGCAATGCCATGGGCGAGATATCGACCAGTTTGTCGGTGGGCATCTTCTCGGCGGTTTCGGGGTCGATGGCAATGCCCTGGACCGCTACCGTTTCCTTAGCCTCGTTCGCCCGTTCTGCTTGGCTGGTGGTTGCAGAACGGGCTACAGAAAAGAATAGAAACAGCGGAACGGAATCTTGCGGTCACCCCAGAAATCTGCGGCATCGCGGAAGATATCGAGCAGCTGCTCGCGCGCTTCCTTGTCGAACTTGCCCGTGGCCGGAATCTGCTCGAGCACCACGATGAAGCCCGGCTGCGGCCCTGATTTGTGCAGGGGATCGGTCATGCAGTCGTAAAGCGCATCGAAATTCTTGCCGAAGTGCGACGGAAAGGTGAACTGCGCGGCAATCAGGTCCAGCACATCCTGTTTGGACTGGGCATGGGCCAGGTTGGCATACAAAAAATGTTGACCGAGGGAAGCTGCCGCATCTTGCAGATCCTGCACGCGGAAAGCGCGAATGGATTGCACGATGTTGGTGCGCACGCCACGCAGTGGCGTTTCCTGGTCTTTACGAAGGGGCGTCTGCATCTCCGTTGCTCTTTCTTTATTAGGTCCAAAAACTTCTGGCTGACCGCAAAACCGCAGGATGCGTGTTTCGGGTCGGGAAAACAAGGGGCCTGGCTGCCCACTGCCCCGGCTGGGGCGGGCGGACAACACTTCGGACATCATTCGACAATCCTGCGAAAACTGGCGTAGTGGTCGCTGGTGTAATAGCAGGCGTCCGGCACCCGGGGCTTGCCTCCACACACAATGCGCCGGGCGCCACGATTGCGCGCGCCGGGGGTCTTGACGGTGTATTCACGGTAGTAGCCGCGCTGGTGGGCCGGCAACAACCGTTCACGGTTGCCAAACACGGTTCCGTCCTTGTCGTACGGAAAAGGGCCGCCATGGTGGATCAGCGCATACGTCGAACGTCCCTGGGGGGGCAGCTCTGCCACGGATATGGAAGCCATGGAACCGTCGTGAGACGGAGATTTCCGGGCATGTCCGGCAACCGGGCCCAGGACCAACGCAACACCCACAACACACAAAACCCCTGCTTTTCGCACTTGGGTGGCTACAGCCTTGAGCATCAACGACACCTTTCAGAAACTACGGGTTAACCCGAAATTTCAACGGGCTAGTGTCGCTCAAAGCCCCCCAAAAAGCAAGCGCCTGCACAAAGATTGGGCAGGCGCCGAGGGCATTAGTGGTGCACCAGAGTTAGTGCACGCTATTTGTTGGAGGCTTATCGTGCTGCATTGGCGTCGGCCACGGTGATGGCTGTCATATTGACGAGTCGCCGCACCGTGGTGCTGGCCGTGAGGATATGCACCGGCTGGGCCGCACCCAGCAGCACGGGGCCAATGGCAATGTTGCCGCCGGCCGCTGTCTTGAGCAGGTTGTAGGAAATGTTGGCCGCATCGATGTTGGGCAGCACCAGCAAGTTGGCATCGCCCGCCAGGGTGCTGTGGGGCATGAGCGCGGCGCGCGCCTTGCCGTCCAGAGCCACGTCGCCGTGCATCTCGCCATCCACTTCGAGCCAGGGCGCCTGCACGCGCAGCAGCTCCAGCGTCCGGCGCATTTTGACGGCGCTGGGCTGGTCACTGGAACCAAAGTTGGAGTGCGACAACAGGGCCGCCTTGGGCTTGATGCCAAAGCGCAGCATTTCCTCGGCCGCCATCATGGTGATTTCGGTCAGCTGCTCAGCCGTGGGGTCGTAGTTGACGTGGGTGTCCACCAGAAACACCTGGCGATCGGGC
Source organism: Acidovorax sp. 35-64-16 (assembly GCF_002281195.1). Classification (NCBI taxonomy): domain Bacteria; kingdom Pseudomonadati; phylum Pseudomonadota; class Betaproteobacteria; order Burkholderiales; family Comamonadaceae; genus Acidovorax; species Acidovorax sp. 35-64-16. Next base: position 282,061 of record NZ_NCFM01000001.1, on the reverse strand, counting down.
AACAGCAGGCCGTTCATGCAGGCAAAAGTGGTCACGCCGGGGCGCTTGCCAATCACCTGTTCGATGTAGTTCAGGTGGTGCGCCGTGTGGCCCCAGGTGCCCGCGATCAGGCCATCCACTTCGCCCTTGTGCAGCAGCATGGCACCAATCAGCGACAGGCGACGGCGCATTTCGATCTTGGCGATCGGGGCGGTCACGCCCTTGCGCTCGGTCATGCGGTGGTAGGTTTGCCAGAAGTCGCGGTAGCGGTGGTCCTGCTCGACATTGACGATGTCGTAGTCCCGCCCTTCCTGCAGCCGCAGGCCGAACTTTTCGATGCGCTGCGCGATGATGGCCGGGCGGCCAATCAGCGTAGGGCGGGCGATTTTTTCGTCCACCACGATCTGTGCGGCACGCAGCACGCGCTCTTCTTCGCCCTCGGCATAGGCCACGCGCTTCTTGGTGGCAGCCTTGGCGGCGGTGAAGATGGGCTTCATGGTGGTGCCAGAGGCGTACACGAAGGTCTGCAGATGGTCGCGGTAAGCGTCCATGTCGGCGATCGGACGCAGCGCCACACCGCTGTCGGCAGCGGCCTGGGCCACGGCCGGCGCAATCATCATCATCAGGCGCGGGTCGAACGGCTTGGGAATCAGGTATTCCGGGCCGAAGGCCAGCGGCTCACCCACATACGCCGCTGCCACCACTTCGCTCTGCTCGGCCTGCGCCAGCTCGGCGATGGCGTGCACGGCGGCGATTTCCATCTCCATCGTGATGGTGGTGGCGCCGCAATCGAGCGCGCCCCGGAAGATGTAGGGAAAGCACAGGACGTTGTTGACCTGGTTGGGGAAGTCCGAGCGGCCCGTGGCAATGATGGCGTCATCGCGCACGGCCTTCACGTCCTCGGGCTGGATCTCGGGGTTGGGGTTGGCCAGGGCAAAAATCAGCGGGCGGGCGGCCATCTTGGCCACCATGTCTTTCTTGAGCACACCGCCGGCCGACAGGCCCAGGAAGACGTCGGCATCTGCAATCACTTCGCCCAGCGTGCGCGCCGTGGTCTTTTGCGCAAACTGGATCTTGTCCTCGTCCATCAGCTCGGTGCGGCCTTCGTACACCACGCCCGCCAGGTCGGTCACCCAGATGTTCTCGCGCGGAATGCCCAGCTTGACCAGCAGGCCCAGGCAGGCCAGTGCGGCGGCACCCGCACCCGAGGTGACGAGCTTGATCTTTTTGGGGTCTTTGCCCGCCACCTTGAGGCCGTTCAGGATGGCCGCGCCCACGGTGATCGCTGTGCCGTGCTGGTCGTCGTGAAAGACCGGGATCTTCATGCGCTCGCGCAGCTTGCGCTCGACATAAAAGCAATCGGGCGCCTTGATGTCTTCGAGGTTGATGCCGCCAAAGGTCGGCTCCAGGCTGGCAATGATCTCGACCAGCTTTTCAGGGTCTTTCTCGTTGATCTCGATGTCGAACACATCGATGCCCGAGAACTTCTTGAACAGAACCGCCTTGCCCTCCATCACCGGCTTGCCCGCCAGCGGGCCAATGTCGCCCAGGCCCAGCACGGCGGTGCCGTTGGTGACCACGCCCACCAGGTTGCCGCGGCTGGTGTACTTGAAGGCGGCGTTGGGGTCTTTGACGATTTCTTCGCACGGTGCGGCCACACCGGGCGAATAGGCCAGCGCCAGATCGTGCTGGTTGACCATCTGCTTGGTCGCGGCAATCGAAATCTTGCCGGGCTTGGGAAACTCGTGGTACTCCAGCGCTGCCTTGCGCAGCAGCGCGCGCTTGTCGGGAAGGTTGTTGTGATCGGCCGTGGTGTTCTCGGGCATCAAGCGTCTCCAGCTTTCAGAAAGTGCCGGGGTCCGCGGTTGATCTGCTCCGGGCGGGCCGTCAGCTTGTTAGGGGGAGGTGCATTGTAGGCTTCGCGCGGTAGAAACCCTGACCCGCCAGGGCGCTTGCCCGGTGAAAGCACCTGTTTGCGAAAAGGATCGAAGCGGCGCTGCGGGGAGCGCAAATCCATCGGCCTGGCAGATGCTCGGCAGGACCGGCCACAATACGCATAAAAAATGCCTCTAGCGCTTACCCATAAAGCGTCAATAGCTATTATTACTATAGCAAACAACCTTCAGCAAGCTGGAGAATTGTTGGGCGATGCAGGCGTGTGTTACGCCGTTTCCGCCAGCGCGTCACCGAGTGCGTTGATCAGGCGGTCGATTTCGGCCTTCTCGCTGATGAACGGCGGCGCCAGCTGGATGGTGTCGCCACCGTAGCGCACGTAAAAGCCCTTCTTCCAGCAGTTCATCGCGATCTCGTAAGGGCGTTTGGCGGGTTCGCCGGGCAGCGGCGCAATGGTGAAGCCAGCAGCCAGGCCGAAGTTGCGGATGTCGGCCACATGCTTGGCGCCCTTCAAGCTGTGCACGGCCTGCTCGAAGTACGGCGCCAGGGCCTTCACACGGCCGATCATGTCTTCCTTTTGCAGGATGTCGAGCGCCGCAAGGCCTGCCGCGCACGCCACGGGGTGGGCCGAGTAGGTGTAGCCGTGCGGGAATTCGAGCATGTACTCGGGGCCGCCGGCAGCCATGAAGGTGTCGTAGATCTCCTTGCTGGCCACCACGCCGCCCAGGGGCTGCGCGCCGTTGGTGACCTGCTTGGCAAAGTTCAGGATGTCAGGCGTCACGCCAAAGGCCTCGGCGCCGGTGAACGCTCCCGAGCGGCCAAAACCGCTGATCACTTCGTCAAAAATCAGCAAAATATTGTTTTGTGTGCAGATTTCGCGCAGGCGCTGCAGGTAGCCCACGGGCGGAATCACCACACCGGCCGAGCCCGAGAATGGCTCGACGATCACGGCGGCGATGTTCGATGCGTCGTGCAGCGCAATCACGTCGAGCAGGCGGTCGGCCAGCTCCTTGCCCGTGGGCGGCATGCCCTTGTGGAACGAGCCTGCGGGCGGCTGGGTGTGGGGCAGGTGGTCGGCTTCGACGCCCTGGCCAAACAGCTTGCGGTTGGCCACGATGCCGCCCACCGAGATGCCGCCAAAGTTCACGCCGTGGTAGCCCTTTTCGCGGCCAATCAGGCGCGTCTTGGTGCCCTGGCCCTTGGCGCGCCAGTAGGCGCGGGCCATCTTGAGCGAGGTGTCGGCCGATTCAGACCCCGAACCGGTGAAGAACACGTAGTCCAGCCCCGCAGGCGTCAGCTCCTTCACGCGGTTGGCCAGCTCGAACGACAGCGGGTGGCCAAACTGGAAGGCGGGCGCGTAGTCCAGCTTCATCGCCTGCCTGCCAATGGCTTCGGCGATCTCGCGGCGGCCGTGGCCCAGGCCCGAACACCACAGGCCCGAGAGCCCGTCAAAAATCTTGCGGCCTTCGCTGTCGGTGAAATAGGCGCCGCTGGCCTCCACGATCATCCGGGGATGGGCCTTGAACTGGCGGTTGGCCGTGTAGGGCATCCAGTGCGCGTCGAGCCACTCAGCGTCCATGCGGGGAGCGGCACCAGCTGCGGGAGTGTCGATGGGGGCAAAGCTCATGGGGTTCTCCAGTGCATGACGGCGATAAAAAGACGCTCCACCCCATAGGTTCAGGGCAGGACGCAGGGCATTGTTGCGCCGGCTGTTAATCTCTCAAATAATTCAATATCAATGTTTACTTGACGTTTTATGCAAGTAAAACCACCTGCGTCGCGCGTCGCGATCCCACCGCCCACCAAACACCGCGCCGTGCTGGGCCAGCTCAGCGACATGGACCTGCGCCTGCTGCAGGTGTTCAAGGCCGTGGTGGAGTGCGGCGGCATGTCGGCCGCCGAGCTGGAGTTGAACATCGGCACCAGCACCGTCAGCCGCCACATGAAAGACCTGGAAACCCGCCTGGGCCTCACGCTGTGCCGCCGGGGCCGGGCGGGTTTTGCCCTCACGGCCGAGGGCCAGCGCGTTTACGACGAAACCCTGCGCCTGCTGTCGGCCGTGGATGCGTTTCGCAGCAGCATCGACGACATCCACCGCCGCATGGGCGGGCGCCTTGACGTGGCGGTGTTCGACAAGACGGCCAGCAACCCGGCCGCGCACATTGGCGACGCCATTGCGCTGTTTGCCAGCCAAGCGCCCGAGGTCAGCCTGCAGATGCATGTGGCGTCGATCCCGGCGATCGAGCGCGGGCTGATCGATGGCAGTTTCCATGTGGGCATCATCCCGGCGCACCGCACCTCGCAAAGCCTGGTCTACGCCGACCTGTTTGCCGAAACCATGCTGCTGTACTGCGGCGCGCGCCACCCTTTGTTTGGCCAGGAGCATGCCGCGCTGACCTGGGAATCGCTGCGCGCCTACCAGTTTGCCGGGCTGGGCTACCACTCGCCCAACATGGAGCTGAGCCACAGCACGCGCCTGCCGCGCAAGGCCACGGGGTTTGACCAGGAGTCGATTGCCACGCTGATTCTGTCAGGCCGCTACCTGGGTTTTTTGCCCGACCACTATGCCGAAGCCTTCGAGCGCCAGGGCCAGATGCAGGCCGTGCAGCCTGCTCAGTTCTTCTACCGCTGCCAGTTTGTCAGTGTGCTGCGCAAATCGCCCCAGCCGACGCGCGCTGCGCAGGCGTTTGCCCAGTGCCTGCTGGACGCGCATGGTTGATAGGCAGGCGGCCTTGCGCGCACCCTGCGGCAGGCGGCAGAATGCAGGCTGTAGTTGCAACTTTGTGTAAGGCGTTCCATGGCATCCCTTTCTTCGATTGGCAGTTCCGGCCTGCAGGCCGCCCAGTTGCGGCTGGATGCATCGGCCAACAATGTGGCCAATGCCAACACGCCCGGCTACCGCCGCCTGTCTGTGGCGCAGCAAGCCGTGGCCGACAGCGCGGGCGTGCGTGCCACGGTGGAGCGCGAGGCCAACAAAAAAGGGGTGGCGCTGGAGCAGGAGGCCGTAGAGCAGATGTCGGCCACCTACGCTTTCAAGGCCAGTCTGCAAACCATCAAGACGCAGGACCAGATGTTGGGTTCGCTGCTCGATGTGAAAGCCTGAAAGCACACCAAACCACCTGCCCAGGTGCCCTGACATGCCCCACCCGATGGGGCTTTTTATTGGACGGATGGCGCCAAAACAGGCGATACCACGGGCCCGTCGGGCCTGGCTTTTCAAATCCGGCGCGCGCCGCCTGCACAGCCCCTCGGCACGCCGAAAGAAAGCACCGACGCCACGCTTTGGCGCCTTACAGCCCCAGCGCCTGAAACAGTTGCTCTGCCCGCGCCGTCGCCTCGGCGGTCATCTGCATGGGGCGGCCCCACTCGCGCTGCGTCTCGCCGGGCCACTTGTTGGTGGCGTCCATGCCCATCTTGCTGCCCAGGCCGCTCACGGGCGAGGCGAAGTCGAGGTAGTCGATGGGCGTGTGCTCCACCATCATGGTGTCGCGCGCCGGGTCCATGCGGGTGGTGATGGCCCAGATGACGTCCTTCCAGTCGCGCACATCTACATCGGCGTCCACCACCACGATGAACTTGGTGTACATGAACTGGCGCAGGTGGCTCCATACGCCCATCATCACGCGCCGCGCATGGCCCGCGTAGGCCTTGCGGATGCTGACCACCGCCATCCGGTAGCTGCAGCCTTCGGGCGGCAGGTAAAAGTCCACGATCTCGGGAAACTGCTTTTGCAGCAGCGGGATGAATAGCTCGTTCATCGCCAGGCCCAGCACGGCGGGCTCGTCGGGCGGTTTGCCGGTGTAGGTGCTGTGGTAGATCGGGTCCTTGCGCAGCGTGATGCGGTCGATGGTGAGCACGGGGAACTCGGCGCACTCGTTGTAGTAGCCGGTGTGGTCGCCATACGGCCCTTCCAGCGCGTGCTGCCAACCGCTGGCATGGTTGGCGTCGGGCTGGATATGGCCTTCGAGCACGATCTCGGCTGTGGCGGGCACGGTGAGCGGCAGACCCAGCGCGGGCGTGACCTCGGTGCGTGCGCCGCGCAGCAGGCCCGCGAACTGGTATTCGCTCAACGAGTCGGGCACGGGCGTGACGGCACCCAGCAGCGTGGCCGGGTCGGCGCCCAGCGCCACGGCCACGGGATAGGGCTTGCCGGGATTGGCAGCGCAGTGGTCGGCAAAATCGAGCGCGCCGCCCCGGTGGGCCAGCCAGCGCACGATGACCTGGTTGCGCCCAATCACCTGCTGGCGGTAGATGCCCAGGTTCTGCCGCGCCTTGCGTGGTCCGCGCGTGATGGTCAGGCCCCAGGTGATGAGCGGTGCCACGTCGCCCGGCCAGCAGTGCTGCACGGGCAGGCGGGCCAAGTCCACATCCGGGCCTTCCCACACCTCTTGCTGGCAGGGTGCACCCCGGCCCACGGTGTGCGGCGCCATGTTCCACAGGGTCTTGAGCAGCTGGCCCATGCCCAGCATGTCCTTGAAGCCCTTGGGCGCCTCGGGCTCCTTGAGGGTAGCGAGCAGTTCACCCAAGGCGCGCACACCACGCAGGTCGGGCACACCCATGGCGCGGGCCACGCGCCCGGTGGTGCCAAACAGGTTGGTCAGCACCGGCATGTGGTGGCCCGTGGGCTGCTCGAACAAGAGTGCCGGGCCGCCCGCGCGCAGCACGCGGTCGCTCAGGGCGGTCATCTCCAGGTGCGGCGACACGGGCTCGTGCACACGGCGCAGGTCGCCCGTGGCTTCGAGCTGGGCCATGAAATCGCGCAGGTCGCGGTAAGCCATGGGGTTCCAGAGGTTTTGAGTGAAATTGGCCGCTAGCGCTTATGGGATAAGCGCAAGCAGCTATGAATCAAGGAGCATCCAACTCCAGGCCCTGCCAGCGCGGTGCCAGCTGGTGGTCTACGTCGATGAGGTCCAGCACCCGCGCGACGCTGTGGTTCACCACGTCCTCCACCGTTTGCGGGCGCAGGTAAAAGGCGGGCAGCGGTGGGCACACGATGCCGCCCATCTCGGTGACGGCAACCATGTTGCGCAGGTGGGCGAGGTGCAGCGGCGTCTCGCGCACCATCAGCACCAGGCGGCGGCGCTCTTTGAGCATCACGTCGGCCGCGCGCGTCAGCAGGTTGTCGGCCAGGCCATGGGCAATGGCCGCCAGCGTGCGCATGGAGCACGGCGCCACCACCATGGCATGGCACTGGAACGAGCCGCTGGCAATCGCGGCGCCCACGTTGTTCACGTCATGCACCTGGTGCGCAAGGGCCTGGGCGGCCGGGCGCTCCATGCCCAGCTCATGCTGCAGGTTGCGCCATCCTGCGTCAGAGACAACCAGGTGCGTCTCGATGCCGGGCAGGCCCCGCAACACCTGCAGCAAGCGTGCGCCATACACGGCGCCGCTGGCACCCGATATGGCGACGATGATGCGGCGGGTGCGCACCGGCTCAGCCATGCGGGGCCATCTCGGCGGCGCTGGCGCGCAAGGGGTCGGCCTGCTGGTCGGCCTCTACCTGCTCCAGCACCAGGGCGGCCTGCGCGGGGTCAAAATCTTCGTGGGTGCGTTTTTTCACGCCGTATTGCTGCAGCTGGTAATGGCGGTCGGCCGCAATGCCGTGGCGCGCCAGCGTGCTTTTGACGCACACCAGCGGGCAGCCATCGAGTGCAATGATGGGGCGGCCCGAGCGCACGATCTTCATGAGGTGCGGCACATCACCGCCCACCCCGGCGATGCACGACATCTCGGCCACGCCGCGTCGATCCAGCTGCAGCGCCACATGGTTGGCCAGTTGCGCGGCGCTGGAGCAGCCCGAGCACGAATAGACCAGCGGACGGGGGTCGGCCGCGCGGTTCATGGCCGGGTACCCGGATAGAGCGGGTCGGCACCCGAGGCACTGTGTGCGGACCGGGCGCCAGGGCGCAGTGCCGACAGGCGCGCCAGCACCTGGCGCGGCGCCCACTGTTGCAGGTCGAGCACGGGCAGCTCCAGCGCGTCGAGCGTGTTTTTGACGACCAAGCCCAGCTCGGTGTCGCCTTCCATGACCAGGCGGCGGTTGAAGAACAACGTGTCGGGGTCCTGCTGGCGCTGCGCGAGCAGCACAAAGTCGTGCGCCGAGGCGCTGATGCACAGGTCGATTTCGGCGTGGCGCGCGCGCGGGGCAAAGGCACCGCCGGTCCAGGTGAAGTCGAAGGTGACCCCGGCATCGCGCACATGGATGCGCAGGCGCTTGTTCAGCAGCATGTCGCCCACATCGCGCGGCAACTGGCGCGCCACACCCAGGTTGAGCGCCGTGACCAGCAGCAGCGAGCCCGGAAACGCCGGCAGGCGCGACGTGAACGCCGCCACGGGAGAGGGCAGGACGAAGGGAGCCGGGGGCGTGGTGGAGGCGTTCATGGGTTTTCCTGTTCAAGCGGCGGCGCGCACGCTGCGGGGCGGTGCAACGCGCTGCCAGAGACTAAAAAATTGATAGCAACAAAACCAATACAGTAAGGCGGTAGATGCTATTTTTATACAAAATTGACGCTGAACAAGCCCCCGGGATGCGCACCGCGCGAGGGATGGGTTCATCGTTGCCCGCCCCAAGCCGCCAGCCCGGCGCTGGCTGGCGCCGCTGCGGTGACGGGGGAGCAGGCCGGCCATGGCGTTCAGGCCGCGGCCAGGGCCTCGGACTCGACCAGGTCCAGGCCGGGGCGGCCATGCCAGTAGCCGTTGCAGCTTTGCTCGGGCATGAGCGGCTGGAGTTGGGCGCGGGCATCGCGCGGGGCCAGGCTGCCTTGGCGCACGGCGTCAAACAGGGCCACGATTTCGCCCGTGTGCTGCGCCTGGGGGCTGATGCGCGCCACGGCCACGCCCATGCGCTGCATGCGCGGCAGTTCGTCGATCAAGTTGTGCACGCGGGCCGACTGCGTCTGGATGCCGTTGAGCACGAGGAACTCCTCGCTCTCGCGGGTCTTGAGCATCAGGCCGTCGGGGTGGTCCAGGCAGCTGAACTGGCAGTCGTCCTTGGGCAGGTTGCGCTGGCGTGCGGTAAAGCAGCGCGCCGAAAACGCCAGCGCCATGCGGCCGTAGGCAAACACCTCGGTCTGCAGATTTTGCGGGCCGTTCTGGATCAGGGCGGAAAGGTCTTCGTGCTTCATCTCCAGCGGTGCCACCCAGCGCGTGGCGCCCAACTGGGCCAGCCACTGCAGCGAGGGCTGGTTGTAGATGTTCAGGTGCAGGCCACCCACAAAAGGGCGCTTGCCCGACAGGCGCTGCACGGCGCCCATGTCGTTGGCCTCGATGAGGTAATCGGGGTTGGCCGTCACCTTGTGCATGGTGCTGACTTCCACGCCCGATTCGAGCAGCACCTGGGTGGACAGCACGGCCTCCTTGCCAGCAGAGCGCATCAGATCGGCGATGTCCAGCCAGTCCGAGAGGCGCAGCTCCTTGCGGCGCGAGCACACGGTTTCGCCCAGGTAAACGATGTCCACCGGCGACGCCGCCATGGCCTCGTAGAAGTCGAAATAGGTCTGGCGCGGCCAGTAGTACTGCGGCGCACCCAAAGAGAGCTTGATCATGTTCGTCATTTCCAGGGGCGGTGGTAGGCGCCCAGGGTGTGCTGCTGGCCTTCGGCCACCTGGTCGAGGCTGGCCATCCAAGCGGTCTTGGGGGCGTAGCGCAGCGGGTCGGCCAGGCAGTTGTCGATGGCGTCGCGCCAGACCTTGGTGACTTGCGCCACATAGGCGGGGCTGCGCTGGCGGCCCTCGATCTTGACGGCGCGCACGCCCATCTTCATGAGCTTGGGCAGCAGCTCCAGCGTGTTGAGGCTGGTCGGCTCTTCGATGGCGTAGTAGTTTTCGTCCTCGCCCACATCGAAGCGCCCCTTGCACAGCGTGGGGTAGCCCGCGTTTTCGCCGGGGGCGTAGCGGTCGATCAGCACGCCGCCCAGGCGCGATTCGAGCCCCTTGGGCGTCTCCTGCCAGCGCACCGACTTGGGCGGCGAGCACACGCCGTGGGTGTTGGGTGACTCGCCCGTCACGTAGGACGACAGGGCACAGCGCCCCTCGACCATCACGCACAGGCTGCCGAAGCCGAACACCTCGATCTCCACCGAGGTGCTGTCGATCACGCGCTGCACCTGCTCCATCGACAGCACGCGCGGCAGCACCGCACGCACGATGCCGAACTGCTCGCGGTAGAAGTTGATGGCGTCGGCACTGGTGGCCGAGCCCTGCACCGACAGGTGCAGGCGCAGCTGGGGGTGGTGCTGCGCGCCGTACTGCATGAGGCCGGGGTCGGCCAGGATGACGGCGTCCATGCCCATGTCCACGGCCTTGTCCATGGCGGCGCGCCAAGGCGCGGGGTTGGCGGCCTGCGGGTAGGTGTTGAGCGCCATGAACACTTTGGCACCACGCTCGTGTGCGTACCGGATGCCGTTGGCAATGGCCGCTTCGTCGAAGTTGAGCCCGGCAAAATTGCGCGCATTGGTGGCGTCGCGCAGGCCCAGATAGACGCAGCTTGCGCCGTTGTCCACCGCCGCCTTCAGGGCGGGCAGGCTGCCGGCAGGGCAGACAAGTTCAAAGCCGGGCGCCACGGGGGGCACTGCAGTAGGGTTCAGGGATTCCATCACAAGCGATCAATAGCCGACTCCGGGCTTGGAGCCACGGCACTGGTGGCCACATTACCGGTCCAGGGCCGGGTGGGGGCTGATCTGAGTCAATTGCAGCGCACAATGCCAGACAAACGCAGTCGGACTTTGATGCAGGCCATGCCCCGGTGCCGCCGACACTGCCGTGCTGAGCCCCTTCATCCACCCCCTCTCCATCGCCCTCCCGCCGTGAACAAAAACCTGTGGCTGCTGGCCCTCTGCCAGGGCCTTTTCCTGACCAACAACGTCGTTTTCATCGGCATCAACGGCCTGGTGGGCCTGCAGCTGGCACCGTTTGGCTGGATGGCCACGCTGCCCGTGATGGCCTATGTGGTGGGCGGTGCGCTGTCCACCCCGCTGGTGGCGCGCAGCCAAGCGCGCTGGGGGCGGCAGGTGTCGTTCCAGATCGGGCTGGCCGTGGCGGTGGCGTCAGCAGCGCTGTGCGCCTGGGCGGCCTTCACTGCCAATTTCTGGGTGCTGTGCACGGCCACGCTGGTGGCGGGTTACTACAGTGCCAACGGCCAGCTTTATCGCTTTGCGGCGGCCGAACTGGCGGCCACCGATTACCGGGAAAAGGCCGTTTCACTGGTGCTGGCCGGTGGCCTGCTGGGCGCCATTGCCGGCCCCAACCTGGCCAGCGCCACGCGCACGCTATTTCCCGCAGCGTTTGCGGGCGCCTATGTGGCGCTGATGGCGGTGGCGCTGCTGGCCATGGCGTGCATGGCCGCCATCCGTTTCGAGGCGCCGCCGCAGGTGCTCAACGCGGCGGGCCAGCCCGCCCGTGGCCGGCCCTTGCCTGAGCTGATGCGGCAGCCTGCCTTCCTCGTGGCCGTGCTGGGCGCCGCCCTGGGCTATGGCGTGATGAACCTGCTGATGGCCGCGACCCCGCTGGCCATGCAGGTGTGCGGCTTCGCTTTTGATGACGCGGCGCTGGTGCTGGAGTGGCATGTGATCGGCATGTTTGCGCCGGGCTTCTTCACGGGCCACCTCATCAAGCGCTATGGCGTGCTGCCCATCATGGGGGCGGGCGTGCTGCTGAACCTGGCCTGTGTGGCCGTGGCGCTGATGGGGGTGGAGCTGCACCACTTTGGCATTGCGCTGTTCATGCTGGGGGTGGGCTGGAATTTTCTGTTCACCGGAAGCACCGCGCTGGCCATGACGGCCTACCGCCCCGAAGAAAAGGACCGCGCCCAGGCGGCCCTGAACTTCTGCGTATTTGCCACGCTGGCGGTGAGCTCACTGTTTTCGGGCGTGCTGGTCACCACGCAGGGCTGGACGCTGCTCAACTACGGCTCGCTGGCGCCCATTGCGATCACTGGGGCAGCCTTGCTGTGGCTGGCGTTGCACCGGCGCCGGGTGCAGGCCGCCTGAGGGCCAGAACCCGGCGGTGGGTGAACGCGCCAACACCGCGCTCCGGGCGCTGCGCCACGAACCGCCGGCCGCCATTTGCATTGATTGCTATCAATAAAATAGCTATTAGAGCTTTACACGCAAGGGCTAGAGCCTGTTTTTAACAAAATCCGGCCAACCCGCCGCATCCTGTCAATCCACGGCGGGGCAGTGCTGCAGCAGCCACTGGCGCAACAGGGCAAACACCGGGTCGGCCAGTTCGGGGCTTTCGTTGAACAGCTCATGGAACAAAGGCTCAAAGCCATGCGACTGCACCACGCCCCGGGGCGCCGCCGCAGCAAACGCCCGGCTGCCAGCGGGGTTGACCAGCTTGTCTGCACCGGCCCACATCAGCAGGGTGGGCACGCTCCAGTGCGCGGCACGCGCCACGGTGGCGGGGCCGCCGTCGGCGATGAACCGGGCCAGGCGGGCGCTAATGCGGTCGTGGCACAGCGGATCTGCCAGGTAGGCGGCCACCACGGCCGGGTCGTGCGAAAGGTATTGCGCATCGAGCCCGTTGCCCACGCGCAGGTTGGGCAAGATGCGCGGCAGCGTGGCCAGCAGCAGCTTTTGCACGGCATTGAGCCCCGGGTCCAGTGCGGGCGACGAGAGCACCAGCGCATCCACCGGCCGCAGGTGCATCGACACGAACCGCGCCGCGACCAGGCCGCCCATGCTGTGGCCCAGCAGCACCAGCGGCTGGTGGGCCGCCATGCGGGCGCGGGTGGCGTCCACCATGTCGGCCAGATCGTCCAGCAGGCGCATCTCGCCTGTCAGGCCACCACGCGGGCCACCCGACTCGCCGTGGCCATACTGGTCATAGCCCCGCACGGCAAAACCCCAGGCATTGAGGCGCCGTGCCACAGCGTCGTAACGCCCCACATGCTCGCCCAGGCCATGCACCAGCAGCACGGTGCCGCGGGATGTGCCCTCCAACAGCGGCCAGTCCTGGACCGCCAGGTTTTCGCCATCTGCCGCGGTGAAAGTGGTCAGTGTGCTCAAGGTGGAAACAACGGTGTCAGACATAGGTCGGGAAAGGTTTGGGGGCAGCGCGGGCAACATGGACCGCACGCGTTACGGTGAAAACACCCGCAGATTGCGGAGAAAGCTTGAGCGTCGGGGCCAGCGCTGCGCGCGCCGCTCTGCCAGCGGTTCAGACGGCGGGCTCCGATGCGGCCTGCTTTGCCATGGCGCCGATCACCTGCGCCACCGAGGCAGTCAGGCGCTTGGCGTAGGGCACGTGTAGGAACTCGTTGGGGCCGTGGGCGTTGCTCTTGGGGCCCAGCACGCCGCACACCATCATCTGCGCGGTGGGGAAGCCCTCGCTGAGCATGTTCATCAGCGGGATGGTGCCGCCCTGGCCGATGTAGCCACAGGATGCGCCAAAGTGCGCTTGCGAGGCTTCGTTGAGCGCCTGCTCGAACCATGGCGTGGTGGCCGGGGCGTTCCAGCCCGTGGCGCCGCCACCCCCGTCAAAAGTAACCCGCGCCTGGTAGGGCGCGTTGTCTTCGAGCAGGGTTTTGAGCTCTTGCACGGCCTGGGCGGCATCCACCAGCGGAGGCAGGCGCAGGCTGAGCTTGAAGGCGGTGTAGGGGCGCAGCACGTTGCCGGCGTCCTGCAGCGCAGGAAAGCCCTCGGCGCCGGTCACACTCAGCGTGGGCTCCCAGGTACGCTTGAGCAGCGCCTGCAGCGGGTCGGTGGTGGTGGGCAGCGCGAACTGGGTAGAGCCGCCGCAGTCGTAGTGCGCCCAGGGAAAGCGCTTGTACACCTCGTCTCCCAGAATGGCGGCCGTGGCGCGGGCCTGGGCCTGGCGGTCGGCGGGCACCTCGCAGTGAAAGCTGGCGGGCAGCAGGCGGCCGGTGGCGCTGTCTTCGAGCCGGTCGAGCACCTGGCGCATGATGCGAAAGCTGGATGGCACCAGCCCCGAAGCGTCGCCCGAGTGGATGCCTTCGGTGAGGATCTCAACCTTGAGCGTGCCGCTGGCCATGCCGCGCAGGCTGGTGGTGAGCCACAGCTGGTCGTAGTTGCCCGCGCCGCTGTCCAGGCAGATCACCAGGCCCACATCGCCCAGGCGGGTGCGCAGGGCGTCGATGTAGGGCAGCAAATCGCGCGAGCCGCTTTCCTCGCAGGTTTCGATGAGGCCCACGATGCGCGGGTGCGGCACGTTCTGGCGCTTGAGTTCCTGCACGGCGGCAATGCTGGCGTACACGGCGTAGCCATCGTCGGCACCGCCGTGGCCGTAGAGCTTGCCGTCTTCGTACTTGGGCGTCCAGGGGCCCAGGTCGCTGCGCCAGCCGGAAAACTCGGGTTGCTTGTCCAGGTGGCCATACATCAGCACCGTCTGGGTGGCGGCGGCCTCGGTGGACTCGATCTCGAAGAAGAGCACCGGTGTGCGGCCGGGCAGGCGCACGACCTCCAGGCGCAGACCGGCCACTTTTTGCGCCTCGACCCAGGTGGCAGCATTGCGCACCACGGTATCGAGCAGACCCAGCTGCGCCCAGTCGGGGGCAAAGGTGGGCGACTTGGCCGGAATGGCGATGTATTCGGTGAGCTGGCGCAGGATGTCGTCATCCCACGCCTGGCCGACCCGCTCCAGTGCCAGCGCAGGTTGAAGGATTTGGGAGGGGACTCGGGCGTTCATGGGCGGGCTCCAGCGGCAATTCGAAAACCGCATTCGACCACAACGCGCCCTCGGGCGCCACGGTTCACGGGGAGACGCCTGGGACGGCCCCGGATTGATCCCCGCAGCCTACCGGGGCCCAATGGCGCGTCGGCCCCCTGCGCCACGCGATACCGCTGTCGGCGCTCACTCGCTGCAGCAAGGCCCATGACACCGATCGCCATCGGGAAAGCCGCTGCGTGCCAGACAAGGCGCCATGGCCCGCCAGGGCAGGCACTTTTCTTCAGCGCGGCATTCGCGAAGTCGCGCAACAGTGCAGTGGCGCCGACGCTTTGGATGCATGCCCTACGGATTTTGGGACAAAAATGGCTCTTGCGCTTATCCAGAAAGCGTCAATAGCTATTATTTATATAGCAAAAAATCCTGTCAGGATTTGCCCCGTCGTGGCGCTCAGGCGTGCTCGAAATGAAACACCGCCGTGCCCGCCCGTGCGTTGGGACACCAACGGACCGCGCGCCCGTTCTGCAGGCCGAACGAATCGATCATCCGCAGCTGGTTTTTGAGCGCGAGCACCTCAAAGTCCTTGTAGGTGCCCACACGGATGTTGGGCGTGTCATACCACTGGTAGGGCAGGCGGCGCGTGACCGGCATGCGCCCGCGCAGCACCGACAGGCGGTTGGGCCAGTGCGCGAAGTTGGGGAACGCGACGATGCCGGTGCGGCCCACGCGCGCGGTTTCGCGCAGCATGACTTCGGCGTTGCGAAGGTGCTGCAGGGTGTCGATCTGCAGCACCACGTCGAATGAGTTGTCGCCAAACATGGCCAGGCCTTCGTCGAGGTTGAGCTGGATGACGTTGACGCCCCGGCGCACACAGGCCAGCACGTTGGCATCGGCAATCTCGATGCCGTAGCCACTGCAACCCCTGCTGCGCTGCAGGTAGTCGAGCATGCTGCCGTCGCCGCAGCCCAGGTCAAGCACGCGCGAGCCTTCGGGCACCAGGCGCGCCAGGGCTTCCATGGTGGCTTTCTCGGTCATGCCAGCTCCTTTGCAATGCTATCGAAATATGAGCTTACGACACCCATGTAGCGGGCGTCATCGAGCAAAAAGGCATCGTGCCCGTGGGGTGCATCGATCTCGGCGTAGCTCACGCTGCGGCGGTTGTCGAGCAGCGCCTTGACGATCTCGCGCGAGCGCTTGGGCGAAAAGCGCCAGTCGGTGGTGAAGCTAACCAGCAGAAATTTGGCCGTGGCGCGCGCCAGGGCCTGGGTGAGGTCGCCACCAAAGGCGCGCGCGGGGTCGAAGTAGTCGAGCGCACGTGTGATGAGCAGGTAGGTGTTGGCGTCGAAGTATTCGCTGAACTTGTCGCCCTGGTAGCGCAAGTAGCTCTCGATCTGGAATTCGATGTCCTGTGTAGAGTATTTGAGGTCCAGACCCTCTCTGAGCTGGCGACCGAACTTTTCGTTCATCACGTCGTCGCTCAGGTACGTGATGTGGCCGATCATGCGGGCGATGCGCAGGCCGCGCTTGGGGATCACGCTGTGGCGGTAAAAGTGTCCACCGTGGAAGTCGGGGTCGGTGACGATGGCGCGGCGCGCCACCTCGTTGAAGGCGATGTTCTCGGCCGTGAGGTTGGGTGCGCTGGCCACCACCACGGCATGGCGCACGCGTTCGGGGTATTGCAGCGTCCACGAGAGGGCCTGCATGCCCCCCAGGCTGCCGCCGAGCACGGCGGCGAGTTGCGTAATGCCCAGGCGGTCGAGCAGGCGGGCTTGGGCGTGGACCCAGTCTTCCACCGTGACCACGGGGAAATCCGCACCGTAGACCTCGCCGGTGTCGGGGTGCAGGTGCATCGGGCCGGTGGAGCCGAAGCACGAGCCCAGGTTGTTCACGCCGATGACAAAGAAGCGGTTGGTGTCCACCGGCTTTCCCGGGCCGATCATGTTGTCCCACCAGCCTTCGCTCTTGTCCTGGCCTTCGTACACACCGGCCACGTGGTGCGAGGCGTTGAGCGCGTGGCACACCAGCACGGCATTGGAGCGGTCGGCATTGAGCTGGCCGTAGGTCTCGAAAGCGAGGTGGTAATCGCGGATGGAGGCGCCGCTTTGCAGCGGCAGCACCTCCGGAAAATGCATGGTCTGGGGCGTGGCAATGAACGACATAAAAAAACCCGGCATCGCTAAAAACGAGGCCGGGCAGTGTCGGACGGGTCTTTAGCAGAATTTATAAAGCGCCCGCAAGCTGTAGCAAATCGGCGCGTAGCGCAAATATACCAAAAGGGTCGCCTTGCGGCCACCCCGCACGGTCACACCGGCGCAAAGATCGCCACCAGCCCAAGGACCAGAAAAATGACCGCGGACACACCGTGCACCACACGAATGGGCACCAGGCGTGTGATGCGGTCGCCCAGCCAGACCACGGGCGCATTGGCCAGCATCATGCCCAGCGTGGTTCCAGCCACCACCCACAGATAGGCGTTGTATTGCGCCGCGAGCATGACGGTAGCAATCTGCGTCTTGTCACCCATCTCGGCCAGGAAAAAGGCCACCAGCGTCGTCCCAAAAACGCCCCAGCGCGGCGCGCCGTCGGCATCGCCTTCATCGAGCTTGTCCGGAATCAGCATCCACACCGCCATGGCAATGAACGAAACGCCCAATATCCAGCGCAGCACCTGCGGCCCCACCACCGTGGTCACCCAGGCACCTAGCGCACCCGCCAGCCCGTGGTTGGCCAGCGTGGCGACCAGAATGCCCAGAACGATGGGCCAGGGCTTTCGGAAACGCGCGGCCAGCACCAGCGCCAGCAACTGGGTCTTGTCACCCATCTCGGCAAGGGCGACGATGGCGGTTGAAACAAAAAAGGCTTCCATGGGGAGGGGTTATCCAATCCGGCCGGATGGGTGGTGAACGCATTGACTGCACGCCAACTCCGGCCAATGGATCGGCATGCAGTCAATGGTCTCGCCCAGCTCATTGCAAGCCGCATGCGCCATAGGCTGTGAGAGCCCAAGTGTGTTGACGCATGCCCCCGGCGCTGCGTGCGGCCGGACGGGCTACTCCCCAAAGACCGGGCGATTTTAGTGCAACGCGTTCACGGGTCGCGCTGGCATCACCGACAACGCTGCCTGCCTTCAAAAAACCCCCTTGGAAATAAATATCCACGCGGCGCAGAAAAGTGATTAATAATGGCTTCGCTTTTCTGCAATGCAGGAAAGTAGTTAAGTTAGCGGTGATTGGTCAGTTTCGCGTCTTTGAAGTCGTCACAGGTTTGTTGATTGCGTCGGACTCCCATCGCGTTTTCATGTTTTTTCAGGAGTCCTTCATGGGCAACAAACTTTACGTGGGCAATCTGCCCTATTCCTTCCGCGACGAAGACCTGCAGCAGACCTTCAGCCAGTACGGCTCGGTCGGCAGCGCCAAGGTCATGATGGAGCGCGACACCGGCCGCTCCAAGGGTTTCGGCTTTGTCGAAATGGGCAGCGATGCTGAAGCCCAGGCTGCCATCCAAGGCGTGCATGGCACCAACTTCGGCGGCCGTGACCTCGTGGTCAACGAAGCTCGCCCCATGGAGCCACGCGCTCCACGTAGCGGCGGCTTCGGCGGCGGCAGCGGTGGTGGCGGCGGCTACGGTGGTGGCGGCGGCTACGGTGGTGGCGGCGGCGGTGGTGGTGGATACGGCGGCGGCGGCGGTGGCCGCAGCGGCGGCGGTGGTGGTGGTGGTTACGGCGGTGGCCGTAGCAGCTACTAAGACCGATAAGGCAGGTGCTTGCACCTGCTGCCGGCAAAACTAGGAGCCTTTGGGCTCCTTTTTTTATGGCTGCAGCATTGCTGCCACAACGGCAAAGGACACTTGCCTTTTTTTAAAAACTATGAGAAAAATTGCCGCTGCGGGGTTTTCTCGCCTTCAAGTTTGCGGTGATCCGTCAGTTTCGCGCATAGGGCGTCATTGAGACTAGCTGGTTGCGTTTTCTGGACTCCATCGCTTTTTCCATGTGTTTTTGAGGAGTCCCGTGATGGGCAACAAACTGTATGTGGGCAACCTGCCGTACTCGGTACGTGACAGCGATCTGGAGCAGGCTTTTGGCCAATTTGGCTCAGTGACGAGCGCCAAGGTCATGATGGAGCGCGACACCGGTCGATCCAAAGGCTTTGGCTTCGTCGAAATGGGCAGCGATGCCGAGGCGCAGGCTGCCATTCAGGGCATGAACGGCCAGCCCTTGGGAGGCCGCGGTATCGTCGTCAACGAAGCGCGACCCATGGAGCCCCGTCCGCCCCGCAGTGGTGGTGGAGGCGGCTATGGCGGCGGTGGCGGTGGCTACGGAGGTGGCCGTGAAGGCGGCGGCGGTGGCTATGGAGGTGGTGGCCGAGGTGATGGTGGCGGCTACGGTGGCGGCGGTCGCAGTGAAGGCGGCTTTCGCAGCCCCTATGGCACGGGTTCACGCAATGGCGGCGGCAGCGGTGGCCGCAGCGGCGGCGGTGGTGGCTACGGTGGCGGCAACGGCTACTGAACCACTCACCTACAGGTTTTCTTGAGACAAGCCCCTTCGGGGGCTTTTTTCATGGCCAAGGGTTTGGAAAAATCAGGCGGCCTTATTGAAAAATGTCGGCACCCGGCACGCCATCGCATGACAGGCTTGACCCCGCCCTTCGGGCTATTGCACCTCACCCTGGCGGTGCTTGCGCGGGCGGCCTGCCAACAATTGGTCGAACAGCGCGTTCGGTAGCATGCGCAGCAGCCCGGCGACGATGCCCATCTGCCAGGGAATGACCCGGTGGCGTGCACCTGCGGCAATGGCGTTGAAAGCACGGTCTGCAAAATCATCGGCCTGCATCAGGAACGGCATGGCGTAGCGGTTCTGGCGGGTGAGCGGCGTGTCGATATAGCCGGGCGAGAGGGTGACCACACGCACCCCATGCGGGCGCATTTCGCCACGCAGGCTCTCGCAATAGCTGATGACCGCCGCCTTGCTGGCGCAGTAGGCCCCATGCCCTGGCAAGCCCCGAACTCCCGCCACGCTGGCAATACCCACCAAGGTGCCGGACTGGCGTTGCACCATGCCGTCCACAAACGGCTGGAAGGTGGCCGCCATGCCGATATTGTTGGTGGCAAAGGTTCGCGCCATGACCTCCATATCTGCGCCAATGGCGGTGTCCATGCCCACACTGATGCCGGCGTTGGCAATCACCACATCGGGCAGCCCCTGGCGTGCCTTGCAGTCCTGGCCCGCTGCCATGATGCTTTCGGGCACGGACACATCCGCACTATATATTTCATAGCTGTCAGCGCTTATCTGATGGGCGCCAGCCCATGATTTGATCTCAGATGTGCGCCGCGCCACCAGCGCCAGCCGATAGCCTTGCCGATGAAAACGCAGGGCCAGCGCCTGGCCGATTCCACTGGAGGCGCCGGTAATGAAGACGAGTGGTGCAGTCATGGGGCGGCTTCGGCGCTGTGCGCGACTTATCGCGACGCAGCAGGCATCAGAACGCCACGCACACGCCCGCGCAATTGCAGCACCTGGTCAAGGTGGTCGTATTCCATGGCGTCGGCCGTGAACCGGTCGTTGCCCCGGATGAGGACGACCGGCTGGTCTGACCGCACCCGCTCGGCCTGTGTGAAGGCGTGCAGGAATTCACCACGGAACTCCAGGCGCGGTTGCGCCGTGCCAGCGCCACCCGGTATCGCCTCGCGCGTGACCACCGCATTGCCAAACAACTGCACTTCAGAGCCGTCGGCGTTGCTCAGGGCGCGATCGGCCGTGGCCAGGGTCACAAGACCCTGCGGCGTCACCGATCGCATAAGGACTTTGTCGACCTCCAGGGTGTCCGTGTCGGGATAATGCCTCCCCATCTCGCCCTTGATTTCGCTTTGCATCCGCCCCGTGGCATCAAAGCTCTTGACCGAAAAGAGCTTCATGAAATAGTCGGGCTGGTGTGGATTGCTGGGCCCGGCCGCTGCGGCAATGGGCGCGGGGGCATTGCGCACCAGCCACCAGGTGCCCAGCGCGAGCATCCCCATGAGGATGATCGGGAGGTAAAGCGAAAACTTTTCCCAGCCTTGGCGCATCACGGGCGTCATTGCGTGTAGTCCGCCAGCAAGGCTGCATAGCGGCCACTGGCCACCAGCAGCAGATCACAAAACTCGCGCGCAGCCCCTTCACCGCCACGCGCCACGGTGGTGTGGTGCGCTGCATGGCGCACTTCCACATGGGCATTGGCGGGGGCGCAGGCCAGGGCGCAGCGGCGCATGACGGGCAGATCGGGCCAGTCGTCACCCATGGCAGCCGCCTGCAACCACGAAAACCCCAGGCTCGCCAGCATCTGCTCGGCCGCGGGGCGCTTGTCTTCGGTGCCAAACACGGCATGCTCGACACCCAGCGCCTTCAGGCGCAGGCGCAACGGGGCCGAATCGCGGCCAGTGATCACGGCCGGGGTGATGCCGGCCTTCTGCAGCAACTTCAGGCCATGCCCGTCCAGGGTGTTGAAGCGCTTGAGCGTTTCGCCCGCTTCACTGAAATACAGGCCGCCGTCGGTCAGCACCCCGTCCACATCGAAAAAGGCCACGCGCACGCCCTGGGCCTGCAGCAGCAGCACGGGATCGAAGCTGAGCGCCGAGCTGCTGTCGGCTGCTGAAAATAAAGGGGTGATGGCGCTCATCAGATCACCTTGGCCCGCATCAGGTCGCGGATATGGACCACGCCTTCCAGCGTCCCGTTCGCGCCCACCACCAGCACGCTGGTGATGCCGTGGGTCTCCATCATTTCGGCGGCATTGACCGCCAGGGCGTCGGGTGCAATGCGGCGGGGCGTGGCGTGCATGACCTGGGCGGCCGTGGCCGTGCGCAGGTCGGCGCCCGCTTCGATGCGGCGGCGCAAATCGCCATCGGTAAAGATGCCCAGCACTTGCCCCGCGCCATCCACCACGGCGGCGGAGCCCAGTCCCTTGGCACTCATTTCCCGCATCAGTTCGCTGAAAGAAGCTTCGGGCAAGACGCGAGGGACAGCATCGCCGGAACGCATGACATCGCTCACATGCGTCAGCAGTTTGCGGCCCAGGGCGCCGCCGGGGTGCGAACGGGCAAAGTCCTCCGGGCGAAACCCGCGCGCATCGAGCAGGACCACGGCCAGGGCGTCGCCCATCGCCAGCTGGGCGGTGGTGCTGGCCGTGGGTGCCAGGTTCATCGGGCAGGCCTCGCGCTCCACGCTGCAGTCGAGCGTGAGGTCTGCATGGCGGGCCAAGGTGGAGTTCAGCCCCCCCGTCATGGCGATCAGGGGCACGCCCAGGCGCTTGAGCACCGGAAGCAGCGCCGTGAGTTCGCCACTTTCGCCGCTGTTGGAGATGGCCAGCACCAGATCCTGGCCGGTCACCATGCCCAGATCACCGTGGCTGGCCTCGGCGGGGTGCACAAAAAAAGCCGGCGTACCGGTGGATGCCAGCGTGGCCGCAATCTTGCGTCCGATATGGCCGCTCTTGCCCATTCCCATGACCACCACGCGCCCGGTGGTCTGCAAAACCCGCTGCACCGCCTGCACAAACCGGGCATCCACGCGGGCAGCCAACCCCCTCAGGGCAGACGCCTCGATGTCAAACGTTTCCCGCGCCAGGTGCAGGGCCTGATCCGGATCAAGAGTGGAATGGGTGGCGGGAGTCATGCGCGGATTCTATCGACCGGGGTGCATGGGCTCGGATAGCATTGGTAGATGTCCTCACTCGCGCTGACCTTGCTTTACCTACTGGCCGCGGTGTTGGGCGTGGTGGTGTGCCGCAGCCTCAAACTGCCGCCGATGCTGGGGTATCTTGCCGCGGGCGTGCTGATCGGGCCCCATGCGCTGGCACTGGCCCAGAACTCGGAGGGTGTGCGCCATCTGGGCGAGTTCGGGGTGGTATTCCTGATGTTTGCCATCGGGCTGGAGTTCAGCCTGCCCAAGCTGCGCGCCATGCGCCGCCAGGTGTTTGGCCTGGGGCTGGCGCAGGTGGTGCTGAGCATGCTGGTGGTCACGGGGCTGGCGCTGGCGCTGGCGAACCTGGTGGGTGGTGTGTGGGAGATGGGCTGGCAGTCGGCGCTGGCGCTGTCGGGCGTGCTGGCCATGAGCAGCACGGCCATCGTCGTCAAGCTGATGGCCGAGCGCTCCGAGCTCGAAAGCGAACATGGCCGCCGCGTGATGGGCATCCTGCTGTTCCAGGACCTTGCGGTGGTACCCCTGCTGATTCTGATTCCGGCGCTCAGCTCATCGCCCGATCGCCTGCTGACCGCCCTGGGGCTGGCGCTGCTCAAGGCCGCCGTGCTGGTGGGCCTGCTGCTCACGGGCGGCCAGCGCCTGATGCGCTGGTGGCTCACGCAAGTGGCCCGGCGCAAGAGCGACGAGCTGTTCATGCTGAACCTGCTGCTGATCACGCTGGGGCTGGCGTGGCTGACCGAGCTGGCGGGCCTGAGCCTGGCGCTGGGCGCCTTCATTGCGGGGGTGCTGGTCTCGGAGACCGAATACCGGCACCAGGTGGGCACCGACATCCGCCCGTTTCATGACGTGCTGCTGGGCCTGTTTTTCATCACCATCGGCATGATGCTGGACTGGCACATTCTGGTGGACCGCTGGGCGCTGGTGCTGGTGCTGATCACGGTGCCGCTGCTGCTCAAGCTGGTGCTCATCCTGGCACTGGCGCGCAGCATGGGCGCCACCACCGGGGTGGCCTTGCGCACCGGCCTGTATCTGGCGCAGGCGGGCGAGTTCGGCTTTGTGCTGCTGTCGCTCACGCTGGAGAACGGGCTGGTGCAGCCAGCACTCATGAACCCCATTTTGGCGGCCATGGTGCTGTCGATGCTGGCCACGCCGTTTCTCATCATGTACAGCAATCGCATCGTGATGAAGCTGGTGGCGAGTGACTGGCTGCAGCAGTCACTGCAGATGACCACCATCGCACGCAAGTCCATCAACACCAGCAAACACGTGATCATTTGTGGTTTTGGCCGTTGCGGGCAAAACCTGGCCCGGATGCTGGAACGCGAGGGCATTCCCTACATGGCGCTGGACCTGGACCCCGACCGCGTGCGCCAGGCCGCCGCTGCCGGAAACTCCGTGGTCTATGGGGATGCCACACGCCTTCAGGCGCTGATGGCAGCTGGATTGGTGCGCGCCAGCGCGGTGGCCGTGACCTACCTGGATGTGCCGTCGGCGCTCAAGGTGCTGGCCAACGCGCGCGCCCATGCGCCGCATGTGCCCGTGGTGGTGCGCACACAAGATGATCTGCACCTGGACAAGCTGCAGGCCGCCGGTGCGGCCGAGGTGGTGCCCGAAGCCATCGAAGGCTCGCTCATGCTGGCCAGCCACGCGCTGGCGCTGGTGGGCGTGCCCATGCGCCGGGTCTTGCGGCTGGTGCAGGACCAGCGCGATGCACGCTACAACCTGCTGCGCGGCTACTTCCATGGGGCCGACGACGACACCGTGAACGAGCGCGATCAAGAGCGCCTGTCTACCGTCACCCTGCCGGTAGGGGCCAAGGTCATTGGCCAGCCGCTGGGTGGGCTGGCGTTGCCCGCCATGGGCGTGCGGGTGGTCAATTTGCGGCGGGGCGACGGCCACCCGAGTGCCGCCGTGGCCGAAGCGCTGCTGGCGGCGGGGGACACACTGGTGCTCTCGGGGCACCCGGCCGCACTGGCGCTGGCCGAGGACAAGCTGCTGCAGGGGTAACAAGGCACCTCCCCATGAGGCGCAGCACGGCGTCCCAGGCCGGGGGGGTATCCGTTGCAGCGGTCAGCAATAATTTTGAAGAAATACGGTCAAACGCTTATCCAACAAGCGCCTATAGCTATTATTTATATAGCAACTCAACAGGCCCTGGACGTCCGAAAAGATAGCCCTGAAAACTGCGGCAGCCGTTGCGCAATAGAAAATCGAGCTGCCCCGGGGTCTCGACCCCCTCTGCCACCACCTTCAGCCCCAGGCTATGGGCCAGCGCCACAATGGTGCAGGCAATGGCCGCGTCGTTGGGGTCGGTGAGCACGTCGCGCACAAAACTCTGGTCGATCTTGAGCTGGTCGAGCGGCAGGCGCTTGAGGTAGCCCAGCGATGAATAGCCCGTACCAAAATCGTCCAGCGAAAAGCCCACACCCAGGGTGCGCAGGGCCTGCATCTTGAGGATGCTGTCCTCCACGTCGTGCAGCATCAGGCTTTCGGTCAGCTCCACCTTCAGCCGGCTCGGGTCGGCGCCAGACTCTTGCAAGATTTCCAGCACCTGCGGCACAAAATGGGGGTGCCGGAACTCCTTGGCGCTGACGTTCACCGACACCCTCCAGCCAGCGGTGCGGGGCATGGCCGCCCACAGCGCCAGCTGTTCACATGCCAGCCGCATGACCAGCCGCCCCAACGGCAGGATCAGCCCGGTCTGCTCGGCCAGCGGAATGAACTCGCCGGGCGAAACCATGCCGCGCTGCGGATGCATCCAGCGCACCAGTGCCTCTGCGCCCATCACCTCGCCCTGCTCGTTCACCACCGGCTGGTAGTGCAGCAGAAACTCGTTGCGCTGCAGCGCCAGCCGGATATCCCCCTCCAGCGCCGACCGCGCGCTGGCGGCGGCCTGCATGGCGGGGTCAAAAAAGCACAGCGTATTGCGCCCCTGGACCTTGGCCTGGTACATGGCCAGGTCCGCACGCTGAAGCAATTCGTGCACCGACTGCTGCGCGTCCCGAAACAGCGCGATACCGATGCTCGGTGTGCTGTGAATCTCGCGTTTGTCCACCTGAAAAGGTTCGTTCAGCGATGCGATGACCTTCTGGGCAATCGCTTCGGCCTCGACAGCGGCCTCGGGCTCCACGCTGTGCAGGTGCTGGAGAATCAGCACAAACTCATCACCCCCGAGGCGGGCCACGGTGTCCACAGACCGCACACCAGCCTGCAAGCGCTCCGCCACCTGAACCAGCAGGTGGTCTCCCCATTCGTGACCGAACGTGTCGTTGATGGCCTTGAAGTTGTCCAGGTCCAGAAACAGCAGGGCGCCGTGGCACTCTTCGCGCGCGCACAGTTGGGCCGCCTGCGCGAGCCGGTCCAGCAACAGCCGGCGATTGGGCAGCCCTGTGAGCTCGTCATAAAACGCGAGCCGCTCGATCTCGGCCTCGGCCTTCTTGCGCTGGGTGATATTGCGTGCAATGCCGCGATACCCGGTAAACCGGCCTTCGGCATCAAAGATGGGTTCGCCACTGATGGATACCCAGATGGGCGTGCCATCGCTGCTGGTGCGCCGCATCTCGAAGTCATGAAAGACCTCGTGGGCCTGCAGCTGCTGGCGGTGCTTGCTCCATTGCCCGGGCGCCACCACGGCGTCGGGCAGTTCCCAGCGGGTCAGGCCGTATTGCGATTCATCCGGGATATCCCGATCACGCTCTGCGCTGCCGTCGAACCGGACAAACCGGAAGTCGGCATCCTGCTCCCAGTACCAGTCCGAAGAAAGATGGGTAAGGCTGCGCCAGCGCGCCTCACTCTCCCGCAGCGCCTGCAGTGTGCCCAGGTAATCGGTCACATCGGAAAAAGTGCGCACGCGCCCACCGGCCTCGAGAAGCCGTGTGCGCACCTCCAGAAACCGCCCCGCGCGTGTTTTGCGGATATAGGTTTCGGGCACGCTGGGGCCATCCACGCGCCACGAGTGATCCGATGCCACATACGCCCGTGCGGACGGCTCGATCAACTCGAACCCGGGTCCGAAATCACCCCTGCCGGTCTGGAACCGCACCACCTCTTCCACGGTCGGCTGCGTTGCGAGCAGTTCTTCGGGCAAATCCAGCAGTTCAAGATAACGCCGGTTGTAGACACGGATGTGCCCAGTGGCATCCACGCTGGTGATGCCCTGGGAAACGCTGGCCAGCGTGCCTTCCAGCGCACGGGTTTTTTCGGCCAGCAGCGCACTGGTGCGCGCCAGCTGGGACTCGACTTCACTGCGCGCCAGCTCGGCCCGGCGGGCCAGCTCCAGATGCCCCACCGTGTTGAGCAACGGCTGCAAAAATTGCACATCTGCCTGCGAATACCCGCCGGGGCGGTTGGCCAGCCCGACCATGGCGACAAACGCCCCTGCGGCATGGATGGGCAGGCCCAGATAGCTTTCAAGTGCGGGATGCCCCGGCGGCACCCCGGTGCTGCGCTGGTCGGTGCCGGGGTCATTGCTGATGACGGGCTCACCCGTCAAAAGTACCGCACCCAGCAGGGTGTGCAGGTTGTCAAAGACCATTCCCTCCTGGGCATGCTGCGCATATTGGGCGCGCGAAGCGACATCCCAGCTGATGTCGGTCATGGCATGCACGCGCAAGAATGGCTGCCCCTCGGGCTTGTGCTGCACCTGCCCCACCAGCCCGAACGCGCTGCCGGTGAGCGCCATCAATTCCTGCAGCACCGCCTCAAACGCGGCGCGAGGCGACGAGCCGGCAATGAAGATGGTCTGGGCTTGTGTGATGGCCTGCAGCAAGCGGTGCTGGCGTGCCAGCATGGCCTCGGCGCTCTGGCGCGCCCGGGCGCCCGTGCTGCGTTCCAGTACCGCCTGAATCTGCGCCGGAAGCGCCAGCAGATGGTCCCGCTGCGGGGTCTGCACGAGAAAGTCACAGAAGCCATGCCGCATGGCGTGTGCCGCCTGCGCCTCTTCTCCCTCCGGCACGATGAGCAGTGCGGGCACGTTGTCAAGCAGTTCCAGCACGTCAAAGGCAGTGCCATCCACCACGCGCCGCACCGTCAGCACCACATCGGTCTGCTGGCGGGCCAGCACAGGGCGGGCGTGGGCCAGCGAAGGTGCCACCTCGACCGTCCAGTCCAGCCAGGGATCGACCAGCGCACCCACCACTGCCTGTGCGTGGGCACAATCACCATCGATCAAGAGGACTGAGATGGGCATGGGTCAATCCGATGCGCGGACCGCAGGTAGAGCAAACGCCGCCTGCGGAACAGGGAGAAACAACATTTACCCATTATGGGGTGGACGGGGGCAGCGCTGGTAGGTGTTTCTGGCACGCACATCCCCTCAACAGATCGGCAAGCGGCTCTTACACTCCCCCAATGGCAGACCATGCCTTCGCCGCCTTCTTCTTTGCTCCTTGCCACACCGCGCCATCCCATGCAGCCCCTCAGCGTCAACGACTTCCTTCGCCAGCACATCCGCACGGTCCCCGACTGGCCCGCTCCGGGGGTGCAGTTTCGCGACATCACGCCCCTGCTCCAGGACCCCAAGGTTTTCCGCGTCCTGATAGATGCCTTCGTGCACCGCTACATGGACCGCGCGCTGCGCCCCGACGTGGTGGCCGGGCTGGACGCACGCGGCTTTATCCTGGGCGCAGTGGTTGCCTACGAATTGAATGTGGGGTTTGTGCCCATCCGCAAAAAAGGCAAGCTGCCTTTCACCACGGTAGAAGAAACCTACGAACTCGAATACGGCAGCGCCACCGTAGAGTTGCACACCGATGCCGTCAAACCAGGCGACCGCGTGCTGCTGATCGACGACCTGATTGCCACCGGCGGCACCATGATGGCTGGCAAGAAGCTTCTGGAAAAACTGGGCGCCACGGTCACCGAAGGCGCCGCCATTGTCGATTTGCCGGAGCTGGGCGGATCACAGCGCCTGCGCGAAAGCGGCCTTGCGCTTTACACCCTGGTGGATTTCGCCGGGCACTGACCCCCGGTTGAGCGCAGGGCCGGCAAAGGCGTGCAGTCGGGCGCCGCTGCCCGACACAGCCTATTTCAGTTGAGGTCGCCGTATTGGGTGCTGCTGAGGTCCGGAGAGGCCCCATCCGCACCGGGCATCACGGTGTCTTCAAATCCGGTCGGCCGGGAGGGTGGCAGCAAAGGTCCCGACCGCAACGGGACACCCGGCTTGCTGGCCGCGGCAGGCGCTGCCCGTGCGCCAGCGGCATCCGACAGCGCGCGCTTGAATGCCGCCACTTCGTCGGCCTCGATGGGTTCGTAGCGCGGCGCAGGGCGCACCGCAGCGGCCTCGGGGCGGGCCTGCGCAATGGGGGCTGGCCGCACAGGGGGCGCTGCGGCGGCAACCGGCCCGGCAGGGCGCAACGAAGGAGCCACGGGAGCAGCCGCCCGCACAGGCACACCGGCTGCGGCAGAGGCTGCGGGCAGAGAGGCCCCCAGCGGGGCAATGCCTTTTTGCGGAATGCCCACTGCTACATGGTCATTGATGCGCCAGTAAACCGCCGTCACCAGAATGTCGTAACGGGCCTTGGCCGTCTGGGCAATCAGCGCCTCGATCTCGCTGAGCCGCACGGTTTCTCCGCCAAACTCGCGGGCCAGGTCCATCATCACCAGAAACTGCCGGCCGCGCTGGTCCAGCGACAACACCTTGAACTTGTAACTGGCCGACAGTACCCCGGCACGCACCATGGCATCCCGCACCACGGTGTAGAGCAGTTCGCGCCGCTCCATGCGTTCATTCTTGCGGTTGGCAGCGTGCTCCACGGGCCGGGGTTCCAGGGCCGGATTGCGTCCCACCGCCAGCGGAACCGTGGCATCCGCGTTGAGCAGGCCCGAGGGTTCGATGGGCGAACGGGGTTTCGACGGTGAAGGTTTGCGGCTAAACCAACTGAACAGGGACATGGTTTGCTTTCTGGCGGAGGCACCGGTAAATATCCGAATTGAGTTTACCCGGCGCGCCCACGCGAGCACCTCCCAATGAACCCGGAAAAAGCGTGAAGAACGCCCGGTGTCAGGTAGCTGCAACGCGGCGGCGGCGGTTGCCCAGCCGTTTCGCCAGCACAGCCCCTGCGGCCATGGCCAGACCCAGCGCAATGGCGGGCTGGCGGTTGGTCAGCTCGGTAAAGCGCAAAGCCGTCAGGGTCCACAGCTTGGTCGGCGCGCTGGCCTGCACCGTGGCGCTGCGGGGGCGCATCGAAAAGAAGGCGCCTTCTCCCACCACCGACCCCGGCCCCACAATCGCCAGCCGCAGGCGCTCCTTTTCGTCTTGGTAGTGCACGCTCAGGCTGCCGCTCTCGACCAGATAAAGCGTTCTGTCCGTCGCACCCTGGGAAAACAGCACATGGCCGGCTGGCACGGCATAGGGCTGCAGGTAGGCGGAAACCGTATCCCACTGTGCGGGCGTCAGAGGATTGGACATGCTGTCGTCTGCATCCGCCTGGGCGATGGCGCTCAGCAGGCCCGTGAGATCGATTTTGGATGCGATGGGTGTAATGGCGTTCATGGTCTGTTGAAGCTAACCTTGTAACAGAGCAGGCACAAGCATTCTTTACGACTGTTTACAACAAAAGCCGGCCAATGCCGTTACTTGCCGATACAAAAACTGGAGAAGATGACACCCAGCAGGTCGTCGGACGAAAATTCGCCGGTGATGCTGCTCAGCGCGTTCTGCGCCAGGCGCAGCTCTTCGGCCAACAGGTCCAGTGCGGGGCCAAGGGCATCCAGCTGGGCCGCTGCCTCCTCCAGGTGCTGCTGCACGGTGCGCAGCGCCTGCACATGCCGGGCGCGAGCGATGTACACGCCTTCTGGCGCCGACTGCCAGCCCGCCACCTCCAGCAAAATGCGGCGCAAGGCATCCAGCCCTTCGCCCGTGCGGGCCGACAGGTGCACGGCGGCCCGCCCTGCGGACGCAGGTTGTGCGGCCCCCGGAACGCAGTCCACCTTGTTCCATACGTCGATGACGGGCACGGATGAAGGCAATTTTTCGGCCAGGGTGCTCTCTATCATTGCGTCCGCTGCCCTGTAGTCCATCGCATCCCGGCGCGCGAGGTCGTGCAGGAACAGCACCGCATCGGCGCCGGCAATTTCGTCCCAGGCGCGGGCGATGCCAATGCGTTCCACTTCGTCATCGCTGTCGCGCAGCCCGGCGGTGTCGATGATGTGCAGCGGCACGCCTTCGATCTGGATCGTCTGCTGCACCTTGTCGCGCGTGGTTCCGGCAATGGGCGTGACGATGGCCAGCTCGGCGCCGGCCAAGGCGTTGAGCAACGAGCTTTTGCCGGCGTTGGGCTGCCCGGCAATCACCACCTTGATGCCCTCGCGCAGCAGCGCGCCCTGGCGGGCCCGCTGCATTACCTGCGACAGCGTTTGCTTCAAATTCGATAGCTGCCCGCGCGCGTCTGCCTTGCGCAGGAAGTCGATTTCTTCTTCAGGAAAGTCGAGCGTTGCTTCCACCAGCATGCGCAGGTGAATGAGCGCATCGCGCAGTGCATGGATCTCGTGCGAGAAAGCGCCCGTGAGCGAGCGGCTGGCGCTGCGCGCCGCCGCAGTGGTAGAGGCGTCGATCAAGTCGGCAATCGCCTCGGCCTGCGCCAGGTCGATCTTGTCGTTGAGAAACGCACGCTCGGTGAATTCGCCCGGCTGGGCCACGCGCAGGCCGGGCAGGGCGGGTTGGCCTGTGGCCGGGTGCGCCTGTGCGCCCGCCTCCAGGCAGCGCGCCAGCAGTAGCTGCAAGACCACCGGCCCACCATGGGCCTGCAGCTCCAGCACGTCTTCGCCGGTGTAGGAGTGGGGCGCGGGGAAAAATAGCGCCAGCCCCTGGTCAATGGGTTGCCCCACCGCATCACGGAAGGGCAGGTAAGTGGCCTCGCGCGGGCGCAAGGTGCGCCCACAAACGGCTTCCACCAGCACCCCCAGCCCCTTGCCCGACACGCGCACGATACCCACAGCCCCGCGTCCGGGGGCGGTGGCGATGGCGGCGATGGGATCGTGGTGGCGGGCGAGCATGGGCAAGGACTTTACAAGGTGGACAGAAAAAAGGCCGCTTGCGCGGCCTTTCGGGGATCAGTTCGTGGATGTCAGCGTTGCCGCTGCAGCATCACTTGAACTTCGGCAAATTGAATTGCGGCGGCACGCCCATGCGGGTGTTGATGATCCACTGCTGCGCAATCGACAGGATGTTGTTCGTCAGCCAGTACAGCACCAGGCCGGCCGGGAAGAAGAAGAACATCACGCTGAAAATCAGCGGCATGAACCACATCATCTTGGCCTGCATCGGGTCAGGTGGCGCGGGGTTCAGCGCCGTCTGCAGCAGCGAGCTGGCCGTCATCAAGAGCGGCAGGATGAAGTAAGGGTCGGGCGTGGACAGGTCGTGGATCCAGCCGATCCAGGGCGCGTTGCGCATCTCCACGCTGGACAGCAGCACCCAGTACAGCGCAATGAACACGGGGATCTGGATCATGATGGGGAAGCAGCCGCCCATGGGGTTGACCTTTTCCTCGCGGTAGATGCGCATCATCTCCTGCTGCATCTGCTGCGGCTTGTCCTTCAGACGCTCACGCATCT
This sequence comes from Acidovorax sp. 35-64-16, assembly GCF_002281195.1. Classification (NCBI taxonomy): domain Bacteria; kingdom Pseudomonadati; phylum Pseudomonadota; class Betaproteobacteria; order Burkholderiales; family Comamonadaceae; genus Acidovorax; species Acidovorax sp. 35-64-16. The sequence continues at coordinate 250,339 of NZ_NCFM01000001.1, read as the reverse complement.
CCATGATCTTGGGATTGATGGCCTTCATCTTGGCCATGCTGGCGTAGGCCTTGGCATTGAGCCAGTAAAACGCGATCTTGAGCAGCAGCACCAGGGCCACTATGGACCAGCCCCAGTTGCCCAGCAGCTTGTGCAGGTTGTCGAGCAGCCAGTACAGCGGCTTGGACAGGATGGTCAGCCAGCCGTAGTCCTTGACCAGTTCCAGGCCGGGGTACAGCTTTTCCATCATGGTCTCGATCTGCGGGCCGGCAAACAGCTGCGCCTGCACGGTCTTGCTGGCGCCGGGCGCGATTTCGCCCACGGGCGTGATCATGCCCACCGAGTACAGGTTGCTGTCCACCTTGCGCATGAAGAGTTCGCGCGTGATGCCGTCACCCAGCAGCCAGGCACTGGCAAAGTAGTGCTGCACCATGGCCACATAGCCATTGGTGGCAGTCTTTTCGAACTCGGGCTTGCCTTCTTCGATCTTCTTGAAATCGACCTTCTGGTATTTCTTTGCGTCGGTGTAGACGGCAGGGCCGGTGAAGGTGGAATAGAACGACGACTCTCCGGGAGGCGGGTTGCCGTCACGCACCAGTTGCAGATACAGCTGGGGCGAAACAGCCGTGCTGCCGGTGTTCACTACCTCATGGGCCACGGCCATGTCGTACGAGCCACGCTTGAGCGTCCAGGTCTTGACCAGCTTCAGGCCACCGAGGTCGGGCGACTCAAAGCGCACGCTCAACTCGTTTTCGCCGTCCGAAAGCGCGCGCGGGCCCGGCACGGCCTGCATCACCGTTTTATGGGTGGGGTAGGCGCCACCGATCAGCCCGGTCTGGGCCACATACACCCGGGCGGCGCTTTCGTCGAACAGCAGGAAGTTGCGGCTCTTGTCCGCCATGTCCACATGCTTGAGCAGCTCGGCATGGGTGAGCGAGCCACCCTCGCTGTCGAACGTCAGGCGGTACACGTCAGTGGTCACCTCGACGCGCTCACGCGCGGCGGGCGCCGCGGGGGCGGGCTGGCCCGGCACCGCAGCCGCGCCTTGCGCGGGCGCGGCAAGCGCCGTGGTGGGCGAAGGCACGCTGGCCGCGCCCGTGGCGGTGGTCGCTGCCCCAGCAGGGCCCGGCGCAGTCTCCGTCACGGCGGGGTTGGAGGAAGGGAAGAATGTGGCCTTGTTACCGTTGTGCAGCTGCCATTTGTCCCACAGCAGAACCATGGAAAAGCCAAAAATCACCCACAGGATGGTGCGGCGAATGTCGTTCATGAAGACTTCTTTGGTGAGGATGGTTGGGTGTTGGAAGGAGAAAGCCGCGAAAAAAGCCGCATGCTGCGCGGCAATTGTTGCGGGACCGGGTCATGGCCCCCGTCACACCAGGGATGGCAGCGTACCAGCCTGCGCACCGTGAGATAACTGCCCGCCGCAGCACCATGCTGCTCCAGCGCCTGCAGCGAATAAGCCGAGCAGGTGGGCTCAAACCGGCAGGACGAGCCCAGCCAGGGGCTGAGGAACAGCCGGTAGCCCTTGACCAGCCCCATGAGTGCTGCACGCATCATGGGGCCACCTGCGCAGGCACTGGCGCCACGGCAGGACGCCGTGCCGCATGGCCAAACAACTGCAACAGTTCAGCCCGCACGGCCAGCTTGAGCGGGTCGGACATGGCACTGACGAACTGCTTGCGATCAAACGTGGCACGCAGGCGCACCACATGGGCCGCCTGCGGCAAACGGGCCTCGAACAGGTCCGCCACGGCATAAATCTGCCGCTTGATGGTGTTGCGTGTGACAGCGCGCTTGGCCCAGCGTTTGGGCACCATGGCGCCCAGCCAGACATCATGCACGGCAAACAGGGCCTGCGACCCTTGCACAGATGGCAAGGAGTCGGGCCCTGAGGAAGCAATGGGGTTCACTGCGGCAGCAGCGCTGTTGGCGTCCAGCACCAGACGGTGCAGCGCAAAATGCGCAGTGCGGGAGACAGTGCCTCCCGCCATGGCCGCCTGGAACTGCGGACGGGTTTTCAACCGTTGCACGCAAGCACCCCGTTTGGAACCTGGCGGCGCAAACCGGGGAGCAGGCCGGAGACCGTAACGGCCTTAGACGGCCAGGCGCTTGCGGCCCTTGGCGCGGCGTGCGTTGATCACGGCGCGGCCGCCGCGGGTCTTCATGCGGACGAGGAAACCGTGGGTGCGTGCGCGGCGCGTCTTGGAGGGCTGATAAGTACGTTTCATGATGCTATTCCTTGAGGTTCAGTTCCGGGCTACTGCTCTTGAACCACGCCATCCTGGCCGCGGCGCCCCTTGCAGGAATCGCTCACAGCCTAAGACTTGCGGGGCAGAAATAACGGCGCGCCGGGTCAAATCACCCTGAACACATTCAGGGAAACCGAAAATTATCGCAGGCTTGGCGCCGGCTGGCAATGCCCATCGCGCTATAGGCCTTTATCGGAACACAAAAAACCCTGCACCCAGGCCCCGCCGCCCTGTTTTTCGCAGGTGCTTTTGAAATTGTGGATAACTCCTTGACAAGCTACAATCCGCCGCCTGGAACCGTTCCTCCTATCCACAACAAGAATGCCCCCTGAAATGACCGAGGAATCCCATCGCAGCCCCATGGGCCAGCCCGGCGCTGACGCCGGCCAGGGCCTTTGGCAGGCCTGCGTAGAGCAGCTCGCCCAAGACCTGCCCGAGCAACAATTCAACACCTGGATCAAGCCCCTGATAGCGCAGGTAGCCGAAGATTTTTCCAAGGTCACGCTGCTGGTTGGCAACCGTTTCAAGCTCGACTGGATTCGCGCCCAATACGCGGGCCGTATTGCCGCTCTGCTGGAGTCAATTTACGGGCAATCCGTTACGCTGGAGTTAGCGCTTGCTCAGCGCGAATCCGTTGCGCGCACTTACATCCGGCCCGCAACCACCCAACCCACCGCCCCTTCTGACGCACAGAACCACAGCAGCGACGAAGCCCCTGCCGGCGCCTTTCGCACCCGGCTCAATCCGGCGCTGACGTTCGAGACCCTGGTGGAAGGCACGGCCAACCGCATGGCGCGCTCGGCGGCAATGCACGTGGCGGGCATGCCCGGGCACCTGTACAACCCGCTTTTCATCTATGGCGGTGTGGGCTTGGGCAAAACCCACCTGGTGCATGCCGTGGGCAACAAGCTGCTGGCCGACCGGCCCGATTCCAAAGTTCTCTACATCCACGCCGAGCAGTTTGTGTCGGATGTGGTTAAGGCCTACCAGCGCCGCACTTTTGACGAATTCAAGGAGCGCTACCACTCGCTCGATCTGCTGTTGATCGACGATGTGCAATTTTTTGCCAACAAGGACCGAACGCAGGAAGAATTCTTCAATGCGTTCGAAGCCCTGCTGGCCAAAAAGAGCCATATCGTAATGACGTCGGACACTTATCCCAAGGGTCTGGCCAACATCCACGAGCGGCTGGTTTCGCGCTTTGATTCGGGCCTTACGGTAGCCATCGAGCCGCCCGAGCTGGAGATGCGCGTGGCCATTTTGATCAACAAGGCGCGCGCTGAAAGCACCGAAATGCCCGAGGAAGTGGCATTTTTCGTGGCCAAGAACGTGCGCTCCAACGTGCGCGAACTCGAAGGCGCGCTGCGCAAGATCCTGGCCTATTCACGCTTCAACCAAAAGGAAATCTCCATCCAGCTGGCCCGCGAGGCGCTGCGCGATCTGCTGTCCATCCAGAACCGGCAGATCAGTGTGGAAAACATCCAGAAGACGGTGGCCGACTATTACAAAATCAAGGTCGCCGACATGTACAGCAAGAAGCGCCCGGCCAGCATTGCCCGCCCGCGCCAGATTGCCATGTACCTGGCCAAGGAGTTGACGCAAAAGAGTCTTCCCGAAATCGGAGAATTGTTTGGCGGGCGCGACCACACCACCGTGCTGCATGCCGTGCGCAAGATTTCTGGCGAGCGCCAGCAACTCACCGAACTGAACCAGCAGCTGCATGTGCTGGAGCAAACACTCAAGGGCTGATGCAGGTGGTGCAAGCCCCCAACGGAAGCGCCCCGGTTAACGGGCAAAATGGCGGTTTATGCGGCAGGGAGGAGGCACAACCTGTGCTGCTGTCCACGCACCGTTCCAAAAACCACAAGAGGTTGACATGATCGTCCTGAAGGCAACACAAGACAAGGTTCTCGCGGTTCTGCAATCGGTCTCCGGCATTGTTGAACGCCGGCACACCCTGCCCATCCTGGCCAATGTGCTGATCCGCAAGACGGGCAATGCCCTGCAGCTGACGACCAGCGACCTCGAAATCCAGATCCGCACCACCGCCGAGCTGGGTGGCGACACCGGTGACTTCACCACCACGGTGGGCGCACGCAAGCTCATCGACATCCTGCGCACCATGCCCGGCGACCAGACGGTGAGCCTCGAATCGGCCCAGTCCAAGCTCATCTTGAAGGGCGGCAAAAGCCGGTTCACGCTGCAGACGCTGCCGGCTGAAGATTTTCCGCTGGTGCAGGAGTCGGCGGCTTTTGGCCCCGTGTTCAGCGTGCCGCAAAAGACGCTCAAAGACCTGCTGGGCCAGGTGTCGTTTGCCATGGCGGTGCAGGACATCCGCTATTACCTCAACGGCATCTTGTTTGTCGCCGAAGGCAAGCAACTGAGCCTGGTGGCCACCGACGGCCACCGCTTGGCCTTTGCCAGCGCCACACTGGATGTGGAAGTGCCCAAGCAAGAGGTGATTTTGCCGCGCAAGACGGTGATCGAGCTGCAGCGCCTGCTGTCTGATGCGGGTGGCGACAACCAGCCCCACATCGAAATGCAGTTTGCCAACAACCAGGCCAAGTTCACGTTTGGTGGCATGGAGTTTGTCACCAAGCTGGTCGAGGGCAAGTTCCCCGACTACAACCGCGTGATCCCGCGCAACCACACCAACAGCGTGACCCTGGGCCGCGCGCCGCTGCTGGCCAGCCTGCAGCGCACCGCCATCATGACCAGCGACAAGTTCAAGGGCGTGCGCCTGAACCTGGAGCCCGGCACCCTGCGCGTGGCCAGCAACAACGCCGAGCAGGAGGAGGCCGTGGACGAGCTCGACATCGACTACGGCGGTGACACTATCGAGATCGGTTTCAACGTCACCTATCTCATCGACGCCCTGGCCAACATGAGCCAGGACATGGTGAAGGTTGAGCTGTCGGACGGCAACAGCTCGGCATTGCTGACCATTCCCGACAACAGCACCTTCAAGTACGTCGTCATGCCCATGCGCATCTGACGCAGCACAGCCACCAGAACACTATTGTTTTGATAGCTGTTAGCGCTTACCCCATAAGCGCTAGAGCCACTTTTTATCATTGAACATATTGGAAACCGCCGGTTTCCACGGATCCCAAGGCCCACCATGACCGCAGACAACACGCAACCCGAGCCCATCGAGAACGGCTCCACCGGTAATGGTGAGCCCGTTGTGCCAAAAATCGACACCAACCAGGCTGGCGCCAGCGAAAGCTACGGCGAAGGCGCCATCACCATCCTGGAAGGCCTGGAGGCCGTGCGCAAGCGCCCCGGCATGTACATCGGCGACACGAGCGACGGCACCGGCCTGCACCACCTGGTGTTTGAGGTGGTGGACAACTCCATCGACGAAGCGCTGGCCGGCCACTGCGACGACATCGTGGTCACCATCCACTCGGACAACTCCATCAGCGTCACCGACAACGGCCGCGGCATTCCCACCGGCGTGAAGATGGACGACAAGCACGAACCCAAGCGCTCGGCGGCCGAGATTGCGCTGACCGAGTTGCACGCCGGCGGCAAGTTCAACCAGAACAGCTACAAGGTCTCGGGCGGCCTACACGGCGTGGGCGTGAGCTGCGTGAACGCGCTCTCCAAAAAGCTGCGCCTCACGGTGCGCCGCGAAGGCAAGATGCATGTGCTGGACTTCAGCCAGGGCTTTGTGCAAAACCGCATCATCGAAACGGTGGACGGCGTCGAAGTCTCGCCCATGAAGGTGATCGGCGACACCGAAAAGCGCGGCACCGAAGTGCACTTTTTGCCCGACACCGAAATCTTCAAGGAAAACAGCGATTTCCATTATGAAATCCTGGCCAAGCGCCTGCGCGAGCTGAGCTTTCTGAACAACGGCGTGCGCATTCGCCTGAAAGACGAGCGCACCGGCAAGGAAGACGATTTCTCGGGCGCGGGCGGAGTGCGCGGCTTTGTCGAGTTCATCAACAAGGGCAAGACCGTTCTGCACCCCACCTCGTTTTATGCGGCGGGCGAGCGCCCGGCAGAAACCTACGGCGGCATTCCCGGCACGCACATCGGCGTGGAAGTGTCCATGCAGTGGAACAGCGGCTACACCGAGCAGGTGCTGTGCTTCACCAACAACATCCCCCAGCGTGACGGCGGCACCCACCTCACCGGCCTGCGCGCCGCGATGACCCGCGTCATCAACAAATACATCGAAGAAAACGACTTTGCCAAAAAAGCCAAGGTCGAGGTGACCGGCGATGACATGCGCGAAGGCCTGTGCTGCGTACTCAGCGTGAAAGTGCCCGAGCCCAAGTTCAGCAGCCAGACCAAGGACAAGCTGGTGTCGAGCGAAGTGCGCGCGCCGGTGGAAGACATCGTGGGTAAGCTGCTCACCGACTACCTGCAAGAGCGCCCCGGCGACGCCAAGATCATCTGCGGCAAGATTGTGGAAGCCGCCCGCGCCCGGGAAGCCGCCCGCAAGGCCCGCGAAATGACCCGCCGCAAGGGCGTGCTCGACGGCATGGGCCTGCCCGGCAAGCTGGCCGACTGCCAGGAGAAAGACCCGGCGATGTGCGAGATCTACATCGTCGAGGGCGACTCCGCCGGAGGCTCTGCCAAGCAGGGCCGCGACCGCAAGTTCCAGGCCATCCTGCCGCTGCGCGGCAAGATCCTGAACGTGGAAAAAGCCCGCTACGAAAAACTGCTGACCAGCAACGAAATCCTCACGCTCATCACCGCTTTAGGCACCGGCATCGGCAAGGCCGGCGGCAGCACCGGCAACGACGATTTTGACGTCGCCAAGCTGCGCTACCACCGCATCATCATCATGACCGACGCCGACGTGGACGGCGCCCACATCCGCACCCTGCTGCTCACCTTCTTCTACCGCCAGATGCCCGAGCTGGTGGAGCGCGGCCACATCTACATTGCCCAGCCGCCGCTTTACAAGGTGAAGGCCGGCAAGGAAGAGCTGTACCTCAAGGACGCGCCCGCACTCGACGGCTTTTTGCTGCGCATTGCGCTGAACCACGCCAGCGTGTTCACCGGCACCGCCAGCAACCAGACCCTGAGCGGCGACACACTGGCCGAGCTGGCGCGCAAGCACCAGATCGCTGAAAGCGTGATCGCGCGCCTGGGCAATTTCATGGACGCAGAGGCCCTGCGCGCCATTGCCGACGGCGTTTCCCTCCAGCTCGACACCGTGGCCGAAGCCGAAACCAGCGCTGTGGCCCTGCAGGCCAAGCTGCGCGAGCTCAACACCACCGGTGCCCCCGCCGAAGTGGCCGGCGAGTTTGACGCGCGCACCGACAAGCCCCTGCTGCGCATCAGCCGCCGCCACCACGGCAACATCAAGAGCAGCGTCATCACGCAAGACTTTGTGCACGGCGCCGACTATGCCGCCCTGGCCGAAGCCGCCGAAACCTTCCGCGGCCTGCTCGGCGAAGGCGCCAAGGTAATGCGCGGCGAAGGCGAAAAGCAAAAAGAAGAAAAAGTGGGCGACTTCCGCCAGGCCATGAAGTGGCTCATCTCGGAGGCCGAACGCTCCACCAGCCGCCAGCGCTACAAAGGCCTGGGCGAAATGAACCCCGCCCAGCTGTGGGAAACCACCATGGACCCCACCGTGCGCCGCCTGCTGCGCGTGCAGATCGACGACGCCATCGAGGCCGACCGCGTGTTCACCATGCTGATGGGCGATGAGGTGGAGCCACGGCGGGAGTTCATCGAAACCAACGCTTTGCGCGCTGGGAATATCGACGTTTGACAAGGTGATTTGCCATGAAAATCGAAAATGGCGTTTTCGATTTTCATGGTGTTTGGTAGCATGGCACTCATGTTGATCGAACGCCGCCATCTCATTGACCAGCTCGCGCGGCTGCTCGCATCCTTTCGTGCAGTGGAACTGGTAGGACCCCGGCAAGTGGGCAAAACCACGCTGGCGCGCCACTTCATCGACGTCACCAGCCCTCATTACTTCGATCTTGAAGACCCCGTCTCGCGCCAACGGCTGACGGACCCCATGACCACGCTGGCAGGTCTGCAAGGCCTGGTGGTGATTGACGAGGTCCAGCACCTGCCCGCATTGCCGGAGACGCTGCGTGTGCTGATGGACCGGCCCGGGCAGATGCACCAAAACGGCCAATACCTTTTGCTGGGAAGCGCCTCGCCCCGCGTAATGCACAAGAGCGAATCGCTGCTGGGCCGCGCGGTGACGCTGGAAGTGAGCGGCTTTGATATTGGCGAAACGGGCACGGATGCCCACACGGTGCAACAACTCTGGCTGCGCGGTGGGTTCCCTGCCGCCTACCTGGCACCTGACGATGCAGTGAGCACCCAGTGGCGCACCGCTGCCATTCAGCGCCATGTCAGCAGCGACCTGCCGCTGCTTGGCATGAACGCACCCGCACCACTGATGACGCGCTTTTGGCAGATGCTGGCCCACTACCACGGACAGACGTGGAACGCCGCCGAGCCGGCGCGGTCATTGGGCATCACCGAACCCACCGTGCGACGGTATCTGGACTATCTCACGCAGACCTTCATGGTTCGCCAGTTGCAGCCGTGGCATGCGAACCTGGCCAAACGGCAGGTCAAGGCACCCAAGATCTATTTCCGCGACACCGGCTTGCTGCATGCGCTGCTGGGCATCCGAAGCCTGCCGCAACTGCTGGTGCACCCGCTCAGCGGCGCCAGTTGGGAAGGGTTTGCGCTGGAGCAGGTTCTGCGCATCGCACAGCCCGACGAAGCCTATTTCTGGGCAACCCACCAAGGCGCAGAGCTGGACCTGCTGCTGTTCAAAGACGGGCGGCGCGTGGGCGTGGAGTTCAAGCGCAGCGACGCGCCCAAGCTCACGCCCAGCATGCGCATCGCCATGGAAGACCTGCAACTGGATGCACTGTATGTGGTCTATCCAGGGCAGCACCGGTATGCACTGGCACAGCAGGTGGAAGCAGTGCCGTTGACGGCCCTGTTACCGTAAGAGCGGCTGCCCCGCACTCACCCTCGCCATGGCCACCCTCAACCAGCAGCGCACCCACAAATACATCGCCGCCCGCCAGCAGCACCCGGCCTGGGTGTTGCTGGCTTCTCGGCGGGCACCGCTGGTGTTGAGCTGTCTGGATGCGTTGTTCGAGCACCAGCGCGATGGCGTGCCGTTTGATGCCGCCGTCCAGGCGCTGGCGGACATGTTGGCCGCACATGCCAACGAGGTGGACTTTGAGATCGATAGCGACGACCCCCTGGGCCAGGCCCGACGCGAGGTGCGCGAATGGATACGGCGCGGGCTGGTGGTGGAGCGCGAGGGGCGGGTGTTTGAGACCGATGCGCTGAAAACCGCGCTGCGCTTCATTGCGCAGCTCGATGGGCGGATGATGACCTCCACCGCATCGCGCCTGGCGGTGGTGCAGCGCGAAATCGACAACCTGGCCGCCGCGCTCAACCCCGACCCGCAAAGCCGCACCGAGCACCTGCAGCGCCGCATCGCAGACTTGCAGCAGCAGCTCGACGACGTGCAGGCGGGCCGCATCGCAGAACTGACGCCCGAGCAGGCCGTGGAAGGCATTCGCGAGGTGTATGCGCTGTCGGTCAGTTTGCGGGCGGACTTTCGGCGGGTGGAGGATTCGTGGCGCGAGGCCGACCGGGCGCTGCGCGAGGCCATCATCAGCGCCCGCCACCACCGGGGCGCGGTGATGGACCAGTTGCTTGATGGCCACGCCAACTTGCTGAACACGCAAGAGGGCCGCGTGTTCGACAGCTTTCACCAGCAACTGTCCCACCAAACCGAGTTGACCGAGATGCGCCAGCGCATCCGCCAGATCCTGGACCATCCTGCTGCAGACAAGGCCCTGGATGGCCTGCAGCACAGCACGCTGCGCCTGCTGGTGCAGCAGCTCATCAAAGAGGCCAAGGTGGTGCAGGCCGTGCGGGCGCGCAGCGAGCGCGAGGTCAGCCAGTTCATGAAGACTGGCCAGGCGGCCGAGAACCAGCGCGTAGGGCAGTTGCTCAACGACGTGCTGGAGCAGGCGCTGCGCATCGACTGGCAGCGCCAGGCCGTGCGCCGCCAGAGCGCGCCGCTGCCGCCGGTGGGCGTGGCACTGGGCAGCGTGCCATTGGTAGAGCGGCTGCGCACCAAGTCGCTGGACGGCGGCGCACAGGCCGCGCTGCTGCTCACCACCCAATACGCCGACCTGGGCCAGATGGACAGCGAGTTTTGGCAGGCGTTTGAGGGGCTGGACCGCGACGCCCTGGTGCAACGCACCTTGCAAACGCTGGCCGAGCAGGGCCAGCCCATGACCTTGGCCGAGCTGGCCGCCGCGCTGCCACCGGGCGAACACGACCTGGAGACGTTTGCTCTGTGGCTGGCCATGGCGCGCGAGGCGGGCGTGGCGCTGCAGCCGGGTGAGGAGCAGATCGACACACAAGATGGCGACGCGCACTGGCGCTTTACCGTGCCGCGCGTGGCACTGGATAGCGCGCAGTTGGCGCACAGGGAATGGGAGCTGTGATGGAGCAAGAGCCGGATATTTTTGACCGCATGGCCGCGCAGGCCGCAGGCGTTGAGGCATCGCCCTTACTATCAAAAGAGGAGCTGCCAGCGCTTTCTGCAAAAGCGTTTGAGGCACAAAACCATTCACAAACCCCGTCCAACGTGCGCCAGGCGCTACAGTTTTTGCTAGCGCACGGCTGGCTCGAATCTGCGGTCAAGCCCAAGCTGTTCGGCCTGGTTGCGGCGCACACCACGCTGCTCGATGCACTGCTGGAACCGCTGGACCTGCGCGTAGTGGTGGACGACGTGCGTGGCCTGGCCTTTTTGGCCGTAGTGCCCGGCTACGCAGGCGACGACACCGACGAAAGCGAGCAGGACGACTGGACGCACCCGCTGATGAAGCGCCAGCGTCTGACGCTGGAGCAATCGCTGCTGCTTGCCTTGTTGCGGCGCGAGTTTTTGCAGCGCGAGCAAGAAAGCGGCACCGGCGCGGTGGTGCGCGTGACGGTGGACAGCCTGTTGCCGCAGCTCGAAACCTACCTGGGTAGCACTGGCAGCGACATGCAAGAGCGCAAGCGCCTGACCCAACTGCTGGAGAACCTGCGCACGCACGGCATGGTGAGCGAGGTGGATGCGCAAGACTGCATCACCATCCGCCCGATGATCGTGCACCTGCTCAACCCCGAGAACCTGCAAACGCTGCTGCTGCGCCTGCGCAAGGTGGCTGAACAAGGCAGTGCAGCCAAGCCAGAGGGCACGCCATGAGCGCCAACGCCTCCTTCATACTGCAAGAGCTGCACCTTTACAACTGGGGCGCGTTCGCAGGCCGCCACCAGGTGGCCATCGACCCCGGCAACAGCGCCATCATCGGCCCCACGGGCAGCGGCAAGACCACGCTGGTCGATGCGCTGATGACGCTACTGTGCGCCAGCCCGCGCTACAACCTGGCCTCGACCGGCGGGCACGAAAGCGACCGCGACCTGGTGAGCTACGTGCGCGGCGCCAGCGGCCAGGGCAACGACAGCGGCGACCACATTGCACGGGCCGGGCGCTGCGCCACGGGCGTGGCTGCACGGCTGGTGCGTGGGGCTGAATCGGTCTGGCTGGGCGCGCTGCTGTGGTTTGACGGCAGCAGCCAGTCGGCCGCCGACATGCAAAAGCGCTGGCTCTTCGCGCAGGGGCAGGAACACAACCTGGACCTGTGGCTGGAGGAGCAGCACAGCGGTGGTGCCAAGGCACTGACGCGGCTGGCCAAGGACAGTGACGGCTTGCAGATGTTCAGCAGCAAGGCCCCGTACCTGGCCAAGCTGCACAGCTTTTTTGAGGTGGGGCCCAACGCCTTCACGCTGCTCAACCGCGCGGCGGGCCTCAAGCAGCTCAACAGCATTGACGAAATTTTTCGCGAGCTGGTGCTGGACGACCACGCGGCCTTTGACGATGCGCAGAAGGTGGTCGATGGCTTTGCCGAGCTGGCCTCCATCCACGCCGACCTGGAGCTGGCCAATGCGCAGTATGTGTCGCTGCTACCGCTGCGCGACCTGGCCACGCGCGAGCAGCAGCAGGCCCAGCACCAAGCGAGCCTGCAGGCGCTGCAGCAGCAACTGCCGCACTGGTTTGCGGCGCAGGGCGCGCAATGGTGGGGCCAGCGCGTGGCGCAATTGCAGGCCCAGATGGCGGCGCGGGGCGATGCACTACTTGCTGCGCAAGCGCAGGTCCACCGCGCCCGCAAGCACGAGCAGGACTTGCACGGCCTGTACCTGCAAGCAGGTGGTGCCAGCATCGAATCGCTGCAAGAGAACATCGAGCATGCGCGCAAAGAGCTGGCACGCATTGCGCACAACCTGGCGCAGTACCAGGCACTGGCGCGCAACCTGGGGCTGGGGGACCACGCAGAGGCCGACCACTTGGTCAGCCATCAGGCCCAAGCCCAGGCGGCGATGGAGCAGATCGACGCCGAAGAGGCCGAGTTGCAGGCCGACGCCGAACACGCCATCGCCCAGGCCCACAACGCCCACACCCGCCTGCGCGACACCCAGGCCGAGTACGACGCCGTGCGCCAGCGCCCTGGCTCCAACCTGCCCGTGGAGTTTCAGCGCTTTCGCGCTGAGCTGGCCGAGCACCTGGGCGTGCCAGAAAGCGACCTGCCCTTTGCCGCCGAGCTGGTCGAAGTGCGCCAAGCCGAGCAGGCCTGGCGCGGCGCCATCGAGCGTGCGCTGGGCAGCCACCGCCTGCGCATTTTGGTGCCCCAGGCCGCCATGCACGCCGCGCTGCAGTGGGTGAACCAGCGGCACAACCGCTTGCATGTGCGCCTGCTGGAAGTGCAGGCTGCCACCCCCGCAGCGTTCATGCCCGATGGCTTTGCGCGCAAGCTCAACCTGAAGCCCGCCACCCCCGCCGCGCACCTGAACACGCTGCGCCATCTGCTGCACGGCCTGGACCGCCACTGCGTGCCCGATGTGGAGACCCTGGAGCGCACACCCCACGCCATGACGGTGCAGGGGCTGATGTCCAGCCAATCCGGCCACTTCGACAAGCAAGACCAAAAGCGCCTGGACCAGGACTGGATGACGGGGTTTGACAACCGCGACCGGCTGGCGCATTTGCTACAACAAAAGGAGCAGTTAGCGCTTGACTATCAAGCGCTAGAGGCCAAAAAGACCCAAACCCTGAATGCCCAACGCCAGGCACAGGAAAAGCGCCAACTGTGGGCCTCCCTGCAGGCGCTGCGCTGTGAAGACCTGGACACGGCGGCTGCCGATGCGCAGTTGCAGCACAAAACGCAGCAACTGCAGGCGCTGCTGCACCCGGGCTCAGACACCGCACAGGCCCAAAAGCGCTGGGACGCAGCGCAAGAGCAAACCCGCGCTGCCGAAGCCCAGTGGCGCGATTTGCAAACGGCACAGACGCAAGACGAGACCTTGCGGACCACTGCGCAAAAGAAGCACAGCGCTTACCACGCACGCAGCGCTGGCGCGGCCGTGATCGACACGGACTTTGCCACCGACTTTGCAGCCAGGCTGGCCAGCGCCGGGCACCGCCTGCCCCCGCTTGATGGCGATAACCTGGAAACGCAGGAGCGCGAAGCAGGCACCACGGTGCAAGCCAAAGTCACCGAGGCCAGCAAAAAGCTGGGCACCCTGCACACCGACATCGTGCGCCAAATGGGCAAGGCCAAGGCCGAAGACCGGGGCGCACTGGCCGACCACGCGCAAGAGGTGGATGCGCTGCCCCACTACCTGCAGCGCCTGCAAGCGCTGGAAGAAGAAGCCCTGCCGCACAAACGCCAGCGGTTTCAGGAATACCTCAACAACACCTCACAGCAGGGCGTGGACACGCTGCTCAACGGCATCGCTGCGCAGGTGACCGACATTGAAGAGCGCATTGCCCAGCTCAACGACACGCTCCAGCGCGTGGACTTCCAGCCCGGCCGCTACCTGCAGCTGGAGCCGCGCGCCGTGGTGCACCAAAGCCTGCAAGAACTCAACCGCGCCCAGGCCCAACTGCGCACCGAAAGCCTGCGCGACGATGGCGGCCAAAGCCACTACCGCGCGCTGCGCGCCATCGTCGAAATCCTGCAAACCCACGCCAGCAACCGCCGCAGCAGGGCCGCGCAAGCGCTGCTGGATGCCCGCTACCGCCTGCAGTTCGCCGTGCTGGTGCTCGACCGGGCCAACGGCCGGATGCTGGAGCGGCGCACCGGCTCGCAAGGCGGCAGCGGGGGCGAGAAAGAAATCATCGCCAGCTACGTGCTCACCGCCTCGCTGAGTTACGCGCTGTGCCCCAGCGGCGCCAGCCGCCCGGTGTTCGGCACCATCGTGCTGGACGAGGCGTTTTCGAAAAGCTCGCAGGCCGTGGCCGCGCGCATCATCCAGGCGCTGCGCGAGTTTGGCTTGCATGCGCTGTTCGTCACGCCCAACAAGGAAGTGCGCCTGCTGCGCAACCACACGCGCAGCGCCGTGGTGGTGCACCGGCGCGGCGCACAGGCCACGCTGGCGTCGCTGCGCTGGGAAGAAATCGACGCATTCCGCCGCAGCGCTCCAAGCACTCCAAGCGCCCCCACCGGCATAGAGGCATGAAGTCGCCCCAGGAACTGGCTGCTCGGCTGGCCCAACACTGGAACAGCGCCGATTGGCGCGAACGCCAGCTTCTGGGCGCCGCCGCCGCGTGGCCGCTGACCCTGGCCATCGGCCAGCCCGACACGGCCGTGTTTCTGAACGACGCCGCCGCGCTGCGCTGCCATTTGCAGCAGTGGCGCGCCGTAGAACAGCACGGCCTGGGCAGCGTGCAATGGCAAGAGCGGCGCTACCGTGGCAGCAGCGACGCCATCGCCGTGCCCACGCACTGGCAGTTGGCCAAGCCCTCGCAGTGCATCGCCGCCATCAGCCACTTCAAGGTGCCGGGCCATGCGCAGGTCAAAAGCGACTACGCCCGGCTCAGCACCCTCATCGCAGGGGTGGAGCGGCCCGGCTTTCAGCGCCTGCTGGTGCGCCGCCTGGTGCAGTGGCGCGAAACGCCCACCGAAGCCGTCATTGCCGCCGCGCACACAGCCCTGCAGCTGGAGCCCGGCTGCGCCCAAGGCAAACCCCTGCGCGCACTGGCCGTGCAGGGCAATGACACCAAGTTTTTTGAACGCCACGCCAGCCTGCTCACCGCCTTGCTGGACGAGCGCTTCGACGGCGAAGCCAGCCGCCAGGGGCTGGTGGGCTTTCTCGGCGCACTGCCGGAGGACGACCACTGGCTGCTCATCGCCCCGCTGTCCCCCGACCTGCTGCCCTTTGCGCAGATGCGCGTGCGCGCCAGCGAGCTGCTCACCACGCCACTGCCCGACAGCCGCATCCTGCTGGTAGAAAACGAGCGCTGCCTGCACCAACTGCTACAGCCCGTGGCACACACCATCGCCGTGCTGGGCGCAGGCCTGAACCTGGGCTGGCTGGCCGCGCCCTGGCTGCAAGGGCGCCGCGTGGCTTACTGGGGCGACCTCGACACCTGGGGCCTGCACATGCTGGCCACGGCCCGCCACCACCTGCCGCACCTGCAGGCGCTGCTGATGGACGCAGCCACCTTCAGCGCCCACCAGCACCTGGCCGTGGCCGAACCAGTGCATGCCCCCGACAGCGCTTGCGGCATGTTGGCACCCGACGAGGCCACGCTGTGCGTCCACCTGCGCACGCAGCAAAAGGGGCGGCTGGAGCAAGAGTTTGTCCCCACCAACGCCGTGCACCGCGCCGTGCGCGCCTGGGTGGATGGAGATTAGGCACAATCCCACCCCCATGCGCTCCCCCATCTCCATCGTCGACGTCGACCGCCTCGACACCTGGTCCCGCTACCGCGCTGGCTTGTGCGACACCTGCGCGGCCAACTGCTGCACCATGCCGCTGGAGGTGCAGTTGCCCGACCTGGTGCGGCTGGGGTTGGTGGATGCGTTTGAGGCCGAGCATGAGGAGCCGCGGCAGATTGCCAAGCGGCTGCAAAAGGCGCGGCTGATTGACCACTTCAACCACAAGAATGTGGTGTTCACCATGGCACGGCGGGCCAGTGGGGACTGCAATTTTCTGCACCCCACCACGCGGCTGTGCACGGTGTATGAACAGCGGCCCGACACCTGCCGCCTGCACCCGCAAAAGAAGAGCCCTAAGCCGGGGTTTTGTGCCTACGGGCGACGCGTGGCCTGACTGCGGGCGGCAACAGCTGCAGCCACGTTGTAAATGGCGCTGCGCCGTACAACCGCACGCGCGGGCCTTTGCAGCGCACACGATTTAGATGATCAAATTTGCCTCTAGCGCTTTCTGGATAAGCGCTGTTAGCTATTTATTAAATAGCAATTATGGACGCACTGGCTTGTGGCCCACGCGGTGGGCGCGCAGGTCCTGGTCGGTGTCCTGCAGCCCGCGCTCTACATCGCGGTAGGCCTGCTGCATCTGCGGGTCGGGCTCGCCGTGGGTCATGTCCACCGATTCATCGCGCTCGTGGGGCAGCTTGGGGGCTTCTGGGTCTTTGGCGGGGTCGGTCTTCAATGGCCCTTGGGTGGCGGGCCCCGGCATCTGGCGCTTGGTGGTGTCTATCGACGGCTCGGGCCCGGTGGGGCCTGGGATGGGGTGGTTGCGGGTGTCGGTTGGGGGCATGGGGGTCTCCTTGAAGTGGATGACAGGATTGCCAACCTGGCCATCGTAGAAACGCCCGCACTGCAAGCGTGTAGGCCCACATGCCATGCGGCCGCCGGGGGATGGAGACTTTGGGCAGGGCCTGCCGCTTGACCCGTGCCACACTCTTGCCCTTACAACAGGTGGTTATGTCTTCTACAGAGTGGGCCCAGGCGGCCCTGCAGTCGTTTGATGCGGTGGTGCAGGCCACCGAGGGGTTTCGCAGCCGCGCCGGGCAGCGGCTGATGGCCGAGCAGGTGGCGCGCACCTTCAGCACGGCCACGCTGGGCAAGGTGGATGAAGAGGGCGGCGAGGCCGCGCCCACGCGCGCCATTGCCGTGATCCAGGCGGGCACGGGGGTGGGCAAGTCGCTGGCGTATTGCGCGCCCGCCATTGCGCTGGCGCTGGCACGGGGCACGCGGGTGCTGATCTCGACCGCCACGGTGGCGCTGCAGGAGCAGCTGGTCAACAAAGACCTGCCGGCGCTGGCCGCGCGCATGCCGCAGCCGTTCAAGTTTGCGCTGGCCAAGGGGCGTGGGCGCTATGTGTGCAAGCTCAAGCTCGACCGGCTGGCCGGCACGGGCGAGGCGCACGGCGAGGACGATGACGACCTGTTTCCCGAAGAGGCCGCCAACGCCCGCCGCAAACGATCTCACCAGGAGACGGAGGCGCGCATGCAGTTTTATTCGACCATGGCGCAAACCCTGGCCAAGGGCGCGTGGGACGGCGACCGCGACAGCCTGGACACCCCGCCCGAGCCCGAGGTGTGGAGCCCCGTGGCTGCCGAGGGCGCATCGTGCACGGGCAAGCACTGCCCGGCCTTCAGCCAGTGCACCTATTACGACAAGCGCAAGGAGCTGGTGGGCGCGCAGGTGATCGTGGCCAACCACGATTTGCTGCTGTCGTCGCTGGGCGCGCGTGTGCTGCCCGAGCTGGACAATTGCCTCCTGGTGCTGGACGAAGCCCACCACTTGCCCGCCACCGCGCTTGCCCAGTTTGCGTGCAGCATGGATTTGTCGCGCATCACCTGGATCGAGCGGCTCTCCAGCCGGGGCCTGCGCATTGGCGCGCTGCTGGAGGTGGAAGAGATTGCCGACATCCCGCGCCATGCGGCCCAGCTGCGGCAGACGCTGCAGGACCTGGCGCGCATCGTGATGGACGTGTATGGCGACCACCTCAAAAGCCAGAAGGACACCTGGGGCCCGGCGCGCGTGCGCGTGCCCCGCGGCGAACTGCCCGAGCCCCTGATTGCCCCGCTGGGCCTGCTGGCCGCCAGTGCCGATGGTTTTTTGGAAGCGCTGCGCGCCATCAGCAAAGCCCTGCGCGCCGAGATGCGCGACAAGCCCGACGAGGCCAAGCGCCTGTCCACGCTGTATGCACAGATCGGCATGCTGGCGCCGCGCCTGGAAGAGCTGCACGCCACCGCGCAACTGCTGCTGCAGGACGCCCCCGAGGGCGCCGACCGCAGCTTTGTGCCCGCCGCCAAATGGTTCACGCTGGAGATGGATGGCGACTTCATCGTGGTCAAGGCGCACGCCAGCCCCATCTTGCCCGGCACCACGCTGCGCAACCACCTGTGGAGCGCGGTGCGCGGCGCGGTGCTGACATCGGCCACGCTGACCAGTTGCGGCAATTTCGATTTCTTTTTGCGCGAAGCAGGCCTGCACGGCGACGAGGCCGCCACCACGCTGGAGGTGGCGAGCCCCTTCAACTACACCGCGCAGGGCACGCTGATTGCCGCCGAAACGCGCGCCGATCCCAAGAACGCCGCGCAGTTCACCGCCGAGATGGTGGATGCGCTGCTGCACGACATTGCGCGGGTGGAATATGGCGCGCTGGTGCTGTTCACCTCGCGCGAGCAGATGCGCCAGGCCGTGGATGCGCTGCCCACCGCCATGCGCAGCGTGGTGCTGGTGCAAAACGCGCTGCCGCGCACGCAACTGCTCAAACGCCACCGCGAGCGGGTGGAGAGTGGCGAGCCCTCGGTCATCTTTGGCATGCAGTCGTTTGGCGAAGGGCTCGATCTGCCCGGGCGCCTGTGCGAATCGGTCTTCATCACCAAGCTGCCCTTTGCACCGCCCGATGACCCGGTGGGCGAAGCCCGCGCCGAATGGCTGCGCGCCGTGGGCCGCGACCCGTTCAGCGAACTGGTGGTGCCTGCCACCGCCATCCGCCTGGCGCAATGGGTGGGCCGCGCCATCCGCACCGAGGAAGACCAGGCCCATGTGTATTGCTACGACAAGCGTCTGACGCGCACCAGCTATGGGCAGCGGCTGCTCAAAGGGCTGCCGGCGTTTGCGCTGGAGCAGCGCGCACCCCTGTGATGGCACGACACTTCACACACCACATTTCCAAGCACATCAAAAGCGAACAGAGAGAGGACCAACCATGCCCCACACCATTCCCGCCTGCCCCCAATGCGGCCAGGAAAACACCTACCCCGATGGCAGCAACTACGTGTGCCCCGACTGCGCATTGGAATGGCCGCAGGTGGCCGATGCCGCCGAAACCGATGCGGCAGAAGCAGGCGACGGCGTGGTGCGTGACGCCAATGGCAACCCCCTGGCCGACGGCGACGCGGTGATTCTGGTGAAAGACCTCAAGGTCAAGGGCTCGTCCTCCACCCTGAAAAAGGGCACCAAGATCAAGAGCATCCGCCTGGTCGATGGCGCCGACGGCCACAACGTGGACTGCAAGACCGACCTGGGCAGCATGCTGCTCAAATCGGAGTTTCTGAAGAAGGCCTGATGCTTTGTTTTTGATAGCTGCTAGCGCATGTTGCATAAGCGCTACAGGCCAAAAACACTTGATATCAGCGCCGACTACCCGTCCACCGTACCTGCGATGCAGCATGTCCCACCCCATCGCCGTCATCGACTTTGAAACCACCGGCATCTCGCCCGGCCAGGGTGCGCGCGCCACCGAGGTGGCCATCGTGCTGCTGGAGGGCGGGGTGGTGGTGGACCGGTTCCAGAGCCTGATGAAAACCGGCGCGTGGATTCCACCCTTCATCACCCAGCTCACCGGCATCACCAATGCCATGGTGAACGCCGCGCCCGCTGCAGCCGAGGTAATGGCACAGGCCGCGCGCTTTGTGGGCAACGCGCCCATGGTGGCGCACAACGCGTCGTTTGACAGCAAGTTCTGGCAGGCCGAGCTGGCACTGGCCGGAGTGCCCGCGCCGCAGCCCTTTGCCTGCACGGTGCTGCTGTCGCGGCGCCTGTACCCGCAGGCGCCCAGCCACAAGCTGGGTGTGCTGGTCGATTACCACGGCCTGCCGCGCACGGGCCAGGCCCACCGGGCGCTGGCCGATGCCGAAATGGCCGCCGCCCTGCTGGCGCGCATGCAGCACGACCTGCGCACGCAATGGCGCGTGGCCCAGCCCGACCATGCCCTGTTGATGGCGCTGCAGCGCTGCGCCCGGCCCGCAGTGGGCAAGCTGCTGGCGCAACATGCGGCCAGCGAATGAGCCCCCATGCCCCGGCGCTGGGCTCATTTACTATTATTTTGATAGCTGTTAGCGCTTATCCGTTAAGGGCTACAGGTCTTTTTGGCTCTTAAAGCGGAGTTTCCACCGCCCTTGCCCATAATCGCGCCATCTTTCCCCACAAAAGGACTTTCATGTCGTATCTGGTTCTTGGTTTGGTGCTGTTTCTGGGCGTGCATTCGGTGCGCATCGTGGCCGATGGCTGGCGCACGCAGATGCGGGCCCGCCTGGGCGAAGGCGCCTGGAAGGGGCTGTACTCGGTGGCTTCGGTGGTGGGCCTGGTGCTGGTGGTCTGGGGCTACGGCCTGGCGCGCCAGCAGCCCGTGGTGCTGTGGAATCCACCCGTGGGCATGCGCCATGCGGCTTCACTGCTCACGCTGATCGCCTTTGTGCTGCTGGCCGCCGCCTATGTGCCGCGCAACGTGTTCAAGGCCAAGCTGCACCACCCCATGGTGCTGAGCGTGAAGGTGTGGGCGCTGGCGCACCTGATCTCCAACGGCAACCTGGCCGATGTGGTGCTGTTTGGCGCTTTCCTGCTGTGGGCAGTGCTTGACTTTCGCGCTGCGCGCCAGCGCGACCGTGCGCAAAACTCGGTGTACGCGCCCGCCACGGCGGCAGGCACGGGCATTGCCGTGGTGGTGGGAACGGCCGCGTGGGCAGGCTTTGCGTTCTGGGCGCATGTCTGGCTGATCGGCGTGGCGCCGCTGGGACGTTAAGGCAGCAAGTCAGTAAGGCGCCGCACCATTTGCTGCGCCAGCAGGGGCCCGCTGCTCCACGGTGGAGCGGCTGCGGCCACACCTGCAGGCTGGTGCGGGCCGCACCGTGCTGCGGCACTGCGGGGCGGTTGCCCGGCCCATTGAAATCCCGCACAACCCAACACCAGCGTGGCGTACCGACCTGCCAGGCAAGGCTGCGCCGTGTCGCCGCCACGGGTTCCTGAATGAATCTATTTTCTGCATGGCAAAAACGTCCATCTAAAACTCATGTTTAGGTTTTTGGCGGCAAATTCGATACAATTTGTAAAGTTATCGTAACAATTCACACAATCTGCCGCCGGCCAACGGTGGCCTGAACCAGCGCCCGCCAGCCACTCCAGCCAGTGCCACCCCCAATGAAACAAGGTTCCGACGTCCCGCCACAGTGGCCACGACAAACAGCGCTTTGGCTGCTCTGCGTCTGGATGACCCACGCCCATGCGCAAGCCGACATGGCCGACTTGCCGCTGGAGCAGCTCATGCAGCTGCAGGTCACCACGGCCAGCCGGTATGCGCAAACGGCCCTCGAAGCGCCCGCCACCGTGAGCGTGGTCACCGCCGACGACATCCGGCTTTTTGGCTACCGCAACCTTTCCGAGGTGCTGGGCAGCATGCGCGGGCTGCATGTGTCGTACGACCGCACTTACCACTACCTGGGCACCCGGGGGTTTGCCACACCGGGCGACTACAACACCCGCGTGCTGCTGCTGGTCAACGGGGTGCGATTCAACGACAACCTCTACGATCAGGCAACCATCGGCACGGATTTTCCGATCGACCTGGATCTGGTGGACCGGGTGGAGTTTGTGCCCGGGCCCGGGTCGGCGGTGTATGGCGCCAATGCGTTCTTTGGCGTCATCAATGTCATTACGCGCAACGGCCGCCAGCTGGCCGGGCCGCAGGTGAGCGCCGAGGCCGGCAGCCACGGCAGCGCCAAGCTGCGGTTTTCGCTGGGAACGGTTGACGCCCACGGGGGCGACTGGCTGATTGCCGTGACACGCGCCACCACGCGCGGGGCAGACCAGTATTACCCCTCTTACGACACGCCATCGACCCACAAAGGCGTGGCCCAGGGGCTGGATTTTGATCGCAGCACCCAGCTGTTTGCCCGGATGCACCAGAACGGTTTGACGTTGACGCTGGCGCATGGCGAGCGCAACAAAGGCATGCCCACGGCGGCCTACTCCCAGGTGTTCAACGACCCGCGCTCACGGCTGACCGACACCACCACGCGCCTGGCGGCCGAATACACCACCCAGGTGCGGCCGTCCCTGGCGTTGACCGGCCGGGTCCATGCGGGCCGCTACGAATACGTGGGCGACTATGTCTACGACTACCCGCCCCTCACGGTGAACCGCGATGTGGGAACCGGGCAGTGGTGGGCAACCGAGTGGCAATGGGTCAGCACGGCACTGGCACGCCACAAGCTTTCGTGGGGCGTGGACTACCGGCGTGACACGCGCATCGATCAGCTCAATTTCGATCTGGAGCCACGGACAGACAACCTGGACGCCCGCCGCACCGGCGATGCCCTGGGCATTTTTGTTCAGGACGAGTTTGCGCTTCGCCCCGATCTCACGCTGCACGCCGGTCTGCGCTGGGGGCGGCAGTCGGGCAGCAAGGGCTCTGTGAACCCTCGGCTGGGCCTGGTGTACTGGTGGAACCCCACCACCGCCATCAAGGTGCTGCATGGCACCGCCTACCGCCCCCCCAACGCCTACGAGCGTGACTACCGCGTTGACACCCCCGGTGGCGTGGTGGACACGGTCGCCCTGCGATCCGAGCGTGTGCGCACCACCGAGCTGGCGCTGGAACACGCCCCCACGGGCGCAAGCCGCATGCTGCTGACGGTGTTTCGGTCCAACGTGACCAACCTGATTTCCCTGGGTAACGCCCACCAGCCAGACCGGTACACCTTCACCAACGCAGGCCGGGTGCATATGCAGGGCCTGGAGGCCGCGGTAGATCACCGCCTGGACGGTGGCGCGCGCGTGCGCGCAGTCTATGGCAGGCAAAAGCTGCGCGACACCGTGGCAGACACCGGGCTGACGCACTCTCCCGAGCATTTGCTCAAGCTGCAGTGGTCGGACTCTGTGCGGTCCCCTGCCGGGTTGGGCTGGCAATCGGGCCGCTACGCGGTCGAGGTGATCGGCGTCGGCTCGCGCCGAACCTTGCAACACGCACGCCTGCCAGCCAACATTCGCACCAACCTCACCTATTCCGCACGCATTGCGGATGTGGATGTGTCGGTGGGTGTGTACAACCTGTTCAACCGCCGCAACGCAGACCCCGCCTCGTACGAGATCCGCGAGGACTCCATTGCGCAGGACGGCCGGACCTACCGCGTAAAACTGACCTACGCGTTTTGAGAGCCATGCCGACACCCAAACCGATGGCCATGCGCCTGCGCAACACGCTCCTGATCGGGCTGTGGGCGCTGTGCTGCGGCACGGGGGCCCGCGCCGATGCATTGGTTGAAGAGCTCGATCTGAAGGCTGCCTATGTCTTCAACTTCATCCAGTTCATCGAATGGCCCGAGAACGAAGCCGTTGCCAGCCGCGACTGGAGCATTTGTGTTTCGCCCTTCAGCCCCCTGAAAAGACCGCTGAGCGCCCTGGAAGGCAAACCCGCACGCAAGGGCCAGCCTGTCCAGGTGAGGCTGCTGGACCTCGGTGCACTGCACAAGTGCCGGGTGGCTGTTTTTCACAATGCCGACGTGGAACCCATGCTGCGCGCGCTGCAATCCATGCCAGCCGGGCACGGCATCCTGACGATTGCCGATGAAATGACCTTTGCCAGCCCCGAGATCATGATCACGCTAAGCCAGCAGGACGGGCGCATTGTTTTTGGCGTCAGCGCCAGCGCGGCGTCCAAGGCGGGCCTTACCGTAAGTTCCAGGCTGCTGCGGCTGGCCAAGGCAAGCAAATGAATACCCAGGCCAACAACCCGCAGCCGCAACAGGCGCCGGGCCCGTCACAGACCGCGCTGTCTTCGCGGCTGGCTTTCACCAGCCTGCTGGCTGCCGGGCTGGCACTGCTGACATTGGTGCTGGCCCTCACCGCCGTGAACTACTGGAGCACCCGCACGACCATGCTGCAGGACAGCCGGGTGGAAGCGGCCATCGTGGCGGACAACATCTCTGCAGCGGTGGTGTTCCGCGACACGCAAACCGCCAAGGAAATGCTCCGCGCCCTGAGGTTGTCCCCCATGGTGATGGGCGCTGGCGTGTACGACTCGGACGGGGTGCTGCTGGCGCACTATGTACGGCAAAACGACCCCGGCTTTCCGAGCACGGTTTTCGAGTTGGGCATGGGCGATGCGACGGAGCGCGCCGGGCTGCGCACCCTGGAGATCGCACACCCCATCGTGGTCCCCTCGGCGGTGGGCGGCACGCTCTACATCCGCAAGTCGATGAGCGCGGTCTACCAGAACCTGGCCATCCGCTTTCTCAGTGCCCTGCTGATTGCCGCAGGCGTGATGGGCATGGCCACCGCGATGGTGCTGAGAAGCCGTACCGCAGTGCGCGATGCCGAAAACCGCCTGCAGGCCCTGGCCCACACCGATGCCGTCACGGGGGTCGGCAACCGGCACGCCTTCAACGAGCGGCTTGCTGCTGAAATGCGGCGCGCGGTTCAGCTGCACGGCAGGGTGGCGCTGGTCTATATCGATCTGGACAATTTCAAGACCCACAACGACACCTTCGGCCACGCCGCAGGCGACGGCCTGCTGCGACAGGTGGCCCGCCGCCTGCAGTCGGTGGTGCGCGGCACCGATGCCATTGCACGCCTGGGTGGCGACGAGTTCGCACTGATCCTGCGGCTCGACATGGACGACGCGGCGCTGCAGAAATACGGCCAACGGATCATCAACGTCTTTCAGGCCCCCTACACCGAAGGGGGACAAGAGGTGAACGTGACCTGCAGCGCGGGCGTGGCCACCTTTCCCGACGACGCCTCTGACATCGACGGCCTCATCAGCAATGCCGACACCGCCATGTACCGCGCCAAAGAAATGGGCAAGAACCGCTACGTGCGCTTTGAGGCATCCATGAACCAGGCCGCGGCGCGGCGCCACGCCATCGAAATCGCGCTGCGCGCCGAGCTGGAGCATGGCGACGGGCTGTCGATGCACTACCAGCCCCTGATTTCGGCCGCCGATGCGTCTTTGGTGGGCGCAGAAGCCTTGCTGCGCTGGACCCATGCCGAGCTGGGCAACGTGTCCCCGATGGAGGCGATTTCGGTGGCAGAAGACTGCGGCCTGATCGTTGCGCTGGGCTATTGGACGATGCGCGCCGCATGCCGCGATGCAGCCAGCTGGGGCGCAGGCAAGTCGCTGCGCGTGGCCGTCAACATATCGGCCCGGCAACTGGGCGACCCGCAGTTTCTGCAGCGGGTGATGGACATCCTGCGCGAGGAGGGGCTGCCCGCCCACCGGCTCGAAATCGAGCTGACCGAAACCGTGCTCATGGAAAACATGGAAGCCGGGGCGCACACGCTGCACCGCCTGAGCCAGCTGGGCATCCACCTGGCCATTGACGATTTCGGCACCGGCTACTCGTCACTGGCGTACCTGCGGCAGTTGCCAATGCAGCGGCTCAAGATTGACCGCAGCTTTGTCAAAGACCTGCCCCAGCAAGAGAACAGCCGCACCATCGTCACTGCCATCGTGGCGCTGGCGCATGGCCTGGGGCTGCAGGTCACGGCCGAAGGCGTGGAGACACGCGAGCAGGCAGACCACCTCATCGGGCAGGGCTGCGACATTTTGCAAGGCTATGTGTTTGCACGGCCCATGCCGGCACAGCAGTTTCTGGCGTTTCAGCAAGAACACCGCGCAGACCGCTGGATGAACTGAATGCTCCGGTCCAGCGGGTTGATAAGCTATTATATTAATAGCTGTTAGCGATTATGCATAAAGGGCTAGAGCCAATTTTTGCTCTTGAAAAGGCGTCCCCGGCCCGTGGCGTTGCTGCACCACGGAACCGGGATGAACGCGGGCTCAATACGCCAGGTTGAGCTGGATCACCGATGTGCTGCCGCTGACTTCATAGCCCACCAGCAACAGCGGTTTGCCATTGGGCGAGTCGCTGGCGGGGATGAAGACCAGGCCCTCGGGGCCCAGGTCACCCACCTGGGCCAACACCGCTGCGGGGCTCTTGGTGGTCCAGTCGTTGCGGGTGTTCAGGTAATCCACGCGCACGGGGGCGGTGGGAGAGCTGATGTCATACACCAGCACGCCGCCCATGCGTTCCAGCCCAATGAAGGCAAAGGTTTTGGCACCAATGCGGCCCACGGCAACGCCTTCGGGCTCGGGGCCCTTGTTGTCGCTGCGGTTGTCCAGCGTGCCGCCTTCTTCGTGGTTGGAGTTGAAGAAGGTTTTGCAGGGGATGTTGCGCTGTGCGCCGGCCTGGCAGGCGTCGCTGGCGATGAATTTTTCAATTTCGGCGCCCGAATCCCAGACCAGCTTGCCGTCGTCGCCCCAGATGGAAAACGAGCGCCCACCGTAGGCATAGAGCGCGTCGTACATCAGGCGGTCGCCCGCCGCGTCCTGCACACCGGCGGCATTGAATTTCAGGGGCGCGCCGCTGGCATCGGTGCGATAGCCCTGGGTCCAGGACACGTTCAGGCGGCCCAGCTGGTCGTCGTCGCGGCATTTGCCGGGGTTGCCCGCCACCGCGCCGCAGTAGCCAAACACCGCCGGGTTGAGCAGGCCACCGGCGGCCAGCGCCTTGAGCTGGGGCGCAAGGTCATCGCCCGAGCGGCCCGACCAGCCTTTGCTGTTGATCAGGTGCTTGACGCGGAACTCTTCCACAAAACCCTTGCTGGCATCGCCCGCCCAGTAGGCGCTGTTGCCTTCACCCCAGGCGCGTGCATCGCCTTCGTTGGCGGTGACCAGGTAGGTCTTGCCCCCGGCCTGGTAGCTGGCCACGCTGTCGGGCAAATACAGGCCGCGCACGCCCGGCCAGGCGCGCAGGTTGGCGGCCAGGTCGGTGTCGGAGGTGTCGAGTGCGTTGGCGGCCAGCCCGTGGTCTTTGTGCCCCAGCGGCACGATGTCTTTCACCGTGGCACTGGCGATGTCGATGCGGGCCAGGGCGTTGTTCTCTTGCAGCGTGACCCAGGCGGTCTTGCCGTCGGCCGCCACGGCAATGTATTCGGGCTCGATGTCTTTGGCGGCAGTGGCACCAGGGCCGTAAATGCGCACGCCCTTGGCGCGCAGTGCGGCCTCCTGGCCATTGAATGCGGCAAAGCCGGCGGTCTTGACCACGGGGGTCTGGGGCGTGCCCACATCGATGATGCTGACCGAGCCTTCGGGGTCGATCTGGTAGTCGTCGCTGGGCTCGCCTTCGTTGGCAACGAGCACGGTGCGGCCGTCGGGGGTGAAGGTCACCATGTCGGGCAGCGCGCCCACGGTCACCTGGCTGACGAGTTGCAGGTCGCTGGCACGGTACAGCGCCATGCGGCCCGGGTCGGTTTTGACGGCTGCCTGAATGGCCACCGCCACCAGACCGCTGTGCACGGCAATGCTGTTGATGCTGGAGCCCGGCAGAACTTGCGCCGAGCTGATTTGCCCCAGGCGCTTGGGCTGCGTGGGGTTGCTCAGGTCCAGCACGTCCACCGCTCCAGCCTGCGCATTGACCACGAAGGCACGCCTGGAGGCGGCGTCAAACGCCGGAATCTCTGCCGCGCTCTTGCCAAAAATACCGGTCTCAAAGCTGCCGATTTTCTCCAGCTTCAGGCTCACGGGGGTGCGGGGCTCGTCATCGCTGCCCCCGCAGGCAACCAGCGCTGCACTGGCGAGCAGCGTGGTGATGAAAAGACGGCTGGGCGCGCGCAAAGAGGCCAACGTGAAGGGCTGCATGGGGTGGGTGTTTCAAAGGGCTACAAAAGCTGCGGTTGTATGCAAATTGGGTGACAAGCCCGTGACGCTTTGCACCCATCCAGGGGGAAGGCAAGTGCCCGTCAATGCCCCCGTTGGCGCCCAGCGCCATGCAGAGGTATCAGCGCCCGCGGTTGCGAGCCCGTGCCCCATCCGCTACGCTCGGCACCCATGCGCGCACCTGCTCTTTGCTTCGCCCTCATTACCGCCTTGCTGCTGAGCGGCTGCAGCACCCCACCGCCGTCGTCCCGTTCGGCCCCGTTGCGCGGCACGGCAGCGCAGCTGTCGGACGAGCATGCGCACGACATCGCCATCCACGCGCTGGGGCTGGTGGGCACGCCCTACCGCTATGGCGGCAACACGCCGGACTCGGGCTTTGACTGCAGCGGTCTCATCGGCTATGTCTACCGCCACCGGGTGGGCACAGCGCCACCGCGCACCGTGGCGCAGCTCAGTGGCTGGGGCCAGCCGGTTGCCAATGGCGAGTTGCGCACCGGCGACCTGGTGGTGTTTGGCAAGGGGCGCACGCCCACCCATGCGGGCATCTACGTGGGCGCGGGCCGTTTTGTGCATGCGCCCTCTGCGGGCGGCGAGGTGCGCATGGACCATCTGCAGTCGCGTTACTGGTCGCGGCAGAACGCGTCGTTTCGCAGACTTTGACGCGCTGGGCAGCGCCGTCAGGGTGCTGTGAGGGTGCGGCGCGACAATCGGGGCCACCATGACCCACGCACACCACTCTGCCACCCCCGTTTCCACGCACGACACCACGCGCATCGACGACACGCGCATCAAAGCCGTGCGCCCGCTCATCACCCCCGCCCTGCTGCAAGAGTGGCTGCCTGCGCCCGACGCCGCGCAAACCCTGGTGGAGACCAGCCGCGCCGCCATCTCGCGCGTGCTGCACGGGCAGGATGACCGGCTGATCGTGGTGGTGGGGCCCTGCTCCATCCATGACCACGGCCAGGCCATGGAATACGCGCACGCGCTCATGGCGCAGGCCGATGCACTGAGCAAGGACCTGATCGTGGTGATGCGCGTGTACTTTGAAAAGCCGCGCACCACCGTGGGCTGGAAGGGCTACATCAACGATCCGCGCCTGGATGGCAGCTTCGCCATCAACGAGGGGCTGGAGCTGGCGCGCCAGCTGCTGCTGGACGTGCTGGCCGTGGGCCTGCCGGTGGGCACCGAGTTCCTCGACCTGCTGTCGCCGCAGTTCATCAGCGACCTGGTGAGCTGGGGCGCCATTGGTGCGCGCACCACCGAGAGCCAGAGCCACCGCCAGCTCGCCAGCGGCCTGTCGTGCCCCGTGGGTTTCAAGAACGGCACCGATGGCGGCGTGAAGGTGGCCAGCGACGCCATCCAGGCAGCGCAGGCATCGCACGCTTTCATGGGCATGACCAAGATGGGCCAGGCCGCCATTTTTGAGACGCGCGGCAACAACGACTGCCACGTTATTTTGCGCGGAGGCAAGCAGCCCAACTATCAAAAGGCCGATGTGGACGCCGCCTGCGCCATGCTGCAGGCCGCCGGGCTGCGCCCGCAGGTGATGATTGACGTGAGCCACGCCAACAGCAGCAAGCAGCATCAGCGCCAGATCACGGTGGCCACCGAGGTGGCCGAGCAAATTGCCGCGGGCGACGCACGCATCACCGGCCTGATGATCGAAAGCCACCTGCAAGAGGGCCGCCAGGACATCGTGCCCGGACAGCCGCTGCAGCATGGGGTTTCGGTGACGGACGCCTGCATCAGCCTGGCGCAGACGCTGCCGGTGCTGGAAGGCCTGGCCGCTGCCGTGCGGGCCCGGCGCCAGAAACTGGCCGCCTAGTCGGCGCCCACGCGCTGTGGTTGCACTGTGGTCCCTTGGAGACGCTTGATGACAGTCATGCGGTGTAGCATTAACACTCCGTTGCACAGGCGCACCTTTTGCAGCCCCCATGCCGGCAAGGCGCCGGTGGGTAAAGCCTGCCTCTGGCGCCGCCCTGGCTTTTTCAGCGTTCAAACACTTTCCCGTTCTTCGCGTTACGGTCACTCCATGCAGGAAAAGCCGCTCTTCATGCCCGCCACACCCTGCCGCCCTTGCGGCGCAGGGCGCTAGAGCCCATGGCACCTGTGCACGCCCCCCAGGAAACCGCGCGCCTGCAAGCGTTGCAGTCTTACGCCATTTTGGACACACCGGCCGAAGAAGCGTATGACCAGCTGGCCACCCTGGCCGCGCGCCTGTGCAGCACGCCAATGGCGGTGGTCAATTTTCTGGACAGCGGACGCCAGTGGTTCAAGGCGGCAGTGGGTGTGCCGTTTCAGCAGACCGATCGGGCCATTTCGTTTTGCACGCACGCGCTGAGCGGCACCCGCACCCCGATGGTGGTGGCAGATGCCCGCCAGCACCCGCTGTTTGCCGACAACCCGCTGGTGGTGGGCGAGCCCCATGTCCGGCTGTATGCCTGCGTGCCGCTGATTACCCCCGAAGGTGCCGCACTGGGCACGCTGGCAGTGCTGGACACCGTGCCCCGCGCGCTGACCGATGAACAGCTGGAGGGCCTGAAGATCCTGGCCGGCCAGGTGATGGTGTTGCTGGAGCTGCGCCGCCAGCAACGGCTGTTGTCCCAGCTGGTGCAGGAACGCGACCAGATGCACGCCGAGCTGGTGGACCAGAGTGAAACCCTGCGCGTGGCCGGCAACATTGCCCGCATTGGCGGGTGGTCACTGGAACTGCCAGCGCGGCAGCTGAACTGGTCGCAAGAAATTGTTGACACTTTCGGTCTCGCCGGGCGAACGGGCCCGGTGGCGCAAATCCTGGCGCTGCACACCCCACCTTACCGCCCGGCCCTCGAACAGGCCCTGGAGGAGTGCATCCTCCATGGAACGCCCTTTGATCTGCAATCCGAAGTGCTGATTGCAGGCGAGCGGCATTTCTGGGTTCGCACGGCTGGCCTGGCCGTACGCGATGCGCAGGGCCGCGTGGTGCGCGTGCAGGGCGCGTTCCAGGACATCACCGCGCAGCACCAGGCCGACCAGGCGCTGCGCCTGAGCGAAGAGCGCTTTCATCTGGTGGCGCGCGCCACGGCCGATGCCATCTGGGACTGGAACCTCGCCACCGACGCCATGTGGTGGAACGAAGGCATGCAGCACCTGTTCGGCATTCCACCCCATGAGGTGCTGCCCGACAGCCGCTCGTGGACCCTGCGCCTGCACCCCGAAGACAGCGCCGAGGTGCTGCAAAGCATCCATGCGGCCGTGAGGGGCAGCGCCAGCCACTGGTCGGCCAAATACCGCTTTCGCCGCCACGACGACAGCTATGCCTGGGTGCTGGACCGCGGCTTCCTGATCCGTGATCAGGAAGGCCTGGCGGTGCGCATGGTGGGTGGAATGACCGACATCAGCGCCCAGACGCTTGCCGAGATCGAAGCGCAACGCGATGCGCAAAACCACGCACAGCTGCTGCAGTTGCAACAGCGCATTTCGTCCATCGACCAGCCGCTGCCCGATGTGCTGGGCATGGTGGCCCGCACGGTGCTTGATCAGACCGGCGCGCGCGGTGCACAGGTGGACCTGCTCGAAGGCCAGCACCTGGTGGTCTATGCGTCTGCCGGGGTCATGGTGCGCCCCCTGGGCCACCCGTTGCCGGTGCACATGAGCCTGCTGTGGCACACGCTCAGCCAGGCCCGCACCATCGTTTGCCATGACATCGAAGCCGAAGGCTGGGACTTGTCGCACCTTCCCCACTCGCGCGGCCTGCGCTCGGTGGCGGCGGTGCCCTTGCGGGCGGGCGATACCGTGGTGGGATCGCTGCTGGTCACCTCCGACCAGCCCCACGCCTTTTCGGCCCGCAGCGTGGCCCACCTGGAAATCCTGACCGAATCCCTGGGCACCATGGTGCAACTGCACCAGGTGGCCAGCAAGCTGCACGCCTCCGAGCTGCAATACCGCATGCTGTTCGACGAGCACCCGCATCCCATGTGGGTGTATGCAAGGGACAGCCTGCGCCTGCTGGCGGTGAACCGGGCCATGGTGGCCCACTATGGCTACACCGAGGCCGAGCTGCTGCAGATGGAGCTGACAGACCTGTGCACCACCGAGGACCGCCCTGGCCTGCGGGAACGGCTCAAGGACGTGTTCCAGCTGCCGCGCGATGCGTCCACGGTGCGCCGCCATCTCCACAAGAGCGGTGCAGTGATGCACATGGAAATTTCGGCGGGCAACATCAGCTTCAATGGGGTGCCGGCCCGCCAGGTGCTGGCCATCGACATCACCGAGCGCCTGCGCACCGAAGACGACCTGCGCCGCATGGGCCGGGCACAGCGCCTGCTCAGCGCCTGCAACGAGGCCCTGGTGCGCGCCACCTCCGAGACCACGCTGCTGCAGGAAATCTGCCAGATTGCCGTGGACATTGGTGGCTACCGTATGGGCTGGGTGGGCTTTGCGCTCAATGACGAAGCCCAGACCATCGAACCGGTGGCCCATGCGGGCTACAACCACGGGTATATCGAACAGCTGCAACTGAGCTGGTCCGAAAGCAGCGCCTTTGGGCGGGGCCCGGCCGGGGTGGCCGTGCGCAGCGGCCAGCCCGTGATCGTGCAGGACATCCGCACCGACGACAGCTTTACTGACTGGACCGAGCGCATGCTGGAGCACGGGTTTCATGGCGTGATCTGCCTGCCCATGCGCGAACGCGAGCAAACCTTTGGCCTGCTGTACCTGTATGCGCCAGAAATTTTGCACATCAGCGGCGACGAAACCACCTTGCTGCAGCAACTGGCCAACGACCTGGCCTTCGGCATCATGAGCCTGCGCGCACGCCATGAGCAGCAACGCCTGCAGGCCTCGGTGCTCAAAATGGCCGCTGCCGTGTCGGCCAGCACGGGCACCGAATTCTTTGTGCAACTGGCCAGCAACATGGCCGAGGCGCTGGGCGCACAGGTCGGCTGCGTGGGCCGCCTGCTGCCAGCCCAGCAGGGGCAGGCAGCACGCGCCACCACTCTGGCAGCCGTGTTCGATGGCCAGACACTGCCCAACAGCGAATACACGCTGGCTGGCACGCCCAGCCTGCTGCTGCTCAGCCAGCCCCAGGTGGTGGTGACGGAAAACGTGGCGCAGCTGTACCCCGAGGCGCCCATCCTGCGCAAACTGGCAGCGCAAGCTTATGCCGGGCAGCAGCTGTGCAACGGCGACGGCGAGGTGGTGGGCATGATCTTCGTGCTGTTCCGCCAGCCGCTGACCAACCACGATTTCGTTACCTCGACACTGCGCATTTTTGCCAGCCGCGCCTCGGCCGAGATCGACCGGCAGACATCCGACATGCGCATTCGCCACCAGGCATCGCTGCTCGACAAAGCCCAGGACGCCATCATCGTGCGCGACCTCGAAAACCGCATCATCTACTGGAACAAGAGTTCCGAGCGGCTTTATGGCTGGACGCAGTTGCAGGTGCTGGGCCAGTCCATCGAAACCCTGCTGTACGACGACCCCACGCAGTTTCGCCGCGCCACCCAGGCCACCCTGGAGCATGGCGAGTGGAACGGCGAAATCGTGCAGCGGCACCGCGACGGCAGCGCCATCCATGTGGAAGGGCGCTGGACGCTGGTGAAAGACGATCTGGGTCAGAACCATTCGGTGCTGGCCATCAACACCGACATCCGCGAGCGCAAGGCCACCGAGCGCGAGATCCAGCGCCTGGCGTTTTACGACGCGCTCACCGGTCTGCCCAACCGCATGCTGCTGATGGACCGCATGGCCCAGGCGCTGGCCAGCGCCCAGCGGCGCCAGCAGGGCGGTGCGCTGTTGTTCATCGACCTCGATAACTTCAAGACCCTGAACGACACCCTGGGCCACGACCAGGGCGATCTGCTGCTGCAGCTTGTGGCCGAGCGCCTGAACAAATGCGTGCGCAACGTGGACACCGTGGCCCGCCTGGGTGGCGACGAGTTCGTGGTGATGCTGGAAGAGCTCAGCCAGCATCCCGACGATCTGGCCCGGGAAGCCCACGGCGTGGGCGAAAAAATCCTGACCACGCTGGCAATGCCTTATGCGCTCAAGGGCTACCAGTACCGCAGCACGCCCAGCATCGGCATCGCGCCCTTTGATGGTGACCAGGCCAGCGTGGGCGAATTGCTCAAACAGGCCGACCTGGCCATGTACCAGGCCAAAAAGGCCGGGCGCAACACCCTGCGCTTTTTCAACCCCGAAATGCAGGCCGTGGTGACGGCCCGCGCGGCGCTCGAGGAAGACTTGCGTGCGGCCCTGGCAAAAGACGAGTTCTTGCTGCACTTTCAGCCCCAGGTCAACCTTGCCGGCGAATGCGTGGGGGTGGAGGCGCTGATGCGCTGGGCCCACCCGCAGCGGGGCATGGTGTCGCCGGCAGATTTCATTCCGTTGGCCGAAGAAACCGGCCTCATCCTTGCACTGGGCCGCTGGGTGCTGCACAACGCCTGCAAGCAGCTGGCCAGCTGGCAGGACGACCCGGAACTGCGCGAGCTGACCATGGCGGTCAACGTGAGCTCCCGCCAGTTCCGCCACGCCAGCTTTGTGGACGACGTGGCCCGGGTGCTGGCCATCACGGGCGCTCCATCGGGCCTGCTGAAGCTGGAGCTGACCGAAAGCCTGCTAGTCGAAGACATGGAGACCACCATTGCCACCATGACGGCCCTGGGCGGCTATGGGGTGGGTTTTGCGCTGGATGACTTTGGCACCGGGTACTCGAGCCTGAGCTACCTCAAGCGCATGCCACTGGACCAGCTCAAGATCGACCAGAGCTTTGTGCGCGACCTGCTCACCGACCCCAACGATGCGGCCATTGTGGACACCATCATTGCCCTGTCGCGCAGCCTGGGGCTGGAAGTCATCGCCGAAGGTGTGGAAACCCCCGCACAACGCGATCTGCTGGCCCGCGCGGGCTGCCGCCTCTACCAGGGCTACCTGTTCAGCCGCCCCTTGCCCCCGGACCTTCTGGAGGCCTTCCTGCACCCCGCCATGCATTGAGGCAGGTTCAGCCCGCCGGTTTTTCCACCCACCGCAGCCTGGCCTGCGGTTTTTTTTGCCCTTTTTCCCGTTCAGGCCGTACCGCAGTCCGTGAAGGGGGTCCAAAACGGCACCGGGTGTTTTTGTTGTTATTAATTAAAGACTTCTATAAATACATAGTCGTAGTAGTAGAAGGCGCCTGTTTCTGTGGACAAGTGTCTTTTGCCCAGGCCTGACAGCCACTTGCGCCACACCCAACCCTGTGGACCTGGCCCGGCTGCCGCTGTCTGCCCGACGGGGATAAAACGGTCCATCGCCGGTTTTCTGTGGATAACCGCCCGGTTGTGCCCAAACTATCCCCAGTGTTGTGCACGGGTGGTGGTGGATGGAAGAATATGGGTCAAATCGGCCTCTAGCCCAATGAAAATAAGCGCAATAAGCTATTAAGTTGATAGCATCTATCAGATCTTGATGGCTTTCAGGCTGCGAGCCAGTGCCACAACGCCAGGCCTGCGCCCATCCAGACGGCCACCACCAGCACCGCGCCGATGCGGCTGGTGGGTTTGCCGCCGCTGGTTTTTATCCACAGGTCGGCCTGGTCGCGGCATTGCTGCAACACCGGCGCCGGAATCAGCCGGATCGCCAGCCAGATCAGCCCTGGAAGCAAGAGCAGGTCGTCCACACAACCCAGCACGGGGATGAAGTCTGGGATCAGGTCGATGGGGCTCAAGGCATAGGCGACCACCAACACGCCCAGCGCCTTGGCATACCAGGGTGCCTGCGGGTGCCGTGCGGCAAACCACAGCGTGATGCCGTTGCGCTTGACGCTCTGTGCCCAGGTTTTCAGACGACTTGCCAGGTGCACAGGCTTTTCCGGTGGGTGGGCTGGCCGCGCCCCCATTTTTTGTGCCATTCAAGGCGTTGGCTGCGGCGCGAAGGAGGTTTCGGTTGTTCTTCTATGGTTCTATATATAAATAGCAGTAGTAGTAGAGGGCGCCTTTTTTTGTGGACAAGGTCATTTTTGTGAATGCTGGCGCGCAGTTGCGTTGCCTGAAAGTATGTGCGCAGGGCCCCCTGAACTTGGATGCTGGCAGATAACAACTTTGGGTTTTGCGGTGAGTCTGTGGATAACCGCCCGGTTGTGCCAAAACTATCCCCAGGCTTGTCCACAATGAAAAAAACCCGGTGCTTTGGTGGGCACCGGGCTCGGGGGAGCGCTGTCCGTGTGGACAACTGCTGGAGGCTTTTGAACAGGTTTTTAGCGGCCGGGGCCTCCCATGGGCATGTCGCAGCCGCGCATACCGCCGTGGCGGCCGTTGTCATGGCCCCAGTCGCTGCGATGCCCGCCCTTGCCGCGCATGTTCTGACCCCGGGAGTCGAAGGTCTTTTGCTGCTCTGGCGTGAGGGCGGCGTAGAAGGTCTTGGTGGCTTCGCCCCGGCGGTCTGCTTCAGCGGACTGCTGGGCGCGCAGGGCGCGCATGCGGTCGATGCGCTCAGGGGTGGTGAGCTTTTCCATGTCGGCGCGGCCCAGGCGGGCAGAGCGCTCGCCCGGTTGCATGGCTGCGGTGAAGGCGGCCCAGGCCGGTTCTTGTGCGGGTGTCAGCTGGAGTTGTGCCTTGAAGGCTTCGGCGCGTTTGGCGATGTAGGCCTGGCGGCGCTCTTGCCGGTCGCCTGGCGTGCGGGCTTGCTCGGCCGAGGCCGTTGCGGCGGGTGGCGCCGAGAGTGCAGAGGGGGCTGGCTGGGCCAGAACGGGCAGGGCCAGGGCGGTCATCATGGCGGCGGCGGCAATACGGCTTTGGAAGAAAGACATGGTGTGAGTCCTTATCAAGGGGTTGGTCCGCTGGAACGACCGTTTCAGCGGTTGAAAGTCAGTTTGCGCGGCCCGTGTAACCCGCCCGTGTGCCAATGGTGTGCCTGTGTAAAGTTGCAACAAGAAGTCCGTTGCGGGCTCCCAGTGAATTCACCATAAAAATGCCCTCAAGCGCTTTTTGATAAAGCGCTCATAGCTATCAAAAATAGAGCGTAAGCAGCCACTGCACCCGCAAGCGGGCCAGCCGACCCCCGACAATGTGGTCTGTACTCCGCAATGGCTGGAAATGGCCAGAAGAAACAAAGGTTGTCCGTGTTCAAGAACATGATCGTGTACCGCATTGCACCGCAATGGCAGGTGGAATTGACGCAGGTGGAAGAAGCGCTGGCCAAGGCGCCCTTCATGGAATGTGGCGCCACGCAGGAAAAGTCGCTCGGCTGGGTGCCGCCGCGCGGTGATGCGCATGGCCCGCTGGCCGAGTCGGTGGGCGGGCAGTGGATCCTGCGCTTCATGGTCGAGTCCAAGGTGCTGCCCGGCAGCGTGCTGGCCCGCCGCGTGAAGGAAAAAGCCGAGCGCATCGAGCAGGAAACCGGCCGCAAGCCCGGCAAGAAGGAAAGCAAAGAGCTCAAGGACGAAGCCAAGCTGGATTTGCTGCCCATGGCCTTCACCAAGCAGGGCTCGATGTGGGTGTGGATTGACACCGCGTCGCGCCTGCTGGTGCTCGACACCTCAGCCCAAGGCCGTGCCGACGAGGTGGTGACGCTGCTGGTCGAATCGCTGCCGGGCCTGTCGGTGTCGCTGATCAACACCCAGACCAGCCCGCAGGCCGCAATGTCGCACTGGCTGAGCACGCAAGAGCCGCCCGTGGGCTTCACGGTGGACCGCGAATGCGAGCTCAAAAGCGCCGATGAAGCCAAGGCCGTGGTGCGTTATGCCCGCCACCCGCTCGACATCGAAGAAGTGCAGGCGCACATCGCCGCTGGCAAGCTGCCCACCAAGCTGGCGCTGACCTGGGACGACCGCGTGAGCTTCATGCTGACCGAAGGCCTGCAGATCAAGAAGGTGTCGTTTCTGGACACCGTGTTTGAAGGCACCAAGGCCGACGATGGCGGTTTTGACACCGACGTGGTCATTGCCACGGGTGAGCTGGTGAAGCTGATTCCCGACCTGATCGAAGCGCTGGGCGGCGAGGCCGAGAGCGGCGTGGCCAGTGCAGCGCAGGCGGTTGCCGCAGGCGCTGCGCCTGCAGCCGTCACGGCGCCATCCTCCGCGCCTACCGCACACTCCGCACCCGCACGCAAAAGTGCGGGCGGTGGCATGGTGACCGGGCCCAGGGACGCGCCGGTGGACACCGACCCCGAGTCGGCGCCGTTCTGATCACCTGGGGCACATCGCCAGTTACCGCCCCAGCAGCGAGCGCGCCACCAGCTCCTTCATGATCTCCGAC
Organism: Acidovorax sp. 35-64-16; assembly: GCF_002281195.1. Taxonomy (NCBI): domain Bacteria; kingdom Pseudomonadati; phylum Pseudomonadota; class Betaproteobacteria; order Burkholderiales; family Comamonadaceae; genus Acidovorax; species Acidovorax sp. 35-64-16. The sequence continues at coordinate 212,187 of NZ_NCFM01000001.1, read as the reverse complement.
GTGCCGCCGTAGATGCGCAGCACGCGCGCGTCGGTCCAGAAGCGCGAGATGGGGTACTCGGCCATATAGCCGTAGCCGCCAAACAATTGCAGGCAGGCATCGGCCACGCGGCTGAAAAGCTCGGTGGTGTGCAGCTTGAGCGCGCTCACCGCCTCGGGCGTGAGCTGGCCCTGCTGGTAGGCCGCCACGCTGGCGTTGAGGAAGGCTTCGGCGGCGGCGATGTCGGTTGCGCACTGCGCCAGCGTGAAGCGCGTGTTCTGGAACTGGCCGATCGCCTGACCAAACGCCTGGCGCTCTTGCACGTATTTCAGCGTGGCGTCGAGCGCGCCCTTGGCGCCGTGCACCGCCTGCACGCCGATGATGAGGCGCTCGCGCGGCAGCTCGCGCATCATCTGCACGAAGCCCTGGCCTTCCACGCCGCCGAGCAGGGCATCCTGGGGCACGCGCATGTCGTTGAAGAACAGCTCGGAGGTGTCGCCCGCGTGCTGGCCGATTTTTTCGAGGTTCTGACCGCGCGTGAAGCCGGGCGTGGCCGCATCGACCAGGAACAGGCTCACGCCCTTGGCGCCCAAGGCCGGGTCGGTCTTGGCGGCGAGCACCAGCAGGTCGCAGTTCTGGCCGTTGCTGATGAAGATCTTGCTGCCGTTGATGACGTAGTGGTCGCCGTCCTTGCGCGCCGTGGTGCGGATCGCCTTGAGGTCGCTGCCCGCGCCGGGCTCGGTCATGCCGATGGCGGCAATCGCCTCGCCGCTGGCCATGCGCGGCAACCAGTGTGCGCGCTGCGCCTCGGTGCCGCAGTGCAGCAGATAGGGCGGGATGATGTCGTTGTGCACCTGCAGCCCGCCGACAAAGCCGCCGTAGCCCCGGCGCGAGAGCACCTCGACCACGGCGAACGAGAAGGGCACGCTGGCGCCCGGGCCGCCGTAGGTATCGGGCACGTCGGCGCAGAGGTAGCCGTTCTCGCCCATCTTGCGCAGCAGTTCGCGCGGCACGCGGCCGGCTTTTTCCCAGGTGCGGTAGTGGGGTTCGATCTCGGCGTCGCAGAAGCGCTCCAGCGACTCGGTGAAGAGCTGCAGTTCGGCCTGCTCGTCGGCGCTGATGAAATGATTGGGCAGCATGGCGGTAATATTGCTATATAAATAAGAGCTACCAGCGCTTGATACACAAGCGCTGGAGGTCAAAAACACTCAAATATTGATCACACCCGCTCGTAGATGGCTGCGATGCCCTGGCCGCCGCCGATGCACATGGTCACCAGCGCGTAGCGCCCGCCCGTGCGGTGCAGCTCGGCAATCGCCTTGGTGGTGATGATGGCGCCGGTGGCGCCCACGGGGTGGCCGAGCGAAATGCCCGAGCCGTTGGGGTTGACCTTGGCGGGGTCCAGGCCCAGCTCTTGCACCACGGCGCAGGCCTGGGCGGCGAAGGCTTCGTTGGCCTCGATCACGTCCATGTCCTGCACCTTCAGGCCCGTGCGCGCCAGCACCTTCTGCGTGGCGGGCACGGGGCCGATGCCCATGTAAGCCGGGTCCACACCCGCGTGCGCGTAGCCCACGAGGCGGGCCAGGGGCTTCACGCCCAGCGCCTGCAGTCGGTCGCCCGCCACCAGCACCACGGCGCTGGCGCCGTCGTTGATGCCCGAGGCATTGCCGGCGGTCACCGTGCCGCCGTCCTTCTTGAACGCGGGCTTCATGCCTGCCAGCACGTCGAGCGTGGTGGCGGCGCGCACATGCTCGTCGGTGTCGAACAGCACCGTGCCCTTGCGTGTGGCGATTTCAACCGGGACGATCTGGTCCTTGAAGTACCCGGCGGCGATGGCGGCAGCGGCGCGGCGCTGGCTCTCGCAGGCGAGCTGGTCTTGCATCTCGCGCGAGATTTTGTAGCGCTCGGCCACGTTCTCGGCGGTGATGCCCATGTGCATTTTTTGCCAGGGGTCGTGCAGGATGCCGAGCATGTAGTCGATGCTCTTGGCGTCGCCCATGCGCGCGCCGTAGCGCGCGGCGGTATCGAAGTAGGGGCCGCGGCTCATGGACTCGGAACCGCCGCCCACGGCCACGTCGCAGTCGCCATAGCCAATGGCCTGCGCGGCCGAAATGATGGCCTGCAGGCCCGAGCCGCACAGGCGGTTGACGTTGAAGGCGGGCGTCTCGATCGGGCAGCCCGCGTCGATGGCGGCCACGCGGGAGAGGTAGGCGTCCTTGGTGTCGGTGGGGATCACGTTGCCCATGACCACATGGCCCACGGCGTCGGGCGCCAGGCCCGAGCGGGCGATGGCTGCCTTCACGGCGGTGGTTGCGAGCTGGGTGTTGGGCACGTCTTTGAGGCTGCCGCCAAAGGTGCCGATGGCGGTGCGGGCGGTGCTGACAACGAAAACGTCGCGGTGGGTCATGTAAAGGGCTCCGTTGAAAAATGGGTGAAATCGTAGTGCAGCGGGCCCGAAAGAGGAGCCTACTGGATCAGTAAAGGCATTTTGCGCGCTGTTGTGCCGTTGTCCTGGGCGGCAGCCAGGTCATCCAGGATGGGGCAATCTGGCCGCTGGTCGCCGTGGCAGCAGTACACCAGCGACTGCAGGGTGCGCTGCATGGCCTGCATGGCGGCGATGCGCTCGGCCAGATCGTCGATGTGCGCCTGGGCAATGCGCTTGACGCTGGCGCTGGCACGCCCCTTGTCTTGCCACAGGCCCAGCAGCTCGCGGATTTCTTCCATCGAGAAGCCCAGCGTGCGCGCGCGGCCGATGAAGCGCAGCGCGTGGACGTCGGCCTCGGTGTACTGGCGGTAGCCGCTGTCGGTGCGCGCCACGCCGTTGAGCAGACCCAGGGCCTCGTAGTGGCGCACCATGCGCGCCGATACCCCGGCGCGCCGGGCGGCCTCGCTGATGGGCACGGGCCCATCGTTTCGGGGTGCGCGGGCGGTCATGCGGCGACCGTGTAGCCTTCTTCGGCAATGGCGGCGGCCAGTGCCTCGCGGGGCTGGGTGCTGTCGATATCGACGCGGTTTTGTGCGCGGTCAATGCGCACGGTGGCGGCCGGGTCGATCTGCTGCACGGCCTGGGTGACGGCGCGTTCGCAGTGGCCGCAGGTCATGCCCTCTACTTGAAGGGTGTATTGCATGGGGTTTCTCCGTTAAATGGTGGACAACAGGCACATGATGAACATTGACATCGTGGCATAGTCAAGCGCCCACAAAGGCACTGACACACGCATGGTTGATGTGTGCCAGGGCTTGACCTTGCCATCATGGCAAGGATTACGGTAGCCCCCATGAACACTGTTGCCACTTCCCCCGAATCTCTGGACGCCCTGGAAACCCTGGACCTTGGCATTGGCGGCATGACCTGCGCCAGTTGCGTGGGCCGCGTGGAGCGGGCGCTGCGCAAGGTGCCTGGCGTGCAAGATGCCTCCGTGAACCTGGCCACCGAGTCGGCGCGCATCGCTTATGTGGTGCCCCCGGATGCGCAAGGCCCGGCCATGGACGCCCTGCTGCGCCGCGCGGTGCGCAATGCGGGCTACGAGCCGCGCGCGGCGGGGCAAGAAGATGCGCCCGAGGACCAGTCGCCCTGGGCGGGTTTTTTGCCGGTGGGTGTGGGCCTGCTGCTGTCGGCCCCGCTGGTGCTGCCCATGCTGGGCGATTTGTTTGGCGCGCACTGGATGCTGCCCGCCTGGGCGCAGTTTGCGCTGGCCACGCCGGTGCAGTTCATTTTGGGGGCGCGTTTTTACAAGGCGGGTTGGCACGCGCTCAAGGCGCTGTCGGGCAACATGGATCTGCTGGTAGCCATTGGCACGTCGGCGGGCTGGGGGCTGTCGATGTGGCTGTGGCTCACGGCGCACGAGGGGCATGCGCCGCACCTGTATTTCGAGGCCTCGGCGGTGGTGGTGACGCTGGTGTTGCTGGGCAAGTGGCTGGAAGCCCGCGCCAAGCGCCAGACCACGGCGGCCATCCGCGCACTGCATGCGCTGCGCCCTGATGTGGCCCACATGCTCGGGCGTGACGGCGAGGTGGATGTGCCGGTGGCCGAGGTGATGGCGGGCGACCGGCTGGTGGTGCGCCCCGGCGAGCGCATTCCGGTGGACGGCCGCATTCTGGAGGGCCACACCCAGGTGGATGAATCCATGCTCACGGGCGAGCCCTTGCCCGTGACGCGCGAGGTGGGGGCGCCGCTGACCGGTGGGTCCATCAATGGTGATGGCCGGGTGGTGATGCAGGTGTCGGCGGTGGGTGCCGAGACGGTGCTGGCGCGCATCATCCGCCTGGTGGAAGACGCGCAGGCCGCCAAGGCGCCCATTCAGCGCCTGGTCGACCAGGTGTCGGCCGTTTTCGTGCCGGTGGTGCTGGTGGTGGCGCTGGCCACGTTGCTGGGCTGGCTGTGGACGGGCGCGGGCTTCGAGGTGGCCGTGATCCATGCCGTGGCGGTGTTGGTGATTGCCTGCCCTTGCGCGCTGGGGCTGGCCACGCCAGCGGCCATCATGGCGGGCACCGGCGTGGCGGCCAAGCACGGCATCCTGATCAAGGACGCACAGGCGCTGGAGCTGGCCCACAAGGTGGATGTGGTGGCGTTCGACAAGACCGGTACCCTCACCGTGGGCCGGCCACGGCTCACCGCGTTCGAGGTGGTGCCGGGCCAGGACGAGGCGGCCGTGCTGGCGGCCGTGGCCAGCGTGCAAAGCGGCAGCGAGCACCCGCTGGCCCGTGCCGTGGTGGCGGCTGCGCAAGAGCGCGGCCTGCAACCCGTGGCGCCCGACGGCGTGCGCGCCGTGCCTGGGCGCGGCACCGAGGGCGAGGTGCAGGCCCGCAGCTATCTGGTGGGCAGCCTGCGCTGGATGGACGAGTTGGGCGTAGGGCTGGGCACGCTGGCGGACCGGGCGAAAAGCCTGCAAAACGATGGCGCCACGGTGTCGGCCCTGGCCGAGCGCACCACCGACGGGTTGGCCCTGCGTGCAATTTTGGCCTTTGGCGACGAGCCCAAGCCCGGGGCGCGCGAGGCGCTGGCGGCGCTGCGCGCGCGCGGCATTCGCACCGTGATGATTTCGGGGGACAACCGGGGCGCTGCCCTGGCCATGGCGCAGCGCCTGGGGCTGGACGCCGCCGATGTGCGCGCCGAGGTATTGCCGGGCGACAAGGCGGCCCAGGTGGTGGCGCTGCAGCAAGGCGATGGCGAAGAAGCCCACCCGGGGGGGCAGCGCCCCAGCGCAGCGGCCCAGCATGGCGCCCACATTGTTGCCATGGTGGGCGACGGCGTGAACGACGCCCCGGCCCTGGCCGCTGCCGACGTGGGCATGGCCATGGGCAACGGCACCGATGTGGCCATGCACGCGGCCGGCATCACGCTGATGCGGGGCGACCCGATGCTGGTGGCCGCCGCGCTGGACATCTCGCGGCGCACCGTAGCGAAAATCCGGCAAAACCTGTTCTGGGCCTTTTTCTACAACGTGGCCGGCATTCCACTGGCGGCGCTGGGCTACCTGAACCCGGTGGTGGCCGGGGCGGCCATGGCGCTGAGTTCGGTGAGCGTGATGGCCAACGCCCTGCTGCTCAAGCGCTGGCGCATGTGACCACCGCGACAGTTTGGCGCGGTGCGGTCACCAATGTCTGGCAAACTGCAACGTTTTGTTGCATGTCCGTGGCCATCACAAGCGGCCGGGGCACTTTTCAGACATCAGAAGGGGACACACCATGAATCTCTTATCGCTCATGCGGCTTTTCACCATCCGCTTTCGGATGCTGGGGGCCATTGGCGTTGTGCTGGGGCTGTTGGGCCTGTTGGGCGGCGCGGGCATGCTGGGCATGTTCCGCATCCACGACATGAGCGAGGACTTCATGGCCAACTCGTTTGCCGAGGTGAGCCACATGGCCGAGCTGCGCGGCGAGATGGGGGCCATCCGCCAGCATGAAAAGGACATGATCATTGCGTACGAGAAGCCCGAGAGCGTGAAGGCGGCCCACACCAAGTGGCTGGCCAGCCTGGAGCAGTCGAAAAAAGTGGCGGCCCGCTTCCTTGAAGGCCCAGAGGACGCCGACAACGCCATCGCCCAGGCCATCGTCAAGCGCCTGGACAGCTACCGCGACCAGTTTGCGCATGTGGCGCGCCAGCTGGAAGCCGGGGGCTACGACACGGCCACCATTGCCAACCGCATGAGCGGCAAGGCGGTGGCCGAGTTTGACGAGGCCGACAAGCTGCTCAAGGAACTCGATGGCGTGCTGCGTGGCGAGGTGACAGCGGCCGTGGCCGACCAGACCGATGTGTCCAACCAGACCCTGTGGCTGTTTGCCCTGGCGGTGCTGATCACCGTGTTGGTGGTGGTGCCCACCACGCTCATGAACATGCTGTCCATCTGCCGCCCACTGGCTGATGCCCGCCGCATGGCGCTGGCGATTGCCGGTGGTGACCTGTCGCAGCGCATTGCCGCCGAGGGCAAAGACGAAGTGGCCGACCTGCAGCGCGCGCTGGCCGACATGCAGCAGGGCCTGGGGGCGCTGGTGGCGCAGGTGCGCGATGCCAGCGGCAGCATTGCCACGGCCAGCCAGGAGATCGCCACGGGCAACCAGGACCTGTCGCAGCGCACCGAGCAGACCGCCAGCAATGCCCAGGAAGCGGTGGCATCGCTGTCGCAGATCACGTCCAACGTGCAGCAAACCGCGTCGTCGTCGCAGATGGCCAACCAGCTGGCCAGCTCGGCGTCCAGCACGGCCACGCGCGGCGGTTCGGTGGTGGCGCAGGCCGTGGCCAGCATGCACGAGATCTCGGCATCGAGCCGCAAGATCGGCGACATCATCGGCCTGATCGACTCGATTGCCTTCCAGACCAACATTCTGGCGCTGAACGCTGCCGTGGAAGCGGCCCGCGCGGGTGAGCAGGGCCGGGGCTTTGCCGTGGTGGCCAGCGAAGTGCGCAGCCTGGCGCAGCGCTCGGCCGCGGCGGCCAGCGACATCAAGGGGCTGATTCACAACAGCGTGACCGCCGTGGACGGTGGCGTGCGCCATGTGGAAGATGCGGGCGCCGCAATGAAGGAAATCGTGGCCAGCGTGCAGCGCGTGGGCGACATCATTGGCGAGATCACTGCCGCTGCCTCGGAGCAGTCGGCCGGCATTGGCCAGGTGAACCAGTCGGTGGGCGAGATCGACCGCATGACCCAGCAGAACGCGGCGCTGGTGGAAGAGTCGGCCGCCGCCGCCGAGTCGCTGCGCGAGCAGGCGGCCCGTCTGTCGAAGGTGGTACAGCAGTTCCGCCTGGCCGATGAAGGCAACGGCATGGAGTCCCTGTCCCGCATGCCGGCCTCCGCGCCGGACCGTGCCTTGATCGGCCGCGCCACGCCCCAGCTGGCGGGCTGAGCGACCGAGGGACCAGCGGCATGCCGCTGGCTTGCCGGTGCCCCAGAAAAAACGCCGCCCGAGGGCGGCGTTTGCTATTTATTCGATAGCTGTAAGCGCTTTATGAACATGCGCTGTAGCCACTTTTGACCTGAATTTTACGTCTCAGTACAGCGTGGGGTAGTCGGTGTATCCGGCAGCGCCGCCGCCGTAGAAGGTGGCGCGGTCGGGCTCGTTCAGGGGCGCGTTCTTTTCCAGGCGGGCCACCAGGTCGGGGTTGGCGATGAAGGGTCGGCCAAAGGCCACGATGTCGGCGCCGGCGGCCACGGCGGCATCGGCCAGTGCGCGGTCGTAGGCGTTGTTCACCATCCAGGCACCCTTGCCGCCGGCCTTGCGGTACACGGCCTTGAGGGCAGCGTAGTCAAACGGGCGGTCGGCCAGCTCGCGGGCGCCGCCGGTGGCGCCTTCGATGATGTGCACATAGGCCAGCCCCAGCGGGGCGAGTTGGGCCAGCAGGTAGTCAAACAGCTGCTGGGGGTTTTCGTCCACGATGTCGTTGGCGGGTGTCACGGGCGACAGGCGAATGCCGGTGCGGCCGCCACCGATTTCATCGACGATGGCGCGCACCACTTCGAGGGTGAGGCGGGCGCGGTTCTTGACGCTGCCGCCGTAGTCGTCGGTGCGCTCGTTGGCGCCGGTTTTCAGGAACTGGTCGAGCAGGTAGCCGTTGGCCGCGTGGATTTCCACGCCATCAAAACCACAGGCAATGGCGTTGCGCGCGGCGTGGCGGTAGTCCTGCACGATGCCGGGCAGCTCGCCCAGATCGAGCGCGCGGGGCATCGAGGTGTCGGTGAAGGTGGGCACCCCGTCCTTGAGCAGCACCGTCTTGGTGTGCGCGCGGATGGCCGAGGGCGCCACGGGGGCGGCGTTGCCCGGCTGCAGGTCGGTGTGCGAGACGCGGCCCACATGCCACAGCTGCACCACGATCTTGCCGCCTTCGGCGTGCACGGCGCTGGTCACGCGCTTCCAGCCATCGAGCTGCTCGGTGCCATACAGGCCGGGCACGTCGGCATAGCCCTGGCCTTGGGGGCTGATGGCGGTGGCCTCGGTGATCAGCAGGCCGGCGCTGGCGCGCTGCGTGTAGTAGGTGGCCATGAGCGGCGTGGGGATGGCGTCGGGCGCGCGGTTGCGCGTGAGCGGCGCCATGGCGATGCGGTTGGCCAGGTGCAGGTCACCGGCCTGTACGGGTTCGAACAAAGAGGGCATGAAAGGCTTTCGTCGAGAGAGTGAAAGGGGGCTTGCCCGAAGGCAGGGTTTGGCATAAGGGTACTGCAGTGCCGCAAACGCTGCAGTACGCGGCGGACAGCGCGGTAAAGCCATTGTGTGCTAACCGCACTGCCGCAAAAGAACCGGAATGTTCAAAAATGATAGCTACCAGCGTTTTATCCATAAGCGCTATCTGCCATTTTGATCAATATTTGATCTGAGCGCACCCACAGGCCAAATGCGCAGCCCGCAGGCACAATCAGCGCCCATGGAGACAAACCACACAAGGAGCTTGCAGGGCTTGCGCGCCCACCCGGTGGGCGTGGTGCTGGCGCTGTCCCTGGGTGCGGCGGTGTCGCTGGGCATCACGCGTTTTGCCTATGCGCTGCTGTTGCCCGTGATGCGCGCCGACCTGGGCTGGAGCTACACCCTGGCCGGGGCCATGAACACCGTCAATGCGCTCGGTTACCTGCTGGGCGCCCTGGCCGCCCCCGCGCTGCTGCGGCGCCTGGCGCCCGGCACCCTGCTGCTGTGGGGTGCGGTGCTGGCCACGCTGTTCATGGCCTTGAGTGGTTTCTTCATCGAGGCCGTCCCGTTGCTGCTGCAACGCCTGCTGGCGGGCGTGGCCAGCGCCGTCATCTTTATCGCTGGCGGGCTGATGGCGGCGCGCCTGGGCGCCCTGGACGTGGGCCGCAGTGGCCTGCTGCTGGGCCTGTATTACGGTGGCGTGGGCTGGGGCATCAGCGCCTCGGCGCTGCTGGTGCCGCCCGTGCTGGCCGTGGCCCCGGCACTGCACGGTTGGACCTGGGCCTGGTGGGCGCTGGCAGCCGTGTGTGCGCTGGCCACCGCGGTGCTGGTGTGGCCCGTGCGGGCGCTGCGCGGGCTGACGGCGCTTGCAACCGCGCCCGCCCCTGCGAAAGGCCTGAGTGTGGGCGCCAGTGGGGCTGAGGGCGCGAAGGCCGTTGCGCAACACGCGGCGCCCCCTTCGGCCGCGCCCGTGCCCGCCGTGCCCCTGCGCGCGCTGGCACCGGCCCTGCTGGGCTACACCTTGTTTGGTGTGGGCTACATCGGCTACATGACCTTTGTGGTGGCGCTGCTGCGCGAGCAGGGCATGGCCAGCGGCACCGTGACGCTGTTTTATGCCTTGCTGGGGCTGGCGGTGGTGCTGTCGTCGCGCATCTGGGCGGGCTTGCTGGACCGCAGCCGCGGCGGGCGTGCGCTGGCCCTGCTCAATGGCCTGCTGGGTGTGGCCACGCTGCTGCCGGCACTGACCTCGGTCTGGCCCGTAGTGCTGGCTTCGGGCCTGCTGTTTGGCGGGGTGTTCCTGGCGGTGGTGGCCTCGACCACCGCGCTGGTGCGCCACAACCTGCCGCCCGCGCAGTGGGCCGGCGGCATCAGCGCATTCACTGTCGTGTTCGCTGCCGGGCAGATCGTGGGGCCCACGGTGGTGGGCTGGATTGCCGACGGCCCCGGCGGGCTGGCGCGCGGCCTGGTGTATTCGGCCTGCGCGCTGTGGCTGGGGGCGCTGGTGGCAGCGCGCCAGCGGCCGCTGGCACTTACTTGAGCAGGCCTTCGGCCTTCATGGCCGCCTGCACGGCGGGGCGGGCGGCCACGCGGGCCTGAAAGGCGCTGAGGTTCTTCAGGCCCGAAATGTCCAGGCGCACAAACCCGGCCCAGTTGGCCACGGTGAACAGGTAACCATCGGCCACGGTGAACTGCTCGCCCATCAGGTAGGGCTTGCCCGCGAGTTGGCCATCTATCCACTGCAGGCGCTTGAGGAGGCGCTCACGCACTTGGGGTTGGTAGTCGGCAGGCGTGGCGGGGTTGAACAGCGGCCCAAAACCCTGGTGGAGTTCGGTGCCGATGAAGGTCAGCCACTCTTGCAGGCGGTAGCGCGCCATGGAGCCATTGGCGGGGGCCAGGTTCTTTTCGGGCACCTGATCGGCGATGTACTGCACGATGGCGGGGCCTTCGCGCAGGCGCTCTCCGTTGTCCAGCTCCAGCACGGGCACATAACCCAGCGGGTTGATGCTGTAGAAATCGGTGCCGTCCTGCAGTTGGTGGCTTTTGGTGCTGACCAGCATGGGCGTGCAGGCCAGGCCGGCCTCGTGCAGGGCAATGTGGGCAGACAGGGAGCAGGCACCGGGCGAGTAGTAAAGCTTCATGGGCGAATCCTTGTGAACAAATCGGAACATGAGCGCCCGATGCTATGCGCTGCGCCGGCTTTTTGCTGGCGCGGGGCAAGGCTGGCAGGGATACCCGGGCGCGCAACTGGTGCCCTCGAAGCCAGCGGCAGCCGTGCAAGGGCCACCCCCGCCGCAAGGGCTGCGTTCCCTTTGGGCTGCACGGGTGGGCATCCCCTTGAGGCTGAGGGCCGCAGCTCCGAGCCTGCCTGTGCAGGCCATGACGTGCGCGAAGGTCTGGCGCCTCTAGCAACCGCACCGAGGCGCCGCAGGCGACACAGGGGTTAGGTGTTCCAGCCGGGCAATTCGCGCTGCACTTTGCGCAGCAGCGCCGGCCAGGCAAACGCCCCGCCCAGGCCACCCGTTTGCACGCGCATGGCCTGGGCCACGCCGCTCACGATTTGTGGGTTCACGTCGATCAACTCGCCACCGGCCTGGGCGTCGATCTGTATGCGGCAGGTGTTCTCGAAGGTGTACATCGACAGAAACGCATCGGCAATTGTCTTGCCCACGGTGAGCAACCCGTGGTTGCGCAGCATGAGGAAGTTGGCCGCGCCCAGGTCGGCCTGCAGACGCGGTTTTTCTGCATCGCGAAAGGCTACACCCTCGTACGCGTGGTACGCCAGCGAGCCCAGCACAAAGGTGCTTTGCTGGCTGATCGGCAGCACGCCGCCCTTTTGCGCGCTGACGGCCACGCCCGCGCGCGTGTGGGTGTGCAACACGCAACCGGCCTCGGGCCGCGCCTCGTGTACGGCGCTGTGGATGACAAAACCCGCAGGGTTTACCGGGAAGGGCGATTCGTGCAGTTGGTTGCACTGCATGTCCACCTTGATCAGGCTTGACGCAGTGATCTCGTCGAACATGAGGCCGTAGGGGTTGATGAGGAAGTGGTGCTCGCCCACGCCCGACACCGATTCGGGCAGCTTGGCGCTGATGTGGGTGAAGACCAGGTCACTCCAGCCATACAGCGCCACCAGCCGGTAGCACGCGGCCAGGTCGCAGCGCAGTTGCCATTCTTCGGGGCTGACGCTGGCTTGCAAAGAGGGGATGTTGAGCATGGTTTTGTCTCCGCGGTTTGGGGAAAGGTAAGACGCGCCACTGTAGGGCGGCGCGGCGCAGGCGGCTGTCCGGCAGGCTACACGGGCGACAACAGCTGCCGTGCCATGACTATGCAAAAAATAATAGCAGCGAGCGCTTGCTGGATAAGCGTCAGAGCCTTATTCGATTCAATTTTTTCCGTCTGGCGGCTTGCGTGCCTCGTCGGCATGTTTCAGTGATCGATGCGCGCATCTTCGTCCGCATCAGGGGTGGGTGAGGACTTCCAGTTCGTCCAGGAAGCGCATGGCCTGGTCGGCGTCATGCCCGCACATTTCGGCCGAAGGCATCAGCCCGCTGCAAACTGCCGGGCGCCCGGGTTGCCCAAAAATGAGGCAGCGCGCGTCATCGCCCAGTTGAATGCAGCGCACGCCCGCCGGTTTGCCGTGTGGCATGCCGGGTATGGGCGAGCTGATGGAGGGGGCGGTGCAGCAGGCGCCGCATCGGGGGCGGCAATCCAGGGGTATCGGTTTTGATAGCTGCTTGCGCTGGTCAGGCGGAGGCCAGAGGCCGTTTTGGCTTGAAATGATCAGCCAGCCGCCGGCTGCAGCCGCTCTGCAGCCCACAGCACCTGGTCCACCACGGCGCGCACGCGGTCGCGGTGGGCGGGCTGGACGAGGGTGCCGCTGTCGTCAAACGCGGTGCCTGCGCCGCCCAGCGCAAATGCGCGGGGCGCCAGCCAGCATTCCAGGTTGATGAGCAGCGGGGCCAGATGGCTTTGCGAGCGCAGGCCCCCCAAGGCGCCGGGTGAGGCGCTGAGCATGCCCACGACCTTGCCGCGAAAAGACCGGGTGCCGTCCTGCCAGTCGGGGTGGCCCTGGACAGGGCTGGATGCCCAGTCGATGGTGTTTTTGAGCAGCGCGGTGTAGCTGCCGTTGTACTCGGGCGAGCAGATGATCCAGGCCGGGTGGTCGTGCAGCAGCTGCTTGAGGCGCAGCACATCGGCGGGTGTGCCTTGCGCTTCCAGGTCGGCGTTGTACATCGGAATGTCAAAGTCGGACAACTCAAGCGTTGTGACCCGGGCCCCCGCTTCGCGCGCGATGGCGGCGGTGGCGTGGGCCAGCTTGCGGTTGAAGGACTGCTGGCGGGTGCTGCCCGCAAAAACGAGAAGTTGTTGGTGCATGTCTGGCATTGGAGCACAGGCGTGTGGCGGGGGTGCTGGCGGGCTGGTCATGGCCTTTGACGGCGCATGGGGGCTTGTGCAGCCCCTTTGATCCAACGCCTCGGGGCCTTGCTGGCGGGCGGTGTTTCACGTGAAACGGTCTGCCCCAGGCGCGCAGTGCAGGTGTGCTGCAAAGGTTGTCTGCAGCGGCGGCGGCGTGCGCCAGACAAAGGTGGGAAAATTGCGGGTTTCCCGCAGGGGGGCCTCAGGGCTGGCAGGCGGGGCGGGCCGCTGCGGCAGGTGCTCGGTAAGTGTTTGGCCAGAATTTGGCCCGTGTGGTGTGTGTGGTGTGTGTCGTTATGGGCCGGTGGCCCCGGAGTTGTCCGATGTTGTATCCCCAGGAATTTGATGTGATCGTTGTCGGCGGTGGCCACGCAGGCACTGAGGCCGCGCTGGCCGCAGCGCGCATGGGCAGCCGCACGCTGCTGCTCACGCACAACATCGAGACACTGGGGCAGATGAGCTGCAACCCCAGCATCGGCGGCATCGGCAAGGGCCACCTCGTGAAAGAGGTGGACGCGCTGGGCGGTGCCATGGCGCTGGCCACGGACGAAGGCGGCGTCCAGTTCCGCATCCTCAACAGCAGCAAGGGCCCGGCCGTGCGGGCCACGCGCGCGCAGGCCGACCGCATTTTGTACAAGGCCGCCATCCGCCGCATGCTCGAGAATCAGCCCAACCTGTGGCTGTTTCAGCAGGCGGTGGACGACCTGATGGTGGAGGGCGACCGCGTGGTGGGCGCCGTCACGCAGGTGGGCATCCAATTTCGCAGCCGCACGGTGGTGCTGACGGCGGGTACCTTCCTGGACGGCAAGATCCATGTGGGGCTGAACAACTACGCAGCTGGCCGGGCGGGCGATCCACCAGCGGTGTCGCTGTCGGCACGGCTCAAGGAGTTGCAACTTCCGCAGGGCCGCCTGAAGACCGGCACACCACCCCGGCTGGATGGGCGCAGCATCGATTTCTCGAAATGCACCGAGCAGCCCGGCGACGGCATGCCCGGCGGTGTGAACGAGGGCACGGTGCCGGTGTTCAGCTTCATGGCCCATGCGTACGGTGGTGCGGCCATGCACCCCAAACAAATGCCCTGCTGGATCACCCACACCAACGAGCGCACGCACGACATCATCCGCAGCGGCTTTGACCGCAGCCCCATGTTCACCGGCAAGATCGAGGGCGTGGGCCCGCGCTACTGCCCGAGCGTGGAGGACAAGATCAACCGCTTTGCCGACAAGGACAGCCACCAGATTTTTCTGGAACCCGAGGGGCTGACCACGCACGAGTTTTACCCCAATGGCATTAGCACCAGCCTGCCGTTCGACATCCAGTACGAGCTGGTGCGCAGCATGCCGGGGCTGGAGAACGCGCACATTCTGCGCCCCGGCTACGCCATCGAATACGACTACTTTGACCCGCGCGCGCTGAAGGGCAGCTTCGAGACGCGGCAGATTCAGGGGCTGTTTTTTGCCGGGCAGATCAACGGCACCACGGGCTACGAAGAGGCGGCGGCGCAGGGATTGTTCGCCGGGCTCAACGCCGCGCTGCAGTGCCGGGGCGAGGCGCCCTGGCTGCCCGGCCGCGACGAGGCTTACCTGGGCGTGCTGGTGGATGACCTCATCACCAAGGGCGTGACCGAGCCCTACCGCATGTTCACCAGCCGGGCCGAGTTTCGCCTGCAGCTGCGCGAGGACAACGCCGACATGCGCCTGACGGAAGCCGGGCGCCGCATGGGGCTGGTGGACGATGCGCGCTGGGAGTCTTTCAGCCGCAAACGCGATGCGGTTTCACGTGAAACCGAGCGTCTCAAAGCCACCTGGGTGAACCCGCGCAACCTGCCTGCGGCCGAGTCGGAGCGGGTGCTGGGCAAGAGCATCGAGCATGAATACAACCTGTTCGAGCTGCTGCGCCGCCCCGACGTGAACTACGCCAACCTGATGTCGATGGACGGCGGCAAGTACGCTTCGATCGATGTTTCACGTGAAACGATGGGGGAGCTGAGCGCGCCCGTGGTGGAGCAGGTGGAGATTGCCGCCAAATATTCGGGCTACATCGACCGGCAAAAAGGCGAGGTGGAGCGCGCCGCGCATTTCGAAAAACTGCGCCTGCCCCCAGACCTGGACTACATGCAGGTGACGGCTCTGAGCATCGAGGCACGCCAGGTGCTCAGCCGCCACCGGCCCGAAACCCTGGGTCATGCCTCGCGCATCACAGGCATTACGCCGGCAGCTATCTCGTTGCTGATGGTGCATTTGAAGAAGGGCGGGTTCAAGGAGTTTGCGGTGGCCCCGGCTTTGCCTGCCACGGCCGAAGGGCAGGTGGTGGCATGACGACAGCAGCGGTCCACAACGACGCGCTTCGCACGAAGCTGCAGGCGGGTGTAGACGCCCTGGCCCTGGGTCTGACCGAGGCACAAATCACCCAGTTGCTCGACTTTCTGTCCCTGCTGCAAAAGTGGAACAAGGTCTACAACCTCACGGCCGTGCGGGACCCGCAGGAGATGCTCACCCACCACTTGCTCGACAGCCTTGCAGCGGTGGGGCCGCTGCGCCGCCATGTGGCTGCGCAGACGGGCGAGGGCGGGGGGGCAGTGCGCTTGCTTGACGTAGGCTCGGGTGGCGGTTTGCCCGGCGTGGTGATTGCCATCTGCTGCCCGGATGTGGATGTGAGCTGTGTGGACACGGTGGGCAAGAAGGCGGCGTTCATCCAGCAGGCGGCGGTGGCCCTGAAACTGCGCAACCTGCATGGCGTGCACGCACGTGTCGAGACCCTCACGACGCCGTTTGACATCATCAGCTGCCGCGCCTTTGCCTCGTTGCCCGATTTTGTGACCTGGTCACAGAGTGCGCTGGCCATGCCGCACGGGGTCTGGCTGGCCATGAAAGGCAAGCACCCCGCAGACGAAATCGCCGCCTTGCCCGCCGAAGTGCAGGTGTTTCACGTGGAACAGCTCACCGTTCCGGGGCTGGATGCCGAGCGCTGCATTGTCTGGATGAAGCCTGTCTGACGGATCTTTTTGAGGGGAGGGAAGGGCGGTCGCGTAAACTCGGGCTCCGGTCCGCAGCGCTGCGCAGACCTTCCAGCCTTCCAGAGGAATCCCACATGTTCGGCATTGCAGACTACGGCGCCTTTGTCGCCGCCATTGTGTTGTTTCTGGCCATCCCGGGCCCCGGCAACCTGGCGCTCATCACCTCCACCAGCAAGGGCGGCGTGCGTGGTGGTCTGGCGGCCACGCTGGGTGTGATCGCGGGCGACCAGGTGCTGATGTGGGCGGCGGTGGCTGGTGTGGCGGCTTTGCTGGCCACCTACCCCACGGCTTTCCATGCCGTGCAGTGGCTGGGCGCGGCCTATCTGGCCTGGCTGGGCTTCAAGATGCTCACGGCCAAGCCGGGTGCCCAGCCCATCCTCAACATCCAGCCGCGCCATTATTTCAAGCAGGCTGCACTCATCACCTTGCTCAACCCCAAGGCCATCGTGTTCTACATGGCGTTCTTCCCGCTGTTTGTGGACCCGGCACGCCATCAGGGCATGCTCACCTTTGGCGTGATGGCCGCCACCATTGCCGCCCTGACCCTGGCCTACGGCCTCACCGTGGTGCTGCTTACGCACCACCTGGCCGAGCGCATGCGCGCCAATCCCCGCATTGCCCGCGTGCTTGAAAAAGTGGCAGGCGTCTTTTTGATCGGCTTTGGCATCAAGCTGGCCATCTCCAAATAACCCCCCACCCCACAGCATCCACATGGCCAAGATTTTTTGCGTTGCCAACCAGAAGGGTGGCGTTGGCAAGACCACCACCACCGTCAACCTGGCTGCGGGCCTGGCCAAGATTGGTCAGCGCGTGCTGATGGTCGACCTGGACCCGCAGGGCAATGCCACCATGGGCTCGGGCGTGGACAAGCGCAGCCTCGACCTCACGGTGTACGACGTGCTGCTCGAATCTGCGTCGGTCAAAGAGGCAGCAGCGCTGTCCGACAAATGCGGCTACTGGGTGCTGGGTGCCAACCGCGAACTGGCCGGTGCCGAGGTGGAACTGGTGGCGCTGGAGCACCGCGAAAAGCGCCTCAAGGCCGCGCTGGCCGAGGTGGGGGGCGACTACGACTTTGTGCTCATCGACTGCCCTCCGTCCCTGTCGATGCTCACCCTCAACGGCCTGTGCAGCGCCCACGGCGTCATCGTGCCCATGCAGTGCGAGTACTTCGCGCTCGAAGGCCTGACCGATTTGGTCAACACCATCAAGCAGGTGCACGCCAACCTCAATACCGACCTGCAGATCATTGGCCTGCTGCGTGTGATGTTCGACCCCCGCATCACGCTGCAGCAGCAGGTAAGTGAGCAGCTCAAGGGCCACTTTGGCGACAAGGTGTTCAACAGCGTGATCCCGCGCAATGTGCGCCTGGCCGAGGCGCCCAGCTACGGGCTGCCCGGTGTGGTGTTCGACCCTGCCGCCAAGGGTAGCCAGGCGTTTGTGGAGTTTGCGCAAGAGATGGTCGAGCGCGTGCAAAGCATGCCTGCAGCAGCAAGTTCCATGGTCAAAATGGCCTCTGGCGCTTGATGGATAAGCGCTGATAGCTATCAAAACAATAGTAATGAAGGCATCCAACATTTTGCTGCTGCCCGGCTGGCAGAACTCTGGCCCCGACCACTGGCAAAGCCTGTGGGAGGCCCGCCACGGCTACCACCGCATAGAGCAGCACGACTGGATGCGCCCGCTGCGCGGCGACTGGTCGGCAAGGCTGGAAGAAACCGTGGTCGATGCCGACGGCCCCGTGGTGCTGGTGGCGCACAGCCTGGGTTGCATCCTCACCGCCTGGTGGGCGGCGCATTCGGCCAACGCCCACCGCGTGCAGGGCGCGCTGCTGGTGGCGCCTGGTGATGTGGAGCGCCCCGATATCGCCGCACAAATCCACGGCTGGGCACCCATCGCGCGCCAGCCGCTGCCGTTTCCTTCCGTGCTGGTGGGCAGCCGCAACGACCCGTATTGCAGTTATGAGCGCGCCGAAGGCCTGGGCGAGGCCTGGGGCGCACGCTTTGTCGACGGCGGCGCACGCGGCCACATCAATGCCGAATCCGGCCTGGCAGACTGGCCCGAGGGCCACCACCTGCTGCACACCCTTTTGAAAGATTGACGAACATGGTCACCAAAAAACCCAAGGGCCTCGGCCGCGGACTCGAAGCATTGCTGGGCCCCAAGGTGGCCGAGGCGGCTGAAAAGGCGCAGGCCGCCGATGCGGGGCTGCCCAGCAGCCTGCGCCTGGATGACATGGTGCCCGGCATGTACCAGCCGCGCACCCGCATGGACGAGGGCGCGCTGTACGAGCTGGCCGAATCCATCAAGGCCCAGGGCATCATGCAGCCGATTCTGGTGCGCCGCCTCGTTGAGGGCGACAACGCGGGCCGGTACGAAATCATTGCGGGCGAGCGGCGCTTTCGTGCGGCGCGCCTGGCGGGGCTGGACAGCGTGCCCGTGCTGGTGCGCGACGTGCCCAACGAGGCCGCCGCCGCCATGGCGCTCATCGAGAACATCCAGCGCGAAGACCTGAATCCGCTGGAAGAAGCCCAGGGCCTGCAGCGGCTGGTGCGCGAGTTCGGCCTCACGCACGAGCAGGCCGCGCAGGCCGTGGGCCGCTCGCGCAGCGCCGCCAGCAACCTGCTGCGCCTCTTGAACCTGGCCGAGCCCGTGCAGACCATGCTGATGGCGGGCGACATTGACATGGGCCACGCGCGTGCGCTGCTGGCGCTGGACCGCGCTGCGCAGATCACCGCCGGCAACCAGATCGCCGCCCGAAAACTCTCGGTGCGCGAGGCCGAGGCCCTGGTCAAAAAGATCGGTGCCGAGTTCAACCTGGTGGCCACGCGGCCCAAAAAGGAAAAATCGCGCGACCTCAAGCGGGTGGAAGAAGAACTCTCGGACCTGCTCATGGCCGAGGTGGAGGTGCGTGTGAAAAAGCGCGTCAAACGCAATGGCCGCATGGAAGACATGGGCGAGCTGTCCATCCAGTTCGGCTCGCTGGAAGCCCTGAACGGGCTGATCGACCGCCTGCGCGGCAACGCCTGACCCGGCCGGACGCAGGGCCCTTGCCCCACATGGTTCGCCGCTTTTTGCCATGGCCCTTGCCGGCGCTCTTGGCCTGGGCGGCGGCGTGGCTGGCGTTTGTGGCCCTGCAGCGCGCGCACCTGCCCGCGGCATGGGCGCTGGTGCTGGCCTGTGGCCTGGGCACGGCTGCCAGCGTGTTGGGCGGCACCTGGTGGCGGCGCGGGCTGATTGCGGCGGGGTTTCCGCTGTCGCTGGCCCTCACGGGCGCTGCGGGCCTGCCCGCCTGGGCCTGGCTGGTGCCGCTGGCCCTGCTGCTGCTGGTGTATCCCCTGAACGCCTGGCGCGATGCCCCGCTGTTCCCCACCCCGCCTGATGCGCTGAACGACCTTCCCGACGCAGCCCCCCTGGAGCCCGGCGCGCGCGTGCTCGATGCGGGCTGCGGCCTGGGTGACGGCCTGATCGCACTGCGCCAGGCCTACCCCCTAGCCCGGCTGGAGGGGCTGGAATGGAGCCGCCCCCTGCGCTGGCTGTGCGCCCGCCGCTGCCCTTGGGCGCGGGTTGCGCAGGGCGACCTGTGGCGCGCCGACTGGAGCGGCTACCAGCTCGTCTACCTGTTCCAGCGCCCCGAAAGCATGGCCCGTGCCTGGGCCAAAGGCTGCGCCGAAATGGCCCCGGGCGCCTGGCTGGTGAGTCTGGAATTTCCCGTGCCAGGGGTGCAGCCGCATGCCCGGCAACAGGCGCCTGGAGGCAGGGCGGCGTGGGTTTACTGCACGCCCCGGGAGGGCCGGATGAGCGACACCACCAAGGTGACGACCGTGAGCGGGATCACAAAGCCCAGCATCACGGCCGAGTAGGTGTGCAGCGCGTCGTGCTGCTGCGCGGCCAGGATGAGGTAGGACACGTAGGCCGCGTAGTAGCCCAGGAACACGGCGCCTTCCCAGCGGGCGATCTCGCGGCCCGACAGGAAGATGGGCAGGCAGGCCAGCGCCACGGCCAGCATCACCCAGATGTCGAAGGCCATCAGCGAGGGCGCCACGACCAGGCCTTCGCTGCCCGCCGCCAGTCCGGCCAGCCCCAGGCAGCCCAGAATGTTGAAGGTGCTGCTGCCCACCACGTTGCCCACGGCGATGTCGCGCTCGCCCTTGAGGGCGGCGGCCACCGAGGTGGCCACCTCGGGCATGGAGGTGCCCGCTGCCACGATGGTCAGGCCGATCACCAGGTCGCTCACGCCCAGCGCCTTGGCAAACACCACGGCCGCGCCCACCAGCCAGTCCGAGCCCAGCACCAGCAGCGCGAGCCCGGCGACGATGAGCGCGATCTGCACCGGCAGGCGGGCATCCCAGGCGCCGGCAGCGGGGGCGTGGATTTCGGCCTCGAACTCGGCCTGGGCGGCCTGGGTTTCCCGGCGCGACTGCACCACCAGAAATACGGTGTAGGCCAGCAGCAGGCCAAACAGCAGCGCGGCGTCGGTCAGGCTGATGCGGCCATCGAGCCCGAGCACCAGCAGCAACAGCGAGGCCCCCATGAGGATGGGAACCTCCTGCCGGATGATCTGCACATGCACCACCAGCGGGGCGATGAGGGCGCTCAGGCCCAGGATGAACAGCACGTTGAAGATGTTGCTGCCCACCACATTGCCCATGGCCAGGCCGGTCTGGCCATTGAGCACGGCCCCGGTCGACACCGCCATCTCGGGGGCGCTGGTGCCAAAGGCCACGATGGTCAGCCCCACCACCAGCGGCGAAATGCCAAACGACAGGGCCAGTCGCGAAGCGCCCCGCACCAGCAGGTCGGCCCCCACCACCAGCGCGGCCAGCCCGCCGGCGAACATCAGAAAATGCAGCATCAAAACACCAGATTCAGAACCATGAGGGAATCGAGTGTGCCCGCTGGGGAGCAGGGCCGTCCACTGTGGGGTATTGGGCCGGCCCCGGCGCTGCGGCGTTCACCCCTTCTCAGGCGGGCCGGTGCATGCGGAACAGTTGCTCTGGCCCCACCGTGAAATAGTCGGCCGGGCCGCCCCCGCGCAGGATGTGGCCGGCGCCTGCCGTGTCGTACACGCCGTTTTTCAGCAGCGCCTTGGCGATGTGCACGGCCACCACTTCGCCCAGCACCAGCCAGGTGGGCACCTTTTCACCGTCGATGCCCTGCAGCTGCACGATCTGCGTGCTGCGGCATTCAAACGTGACAGGGCTTTCGGCCACGCGGGGTGGGCGCACTTTCTCGGAGGCCAGGGGGGTGAGGCCCGCCAGCTCAAACTCGCTGACTTCGGGGGGCACGGCGGCGCAGCTCTGGTTCATGGCGTCGGCCAGATCGTGAGTGGCCAAATTCCACACAAACTCGCCGGTGGCCTCGATGTTGCGCAGCGTGTCCTTGGCGCCAATGCTGGCAAAGCCCACGATGGGCGGCACGTAGTTGAACGCGGTGAAGAAGCTGTAGGGCGCCAGGTTCAGCGCGCCCGTGGCGCTTTGCGTGGAGATCCAGCCGATGGGGCGGGGGCCCACGATGGCATTGAACGGATCGTGCGGCAGGCCGTGCCCCAGGCGGGGTTCGTAGGTGTGGATGTCAGCGGTCATGGGCAAAGGTGCGGTAGGGGGAAGCGGGGTTTCTCAATATTCTGGCGCCAGAGGCTCTGCATTTCGTCGCCTGCCGGGCCCGTTTTGCTGTTAATTAGATAGCTGATAGCGCTTTATTTGCAATGGCTACAGGTCAAAAACGTTCAAAGTTTGACGCGACCAAGGGGCGGGCGGGCGCCGTGCCGTGCGCGCCCGTCCCCTCACCGCGCCGCCCCCAGAAACCGCCCCGGTGGCTGCCCCACCGATTTGCGCACCATGGCGCTGAAGGCGCTGGGGCTGTAGCCCAGTTCGGCGGCGATCTGCCCCATGGGCATGCGGCCCGCAGCCAGCGACACGGCCTTGGCCAATATCACCTGCTGGCGCCACTGCGTGAAAGTGCTCGAGAGCTCGGTGCGAAACAGCCGTGCCACCGTGCGCGGGCTGGCGCCTGTGTCCTGTGCCCAGGCGCTCAGGGTTTCGTGGCGTGTGGGGTCGGCCAGCACCGCCTCGCACAGGTGGCGCAGGCGCTTGTCGTGCGGCAGGTCTACGCCCAGCTTTACGGCGGCGGCGCGGCGCAGCTCGCCCAGTACCAGGGCGTTGAGGTGGCGCTCGCGCGTGCGCTCGTCGGGGGTGGATGGTGGGGTGGAGGTGGGGCCGTCGTCGGGCGCGGTGGGCAGCTCGCGCACCAGGGCGCGCAGCAGGTCGGACACCTCCAGCACCCGGCACTGGCGCCAGGCGGCCTCTTGGTGGCGCGGCACGCCCGGGCCGCAGCGC
Organism: Acidovorax sp. 35-64-16; assembly: GCF_002281195.1. Classification (NCBI taxonomy): domain Bacteria; kingdom Pseudomonadati; phylum Pseudomonadota; class Betaproteobacteria; order Burkholderiales; family Comamonadaceae; genus Acidovorax; species Acidovorax sp. 35-64-16. The sequence continues at coordinate 189,822 of NZ_NCFM01000001.1, read as the reverse complement.
CCGCGCGGCTGGTGGAAATACAGCGTGCGCAGATCGGCGTCTTCCACCATGGTCACGGCATGTTCCACGCCGGGCGGAATCCACAGCGCGCGCGAGGGCGGCACGATGTAGGTGCCCCGGTCCACTGTGAGCCGGATCACGCCCGTGGTCGAGATGGCCACCTGCGCCCACGGGTGGCTGTGCGGCATCACCTGCGTGTCGGCTGCCAGCTGGCGCACCTTGGCGCGCACCGGGCGCTCGGCGCTGGGTACAAACAGATGCGGCGTGAGCGAATCCACATACGACAGCGCCCGCCGGGGGCGCGGTGGCGGTGCGGTGTCGGCGGGCGGGGCTGCTTTTGGCATGTTGGCGATAGAAATTGGCAGGCTATCGTAAACCTGCCGCGGCCGGCTTGCCTAAGATCAGCGCCATGACCCTCATTTCCCCTGGCGCACCCGGCGCGGTTCCCCTGCGGCAAGATGCCCGCACCATCGCCCTCATCGGCCTGGCGCATGGCAGCTCGCACTTCTTTCACATGCTGCTGCCGCCACTGTTTCCGTGGCTGATTGGCGAGTTTGGCTACAGCTATTCCGAGCTGGGCCTGCTGGTGTCGGTGTTCTTTGTGGTGTCGGGCGTGGGGCAGGCGCTGTCGGGCTTTCTGGTGGACCGCGTGGGCGCGCGCCCGGTGCTGTTTTTTGCGCTGGCCAGCTTTGCCACGGCCGGGCTGGTGGCGGGCACGGCGCAGGGCTATGCGGGGCTGCTGGCGGCGGCGGCGTTGGCGGGGCTGGGCAATGCGCCGTTCCACCCGGTGGACTTCACCATTCTCAACAAGCGCGTATCGCCGCAGCGCCTGGGCCATGGCTTTTCGGTGCACGGCATCAGTGGCAATCTGGGCTGGGCCACGGCGCCGGTGTTCATGGCGGGCATTGCCTCGGCCACGGGCTCGTGGCGTGCGGCCTGCCTGTGCGGCGCGCTGCTGGCCTTGGTAGTGCTGGCCGTCATGGTGTGGAATCGCGATGCACTCGACGACCGCCAGGGCGCCTGGGCGCACCAGGCGCCGGGCGCCAAGGCCGTGGCCGACGAGCATCCCATGGCCTTCCTCAAGCTGCCTTCGGTGTGGCTGTGTTTCTCGTTCTTTTTCTGGAGCACCTGCGCGCTGAGCGCCATCCAGAGCTTTGCCAGCCCCGCGCTGCAAAGCATGTATGGCCTGCCGCTCAGCGTGACGGCCCTGGTGGTCACCGGCTACATGCTGTGCGGCGCGGCGGGCATGGTAGTGGGCGGCTTTCTGGTGGGCCGCGTGGTGCGGCTGGAAAAGATCATCTCGGTGTGCCTGCTGGCCTCGGCCGCCCTGTTGGTGCTGGTGGGCACGGGCTGGCTGCCCGGCATGGCCGCGGTGGTGGTGGCCGCGCTGGCTGGCGTGGGCACGGGGCTGGCGAGCCCATCGCGCGACATGCTCATCAAGCGCGCGGCCCCACCGGGTGCGACGGGCCGGGTGTATGGCACGGTGTATTCGGGGCTGGACCTGGGTTTTTGCCTGGCCGCGCCGGTGTTTGGCGCGCTGCTCGACCGGGGCATGACCTCGGCCATCTTCTACGGTTCGGCCATCACGCTGGCGCTGAGCGTGGTGTCTGCCGCGCTGGTGGGCGTGGGCGTGGCGGCACGGCTGCGGCGCGCTGCCGCAGTGGCGGCCTGATGCGGTAGGGCCTTCAAACGTCTAACGGCGCGCTGCCGCAGTGGCGGCCTGATGCGGTAGGGCCTTCAAACGTCTAAAGTCGTTGGTCGCCTTGCCGTGCTGCACGTACGACAGCACTGTCTGCGGCGCCCCGCCTGGTTATCCGATTGAATGCAAACCGTACCGGCAGGGATTTGAATGAAAAGTGGCTCTGGCGCACGTCCATCAAGCGCAATAAGCTATTAAAATAATAGCAATTTGTGTCAGATAGCCAGCCAGCGCCGGCTGGCAAAGCTCAGCGCATCTACCAGCGCCACCAGCGCTAGCATGGCGACCAGCACGCTGCTGGTCTCGCCCATCTGGAACAGCCCCATGTGGAACGCCAGCATCTGCCCCAGCCCGCCTGCCCCCACCACGCCCAGCACGGCGGCGGCGCGGATGTTGTTTTCCCAGCGGTACAGCGTGTAGCTCAGCAGTTGCGGCAGCACCTGGGGCAGGGTGGCATACAAAAACACGCGGCCACTGGCCACGCCGCGCACACGCAGGGCAAAGCCGGGGCCCGGCGGAGCGTTTTCGATGGCCTCGGCAAACAGGCGGCCCAGCACGCCCGAGGTGTGCAGTGCCAGCGCCAGCGTGCCGGCAAACGGCCCCAGCCCGGCCGCGATCAGCAGCAAGGTGGCCCACACCAGTTCGGGAATGCTGCGCAGGGCGTTGAGCAGCAGCCGCGTGGGGCCGCGCCAACGCGCCGGGTCGCCCTCAAACGCCTTGCTGGCGGGCAGGGCCAGCGCCAGGCCCAGCAGCACTGCCAGCAAGGTGCCCAGCGCCGACATGGCCAGCGTCTCCAGCGTGGCCCACAGCAGTTTTTGCAAAAACGCCGGGCTGGTTTCGGGCTGCAGCAGCTCGCCCAGAAACCGGCCCATCTTGGCCAGCGCCGGGGCGGACACAAACTGCGCCCACTGCAGGTCCAGCGACCAGAAACTCAGGCCTACCAGCGCCAGCGCACCAGCGGCTACGCACCAGCAGGCCAGGCAGCGGTTGGCAGAGGGTCGGGGCGCTGAAGTGCCGCGCGTATTCATGCCAGCCTTTGCCGCAACCATGCGCTGATGCGGTCCGCCAGCCAGACCAGCGCCATGAACACCAGCAGCATGGTGGCCACCTCGGCGCCTTCGAACATCTTCATCGAGGCGTCCATCTGCTGGCCCAGCCCGCCCGCGCCGACAAAGCCCAGTACGGCCGACGAGCGGATCGCGCATTCCCAGCGGTACACCGTGTAGCTGGTGAGCTCGGCGGCGTTTTGCGGCAGCAGCGCATACAAAAATGCCTGCAGCCGCCCGCTGCCGTTGCGCAGCAGGCTGGCGGCGGCATGGGGCTCGGCGCTGTCCAGGATTTCGGCATACACCTTGCCCAGCATGCCGGCAAAGGTCAGCGCAATGGCCAGCACGCCGGCCGTGGGCCCCAGGCCCACCACGCGCACAAAAACCAGCGCCCAGATCAGCTCGGGCACGCTGCGCAGCACCACCAGCAGCCAGCGCACCAGCAGTCGCACCAGCGCCGGCAGCGGCGCCATCGGGCCGGTCAGCGCCGAGATCGACAGCACCCGCACCGACAGCAGCGCCAGCGGCACGGCCAGCACCAGCGCCAGCGTGAGGCCTGCGGTGGCAATGGCCACCGTGCGCCAGGTCTCGCGCGCCACCAGGGCCAGAAACTCGGCGTCTAGCCGGGGCGGCACAAAATCCGCCAGAAACCGCAGAGAGGGCTTCAGCGCATCCGGCGCCAGCAGCAGCCAGGGCTTGAACTCGGTGAGCACCAGCATGGGCCACAGCAGCACCAGCGCCACCGCGGCCCCGGCCAGGCGGCCGCGCCAGGCGGGGTCGCGCCGTTCGGGCGGCGGGCTCTTGTCGGGGGGTGCAGGCAGATCAGGCGACAGGGCAGTCATGGCGGCGAGATGGCCCGTGGGTTAGCGGCACTGCATCGGCACAGGGGACGCGGCCACAGGCACATCGGGGGCGGGCGGCGCCGTCTGGGCCAGCTCGTCCAGGTGCTGCGCATACAGCTGGTGCAGGTGCGCGGGCGTCACCTGCGCCGCAGGCAGGTCAAAGGCCAGCGCACCGTCGCGCAACCCGATCACGCGCGGGAAATGCGCCAAGGCCATGTCCACATGGTGCAGCGTGGCCACCAGCGTGGCGCCGCGCTCGTGGGCCGCCTGCGTGAGCGAGGCCAGGGCCTGCTGCGCACGCGCCGGGTCAAGCGCGGACAGCGGCTCGTCCACCAGCAACAGACTGGCCTGCGAAGCCAGCGCCCGCGCCAGACCCACCCGCTGGCGCTCGCCGCCCGAGAGCCGGTCTACCCGGTCGAACAGTTTGTCGGCCACGTCAAAATGCGCCAGCGCGGCCTCGGCCAGCCCGATGCCGGTGGGATAGACCAGGCTGCGCACGCTGGCCCACAGGCTTTCGTGCGGCAGGCGCCCCGCCAGCACCGCCGTCACCACACGCTGCCGGGGTGGCAGCGGCGGCACCTGGGGCGCCAGAAAAAGGCGACCGCGCAAGCGCTGCAATGCGCGGCGCGGCAATGCCCAGGGGTCGATGCCATCGAGCTGCAAGCTGCCCTCGTCGGGCCGCTGTGCGCAGGCCAGCAGCTGCAGCAGCGTGGTCTTGCCCGCGCCCGAAGGGCCGATCACCGCCACCTGCTCGCCCTGCGCCACCACCAGATCCAGGCCACGCAGCGCTGCGGGTGCACCGGCGCGTGCGGCCGGGTGGCGCACGGTGGTGTTGTCCAGCTGAACTTTCATGGGCAAATCAGGCTGCAGCGCTTATTGCAAAAGCGCAAGCAGCTATTAAAATAATAGCAAATACCCGTTCACTTGATCAGGCCCGCGCTGCGCGCTGCGGTTTCGATGCCCTTGTAGTTGCTGGCCTGGGTGGGAATGAAGCGCGTGGCGCGCTGCAGGTCCAGAATTTCCTTGCCCTCGGGGGTGTTGCGGTTCAGGTCGAGAAACGCCTTGGCAAGTTTTTCGCGCTGGGCCACTGGCATGTCGCTGTGCACCGTCCAGTTGTAGTCAAAGTAGGCCGGGGTGGTGAAGATCACCTTCACTTTGCCGGTGTCCACCTTCTTGTCGGCCACAAACTTTTCCCACACCGAAATGTTGAGCGCGCCCGCGTCCACCTTGCCCGAAGCCACGGCGGCAATGGTGGCGTCGTGTGCGCCCGAGTAGGCCACGCGTTTGAAGTCCTTGTCCGGGTCGATCTGGGCCTGCAGCAGGTAGCTGCGCGGCATCAGGTGGCCCGAGGTGCTGGATTGCGAGCCAAAGCTCACAGTCTTGCCCTTGAGGTCGGCCAGCGCCCGGATGGCGGGGTCGGCGCTGATGAACACCGAACGGAATTTCTCGTCCTCTTCGCGCTGCACCAAAGGCACCACCTTGCCGCCCGAGCGGATGCTGGCCTGCACAAAGGTGAAACCGCCATACCAGGCCATGTCCACCTGCTTGTTGGCCAGCGCCTCCACGGCGGCGGCGTAGTCGGACACGGGCGTGAATTCCACCTGGGTGCCCAGCTTGTGCTCCAGATACTTCACCAGCGGCGCGGCCTTGCGCGCCAGTTCGGTGGGCGATTCGTCGGGGATTGCTGTGATCTTGAAGACCGCCTGGGCCTGCGCCAGGCCGGCCAGTGCCACCGCAGCGCTGGCGAGCACCGCTTTGATGAGGGTGCGGGTCGAAGGGGATGAACAGGTCATGAGGGTTTCCAGAAAGTGGGGCCGATGGGCCAATAGGCCAACGGGCTGGGGGAGGTCGGTGATTGTCGCGGGTTTGGCCGTACCGGCGCCGCACCCGACGAAGCATCTGCGATGCTCAGTTCATGCACTTCGCGGGGCAAACATGATGACCCCCATGCCTGCAAGCGCCAGTGCCGCGCCGGCAATGTCCCACGGCGTGGGGCGAACACCGTCCACCGCCCACAGCCAGACAATGGCCACAAAAATATACACGCCCCCGTAGGCGGCATACACCCGACCAGACGCCGTGGGGTGCAGCGACAAAAGCCAGGCGAAGGCCGCCAGGCTCAGTGCACCAGGAACGAGCAGCCATGCACTTTTGCCGTGGCTGAGCCAGAGGCTGGGCAGATAGCAGCCCACGATTTCTGCCAGCGCAGTGACAAGAAAGAGCAGGACGGTTTTGGTTTCAGGCATGGCTTTGATCGCGCGGGGAAAGGCAAGGGCAGGGCAGCGATGCAGCGCAGGCGCCAGCACCGGCGCGGGGCACATCGGGTGTGCGGTGCGTGGCCGGGTCGCAGGGCCATCGTACCGCGTTGGTGGGGCTCTGTTTTAAGGTAAAAGTGCCTGTGGCGCTTATGTTTAAAGCGCTACTAGCTATCAAAAATGGAGTGTTTCGCGTGCGGGCTGCCTCGCACTCACAGCGCAAAGATCTTCCCCGGATTCAGGATGTTCTTCGGGTCCAGCGCGCGCTTGATGGCGCGCATCATGTCCACCGCACCCACGCCCGTTTCGTCGAGCAGAAAGCCCATCTTGTGCAGGCCCACGCCGTGCTCGCCGGTGCAGGTGCCGCCCATGCTGAGCGCGCGCGCCACCAGCTTGTGGTTCAGGTCTTCGGCGGCAATGCGCTCTTGCGGGATGTTGGGGTCGAGCAGGTAGCCGAAGTGGAAGTTGCCGTCGCCCACGTGGCCGACCAGAAAGTAGGGGATGCCGCTGGCCTCGGCCTCGTCCACCGATTCGAGCAGGCAATCGGCCAGGCGGCTGATGGGCACGCAGGTGTCGGTGCTGATGGCGCGGCAGCCGGGGCGGCTTTGCACGGCGGCAAAGTAGGCGTTGTGCCGCGCGGTCCACAGGCGCGTGCGCTCTTCGGGCGTGCTGGCCCATTCAAAGGCGTTGCCGCCAAACTCGCTGGCGATGGTCTGCACGGTTTCGGCCTGCTCCTTCACGCTGGCGGGCGAGCCGTGGAACTCCATCAGCAGCATGGGTTCTTCGCGCAGATTCAGCTTGCTGTGCGCGTTGACCATGCGCACGCTGTGGCGGTCGATCAGCTCCACGCGCGCAATGGGCACACCCAGTTGAATGGTCTGGATGGTGGTGCGCACGGCGGCCTCGATGCTCGGAAACGAGCAGATGGCCGCACTCACGGCTTCGGGCAGCGGGTACAGGCGCACGGTCACTTCGGTGATCACGCCCAGCGTGCCTTCGCTGCCCACCATCAGGCGCGTGAGGTCGTAACCCGCAGCGCTTTTGCGGGCGCGTGTGCCGGTGCGAATCACCTCGCCGCTGGCGGTGACCACTTCGAGCGCCAGCACGTTTTCGCGCATGGTGCCGTAGCGCACGGCGTTGGTGCCGCTGGCGCGCGTGGCGCTCATGCCGCCAATGCTGGCGTCGGCGCCGGGGTCGATGGGAAAGAACAGGCCTGTGTCCTTGATGGCTTCGTTGAGCTGCTTGCGTGTGATGCCGGGCTGCACCGTCACCGTGAGGTCGTCGGCGTTGATGCTGAGCACCCGGTTCATGCGGGCCACGTCGATGCTGATGCCGCCTTGCACGGCCAGCAGGTGGCCTTCGAGCGATGAGCCTGCACCGTAGGGAATCACGGGTACGTCGTATTGACTGGCGAGCTTCACTGCATCGGCCACATCTTGGGTGCTTTCGGCAAACACCACGGCGCTGGGCGGGGGCGCCTGCAGCGAGCCTTCGTCGCGCCCATGCTGTTCGCGCACCGCTTGCGCCAGCGAGCACTGCGCGCCAAACCGGCTTTGCAGCGCGTCGATCAGCGCCTGCGGCACCTCGCGCAAGTGAATTTGGGGCAGCAGGTGCAAGGCGGTGGCAGGGGCGTTCATGGCGGTCTCCGGGTAACGCAAAAGAATACCACCGGGCACCCGCAAATGCGCCGCGATGGGGCGGTTAAGCCCGATCGCGGCGCTGCGCTTTCAACGGGAGTGGCGGCTATCGCGCCGCCGGCGTATCAACGGTCAGGACTTGGCGCCTTTGTCGAACTCGGTGTGCGACAGGCTCCCGTCACGGTCGGTGTCAAGCTGCTCGAAACGGTTGCCAATGGCTGGCAGTGTGGCGGCTTCCTGGGGGCTGAGCTTGCCATCGGCATTGGCGTCGGCCCGGTCAAAGGCGGCTGTGGCCGATGAGCCCTTGCCGGGGCCAGTGGAGTAGTTGGGAGAACTGGCAGAAGACGAATTGCCGGGTCCGAAAGACGCCCCCCCTTGTGCCTTGGGCGCTGCGCCCGGTGCGGTCTGCGCCTGCAGGGCAGCGCCGCCGCCCAGAGAGAGTGCGGTGAATAGCAATACGCTGCGGGTGTCAAAGGCAAAGGTGCGGCGTGAGGTGGCTTTCATGGGATGAAGAGCTCCGTCAAAGTTGAACAGGGTTTCATTGCACCGCAGCATGCCGTGCCTGACCAGCACTTTTGCCTGCTGTTGCCCCAGCCAACATTTTCCTGCGCGGTGTAAGGGTCTGCTTACGGTCTATGGCCCTGTGCAACACGCCTTCAAACGCGGTATCGGACAATGCACGCTGCAGCACAAGGAACACACATGGGCAACCGACTCACACAGATCGCCACGCGCACGGGCGACGATGGCACCACCGGCCTGGGCGACAACACGCGCGTGTCCAAAGACAGCCCGCGCCCCCACGCCATGGGCGATGTGGACGAACTCAACTCGCACCTGGGCCTGCTGCTGTGCGAGCCACTGCCGCAGGATGTGCGCGAGCTGCTGATCGATGTGCAGCACCAGCTGTTCAACCTGGGCGGCGAGCTGTCGATTCCGGGGTTTGAGTTGCTCAAGGACGAGGCCGTGTTGCAGCTCGATGAGGCGCTGGCGCACTACAACGCCGCGTTGCCGCGCCTGCAAGAGTTCATCCTGCCCGCAGGCACGCGCGCCGCCGCCCAGGCCCATGTGTGCCGCACCGTGGCCCGCCGCGCCGAGCGCTCCGTGGTGGCGGTGGGCAAACACGAAACCGTGCGCGAGGCCCCGTGCCACTACCTCAACCGGCTTTCCGATTTGCTGTTTGTGCTGTCGCGTGTGCTCAACCGCATGGATGGCGGCGACGACGTGTACTGGAAGAGCGAGCGGTTGGCGCGGGCGGCCACCGAGTAGCGGCCAGGGGGCTGTTGCGGCCCTGGGCGGTGTGCGCCGCGTTCTTTTGACACGCGTCAAGGATGCGCGGCAACCTGTCGGGAGAAAACGACCGACAATGCAAAGTGGTAACAAATTGCATCTTTTTCGGAGGTCTCCCCATGAATATCAGCCACCTCAAAATCGGCACCCGCCTCGGCCTGGCTTTTGGCCTGCTGATCGTGATGATGCTGGGCATTGCCCTCATCGGGGTGCTGCGCCTGGGGAAAGTGGGCGAGATCAACACCCGCCTCATCGAAGATGACTGGGTGAGGGCCGAGGCCGCCAGCGTGATCGACACCACCACGCGGTCCAATGCGCGGCGCACCATGGAGCTGGTCATTGCCTCTGATGCCGAGCACCAGAAGCTGGTCAAGGCAGCCATTGGCACCAACAAAAAGACCATTGACGACGCCATCGCGGTGCTCGACCAGCGGGTGTATCTGCCCGAGGCCAAGGCCGTTTTGTTGCGCCTCAAGGACCTGCGGGGCAAATACGTGCAGTCGTTCAGCAAGGTCGTGCAAATGGTGGAAGCCGGCGACCGCGAAGGGGCCACCGCGCTGCTCAAGTCCGAGACGCTGCCTGCGCTGGATGCGTTGCAGGAGCCGATCAATGCGATGAATGCGCTGGAGAAAAAACTGGTGGAGACCGGCGGTCGCACGGTGGTGCGCGACATTGCCAGTGCGCGCATCCAGATGCTCGCACTGGGTGCCGCGGGCCTGCTGATCGGCGTGGCCCTCGCCTACTGGATCACGCGCTCCATCATCATGCCGCTGCGCCGTGCCGTGGCGGTGGCCCAGAACGTGGCGGCGGGTGATCTGGGCAGCCGCATCGAGGTGGACGGCAGCGACGAAACCGCCGAACTGCTTTCAGCGTTGCGGGGCATGAACGAGAGCCTGATCGACATCGTGAGCAATGTGCGCGGCGGCACCGAAGCCATCGCCACGGCCACCAGCCAGATCGCGGCGGGCAACATTGACCTTTCTTCGCGAACCGAAGAGCAGGCCAGTGCGCTGGAGCAGACCGCTGCGTCGATGGAAGAGCTGGCCGACACCGTCAAACGCAATTACGAGCAAAGCCGCCACGCCAACGAAATTGCCGAGGCTGCCTCGCAAGTGGCCGTGAAGGGCGGATCGGTGGTGTCGCAGGTGGTGCACACCATGGAGGCCATCAACACCTCGTCGCGCAAGATCGCCGACATCATCGGGGTCATTGATGGCATTGCCTTTCAGACCAATATCCTGGCGCTCAACGCGGCGGTGGAAGCTGCCCGTGCCGGTGAGCAGGGCCGGGGCTTCGCCGTGGTGGCCAGCGAGGTGCGCAGCCTCGCCGGCCGCTCGGCCACCGCCGCACGGGAGATCAAGGCGCTGATCGAGACCTCGGTCAACAACGTGACGGAAGGATGCCAGCAGGTGGAGCGCGCGGGCAGCACCATGGATGAAATCGTGGTCAATGTGCGCCGGGTGACGGACATCATGAACGAGATCACCTCGGCCAGCCAGGACCAGACCTCGGGCATCGACCAGGTCAATCAGGCTGTGGGGCAGATGGATCAGGTGACGCAATCGAATGCGGCGCTGGTGGAAGAAGCCGCTGCAGCGGCACAGTCGCTCGAACACCAGGCCAAGGGGCTGGTGCAGGCGGTCAGCGTGTTCAAACTGGGCGAGCTGGGCAAGCTGGGTGTGGCGTCTGGCCAGCTGGCCTTGTCGGGCCGCTGAGACAAGGCCAGAGGGCCGCACGCGTTACCTCAATTGTTTCCAGGAGACTTCGCCGTGGCGTATTTTGAATGGGCCGATGACATGGTCATCGACAACGGCCCCATCGACAAGGACCATCAGATTTTGGTGAGGCAGGTGAACGAATTGCACACCGCCACCAGTGAGGGCCGTGGCCACGAGGTGGTGGGGCGCCTGCTGGATGAGCTGATCCGCGACACCGTCGAGCACATCCGGCGTGAAGAGCAGGAAATGGCCCGCATGGGCTATCCGCGCCTGGTGCAGCACAAGCAGGGCCACGACCAGTTCGTGGCCGATCTGCAGGGCCTGCAGCGCAAGTTCGAGGGCGGCAGCAGCACCGTGGCCTCGCAACTGTCTACCGTGTTGCGGGACTGGCTGTCGCTGCACATCCGGCGCTATGACAAAGACATGCTGAAATTCACGCAGCAACAAAGTCGCAGCCGGGCACCGGCCTGACACAGATGCGTGCGCAGGCGCGCTGTGGGTTCAGCGCGGCGCCAGGATCGCCATGGTGATGCGCGAAACGCAGGTCACTTCGCCGGCGTCGTTGACCATGTCGATCTGCCACACCTGCGTGGTGCGGCCAATGTGCACGGCACGGGCCGTGCCCGTCACCCAGCCGCTGCTGGCTGCACGGATATGGTTGGCATTGATGTCCAGGCCCACGCCGCGGTGCCCTTCGGGGCAGGCGTAGAAGGCTCCGATGGAGCCCAGCGTCTCGGCCAGCACCACGCTGACCCCGCCATGCAGGATGCCAAAGGGTTGCCGGGTGCGCTCGTCCACCGGCACGCGTCCGCGCAGAAAATCGTCGCCCACTTCGGTGATTTCAATGCCCAGGTGCGTGGCTGCAGTGTTGGCGTTGGTCTCGTTGAGCAAAGACAGCGAGATGGGTTTCTTCCAGATGGACATGGGTTCCTCCAAAGTGTGGGTGAGCGCGCGCAGGATGCCGGTGGCGAGTGGCCGACTAGAATGTAGGGTTTCCCGGAAGTTGGTAGCTGGCTGAACTTGTCACCCGCATGGGCTGCGCACCGGGCTTTTGTCATTGTGCTTATTTCCCGGAGTCCGGACCCTCATGCAACGTCGCCAATTTGTCTCTCTTGCCCCCGGTGCTGTGGTCGCTGCTGCAGCCGCACCTGCCTTTCTTCGCAATGCCTTTGCCCAAGAGGCGGGCATCACCGGCAAAACCCTCACCATTGGTTGCTCAGCCGCCCTCACGGGCCCGCTGGCTGGGCTGGGCCAGGACGTGAAGCTGGGTGCCGAAGCGGCGCTGGCACACATCAACAGCCGGGGCGGCATAAACGGCCGCACGCTTCAGTTCAATATCGTGGATGACGCGTATGTACCCCAGCGCACCACCGACAACATCAAGCAGATTTTGTCGCAGGGCAATACCTTTGCACTGCTGTCATGCGTTGGCACGCCCAACAACACGGCCATCCTGCCACTGATCGAAGAGGCGGGTGTGCCGTATGTGGCGCCGATTACGGGGGCATCGTCGCTGCGCAAGGGCGCGCGCAATGTGTTCCATGTGCGAGCCAGCTACACCGACGAGGTGCGTCGCCTGGTGCAGCGCCTTGCCGGCATGGGTCTCAAGAGCATTGGGGTGGTGTATCTGGACAACGGCTACGGCCGCGAAATGCTCGAGGACGCCACCCGCTCGCTGGCCGAGCAAAGCCTCAAGCCCTCGGTGCAGGCCGCGCTGGCCACCGATGGCGCCAACCTTTCGCAGGTGCTGGCCCAGGTGGCCGAGGCGCGCACGGCCGCCGTGCTGCTGGCTACCGCCGGCACCGTTTCGGTGGAGCTGGTGCGGGGTCTCAAGAAGAATGCGCCGGGCGTTTTGCTGGCCGGCGTGAGCGTGACCCTGCCCAGCGACAGTCTCAAGAAACTGGGTGATGTCGGCAGCGGCATCGCCATCACCATGGTCGTGCCCGATCCCAACCGTGCCAAGTCACAGGTGGTGCGCGACTACCAGTCTGCCATGCGGGCGAATGGAAAGCAGGAGTTCACCCAGGGCAGCCTGGAGGCCTATGTGAACATGCGCGTGCTGGCCGAAGGGCTGGAGCGCGCAGGCGCCGACCCGACGCGTGCCAAGCTGCGCAGCGCGCTGGCAGGCATTCGCAACTGGGATCTGGGCGGGTTTGTGGTGGACTACAGCGGTCAGGCCCCGTATGTGGGCTCGCGCTATGTCGATCTGGGGGTGCTGGGCGGTTCGGGGCGTTTCCTGGGCTGATCTCGGCCAGACCCACAGCCCAGAAAACGGGCGTTGGCACCGGCGCAGTGCCGGCGCCTATGATCATCCGCCAGGCCGGCAATCGTTGCGCCGCCAGCCCCTGCGCAGGGGCGGGGACACGCCCATGCCACGCTTAGGTCCCGCTCAGGCAGGCGCTCGCATCGACCCTGTTTCCACAAAGCGCTGGTGCCACGACAAGGCCTCGTTCAGCAGGTGGGGTGTGTGCAGGCCACCCGATGAATGCTGGGCGCGGTCAAAGTAGTCCTGCAGCATGGGCCGGAAATCGGGGTGCGCACAGTGATCGATGATGACCTGGGCGCGCTGGCGCGGCGAGAGGCCACGCAGGTCGGCCAGGCCTTGTTCGGTGACGATGATCTGCGTGTCGTGCTCGGTGTGGTCCACATGCGAAACCATGGGCACGATGCAGCTGATGGCGCCGTTCTTGGCCACCGAGGGTGTCACAAAGAACGACAGGTAGCCGTTGCGCGCAAAGTCGCCCGAGCCGCCAATGCCGTTCATCATGCTCGTGCCCATCAGGTGGGTGGAGTTGATGTTGCCGTAGATGTCGGCCTCGATCATCGAGTTCATGGCGATGATGCCCAGGCGGCGCACCAGCTCGGGGTGGTTCGAGATTTCTTGCGGGCGCAGGATGATGCGTTCGCGGTAGAAGTCGATGTTGTCCTCGAAGTCCTGCAGCGCGCTGCGGCTCAGCGAGATGGCGGTGGCAGAGGCCTTGCTCATCTTGCCCGCGCGCAGCAGGTCCAGCATGCCGTCTTGCAGCACTTCGGTAAAACCCAGCAGGTTCTCGAACGGGCTGTGCAGCAGGCCTGCCAGCACGGCGTTGGCCACGTTGCCCACGCCCGACTGGATGGGCAGCATTTCTTTCGGTAACCGGCCCATCTTCATCTCGTGCGCGAGAAAGTCGATGATGTAGCTGGCAATCTTGTTGGAGTTCTCGTCCGGCGTGGCAAACACGTTGTCGCGATCGCCCTTGTGGGTCTCCACCACGGCAATCACCTTGGCCGGGTCCACGCGCAGATAGGGCTGGCCGATGCGGTCGTCCGCATGGGTCATGTTGATGGGCACGCGGCGTGGCGGAATGGCGGTGCCGTAATAGATGTCGTGCATGCCTTCCATCTTGGCGGAGGGCTTGGTATTGACTTCGAGGATCACCTTGTCGGCAATCTCCAGCCAGGTCTTGTTGTTGCCCACGGCCGCAGCGGGGATCAGCAGACCGTCTGCCGTCACGCCCAGCACCTCGATCACCGCAACGTGCAGGGGGCCGAGAAAGCCAAACCATGCGTGCTGGGCGACGTGCGACAAGTGCATGTCGATGAAGTCGATCTCGCCCGTGTTGATCTTGTTGCGGCAGATGGGGTCGGTGTTGAAAGGCAGGCGCTGGCCCAGGGCGTTGGCCGCGGCCAGGGCGCCATCAAGCTCGGGGGCGGTCGAAGCTCCGGTCCAGAGGTTGATCTTGTAGGGTTTGCCGGCGGCATGCTCGGCCTTGGCGTGGGCTGCAAGGGCCTGGGGCACGGCCTTGGGGTGGCCCGCACCGGTGAATCCGCTCATGCCGACGTTGGCGCCAGCGGGAATGAGCGCCGCAGCCTCTTCGGCCGACATGACGCGTTCAAGAAAGGCAGGGTGGCGTACCCGATCGGCCAGAGACATGGGGAAAACTCCGCAACGGTGAATGGGCGCCGGCGCGCCAGGCGCGCCAGGCAAATCCTTTGATCTTACCCGGGACGGTCAGATATATAAGGGTTTACCCGAGATCGACGCCGACCGGTCGGCGCGCCTTCAGCTTTTGCGGTTGAGCAGCGCGTACAGCACGATGGCGCCAAACGTGGCGGTGCCGATGCCGCCCAGCGCAAACTGGCCGAACTTGAGCGTGAAGTCGCCCGTGCCCAGGATGAGCGTGATGGCGGCGACGATGAGGTTCTTGTTCTGTGAGAAATCGACCTTGTTGTCCACCCAGATCTTGGCCCCGGCCACGGCAATCAGGCCAAAAACCACGATGGACACACCGCCCATCACCGGCAGCGGAATCGCCTGGATCACGGCGCCAAACTTGGGGCTGAATCCCAGCACCACGGCAATGAGCGCCGCCACCAGGAACACGGCGGTCGAATAGATCTTGGTGGCCGCCATCACGCCGATGTTCTCGGCATAAGTCGTAACACCAGTGCCGCCGGCGCCGCCGCTGACCATGGTGGCAATGCCGTCGCCAATGAACGCGCGGCCCATGTACTGGTCCAGGTTCTTGCCGGTCATGGCCGTCACGGCCTTGATGTGGCCCAGGTTTTCGGCCACCAGGATGATGGCCACCGGGGCAATCAGCAGCATGGCCGGGCCGCTGAATACGGGTGCCGAGAAGCCCGGCATGCCCACCCAGGGCGCAGCCAGCACGGCAGAGAGGTCGAGCGGTTTGCCCAGGCCCAGGCCGTTGGTCAGCACGGCGTAGATGATGCTGGCCACGATCAGGCCCACCAGAATCAAGAGGCGCTGCACCATGCCGCGCGTGAGCACGGCCACCAGGCCCACGCTGACAAACGTCACCACCTGCATCCAGCTGTCAAAGTTGCTGGCCGCCATGTTCTTGATGGGGATCCCGGCCAGGTTCAGGCCGATCACCGCCACCACCGAGCCCGTCACCACGGGCGGCATGAAGCGCTCGATCCAGCCCGTGCCGACCATCTGCACGATGACACCGATCAGCGTGTACACCGCCCCGCAGGCGATGATGCCGCCCAGCGCCAGGCCGATATTGGCATTGGGCCCCTTGCCCGCGTAGGCGGTGGCCGCAATCACCACGCCGATGAAGGCAAAGCTCGACCCCAGGTAGCTGGGCACCTTGCCGCCGGTGATGAAGAAGAAGATCAAGGTGCCAACGCCGCTCATCAAGATGGCGAGGTTCGGGTCAAAGCCCATGAGGATGGGTGCCAGCACCGTGGCGCCAAACATCGCAATCACGTGCTGCACGCCCATCACTGCCGTCTGCGGCCAGGGCAGCCGCTCGTCCGGTCCGATCACGCCGCCCTGTTGCAGCGCGTCGGCGCTTTTCTCCCTCCAGGTCATAAAGCCCATGGATATTTCTCCGTTGTGAATTGATGACGCGCATGGTAGGGGATTTGGTGCGGGTTCACGATCTCCCGCAGGCCGCGCCGCTGTCTTTTTGGGAGCGGATGCACGGCGCGGGGGCAATCGCTGCAAACCTTGCCGTTGCGGTGGTTGGGTTGTCGCGCCAGCGACTGGGTACGCGGTAAAACCCCGTGGCGCCGCGCGCTGCCGCGGGGCTAGGCTTGCCGCCATGAGTGCTCCCTATATTCCCCAGATACGTCTCTACCAGAACTGGCTGCGCGAACAGCGTGGCCTGGAGTTTTCCGATTACGACGCGCTGTGGCGCTGGTCCACCACCGACCTCGACGCCTTCTGGCAAAGCATCTGGGACTATTTCGACCTCCAGTCCCCCACGCCGCACAGCGCCGTGCTGGCGCACAACCGCATGCCCGGCGCGCAGTGGTTCCCGGGTGCACAGGTCAACTATGCGCGCCAGGTGCTGCGCCATGTGGATGCCGCCCATGCGGCGGGCGTGCCGGCCATCGTCAGCAGCAACGAAAAGCGCGCGCACCGCGAGATGTCGTGGCCCGAGCTGCGCCGCCAGGTGGCGTCGCTGGCGTTGCACCTGCAGGCCCAGGGTGTGCAGCCGGGCGACCGTGTGGCCGCCTACCTGCCCAACGTGCCCGAGACCATGGTGGCCTTTCTGGCCACGGTGAGCATCGGCGGCGTCTGGAGCCTGTGCGCGCCCGACATGGGCACCCACGCCGTGCTCGACCGCTTCCGCCAGATCGAACCCAAGGTGCTGATTGCCGTGGACGGCGTGACCTACGCCGGGCGCGACCACGACCGCCTGGGCGTGCTGGCCGAGCTGCGCGCCCAGCTTCCCAGCGTGCAGCACGCGCTGCTGCTGGGCAATCTGAATGCTACGGTTTCAGTAGCTGGTTGCGCAAGCTGGACAAGCGCTACAGGTCAGAATGACCATGAAACGGATGCGTTCGAGCCGCTCTGGCTGTCGTTCGACCATCCGCTGTGGATCGTCTACTCCAGCGGCACCACCGGCCTGCCCAAACCCATCGTGCACGGCCACGGCGGCATGGTGCTGGTGCAGCTGCAACTGGGCGCGCTGCACAACGACCTCGGCTGCAGCTACGCCCCCAACAGCCGGGGCGAGCGCTACCACTGGTACAGCTCCACCGGCTGGGTGATGTGGAACGCGCAGGTGGGTGGCCTGCTGGCGGGAACCACCTGCGTGATCTTTGACGGCAACCCTGGCGGCAGCAAAGAGCACCCCGACTGGGCCCTGTTGTGGCGCTTTGCCTCCGAGACCGGCGTGACCTTCTTTGGCGCGGGCGCGGCCTTCTATGCCAACTGCATGAAGGCGGGCATCACGCCCGCGCAGTGCGGCGATCTGTCGTCCATCCGCGCGCTGGGCTCCACCGGATCGCCGCTCAGCGCCGAGGTGCAGCAGTGGGGCACGGACTTCATGGCACAGGCGGGTGTGCCCGACATCTGGTGGAGCAACATCTCGGGTGGAACAGATTTTGCCGGCGCCTTCATCGGCGGCCACCGCGAACTGCCGCAAACTCCCGGCAAGATGCAGTGCCGCATGCTCGGCGCCGCCGTCGAGGCCTGGGACGAGCAGGGTCGCCCGGTGCTGGACGCCGTGGGTGAGCTGGTCTGCACCCAGCCGATTCCGTCCATGCCGCTGTACCTCTGGGGTGACGACCGCGGCACGCGTTATCTGGTGAGCTATTTCGACATGTACCCGGCGGGCCACGGCCGCCAGCCCGGCGGCGGCGACGGCCCGGCCAGCATGGGCGCCGTCTGGCGCCATGGCGACTGGATCCAGATCGGCACTGGCGCGGCGGCGGGCTGCGTCATCTACGGCCGCTCGGACGCCACCATCAACCGCCACGGCCTGCGCATGGGCACCAGCGAGGTCTACAGCGCCGTCGAATCGCTGCCCGAGGTGCTCGACAGCCTGGTGGTGGACCTCGAATACCTGGGCCGCGAGAGCTACATGCCGCTGTTCGTGGTGCTGCGCCCCGGCCATGTGCTCGACGACGCACTGCGCGCGCGCATCCACGGCGCCATCCGCACCGCACTCAGCCCGCGCTTCGTGCCCGACGACATTTTTGCCGTGGCCGAAGTGCCGCGCACCCTCAGCGGCAAAAAGCAGGAGCTGCCCATCAAGAAACTGCTGCTGGGCCAGCCGCTGGAAAAGGTGGTCAACAAGGATGCGATGGCCAACCCACAGTGCCTCGATTGGTATGTGGCGTTTGCGGAGCGCCGCGCGGTGCCGGCCGCTGCCGCCGGCTGAACGCAGCGCCTGCTGCGGGGTGGCGCTGGCGTGGTGCGGGCACGCCTTCAGCCGGCTGACGGCTGCGCTGCGGGCGGCAGCGTTACATCGGTCGCTGTGGAAAAGCGCAGGGCATGCTCGGTGAAGCGCTCGACGAGCCGACTGGTATTGCCCTGCAACCGCGCCAGCGCAATGCCCACATGAAACCCCGGCGGATTGTCGGTCAGTGCCAGGCATTTCACGCCGCGCGGCATCACCAGCCGCGCCACGCCAGCGACCAGCCCCACGCCCAGGCCCGAGGCCACCAGGCTCATGATGGTCTGCACCTGCATGGCCTCTTGGGCTACGCGCGGCGTGAAACCCGAGAGCTGGCAGCGCATCAGCGCCAGGGTCGAGAGGCCGGGCACTTTGTCTTGTGGGTACATGATGAAGGGCTGGCGGGCCGCGTCTGACAACGCAATCGCGTCGTGCGCCGCAAGCGGGCTGTGTTCCGAGACGGCGAGCACGAAGTCATCGCGGTCCATGGGCAGCAGCTCAAACGGTGCCGGATGCAACACCGGGTAGCGCACAAAACCCACATCAAAGCGGCGCGAGACCAGGCCGTCGAGGATCTCGGACGAGGTGGCCTCGGTCAGTTCCAGCTCAATCTTGGGAAAGCGCTCACGCAGCGAAGGAATCAGTTCGGGCAGCAACGCATAGGTGGCCGAGCCGATGATGCCCATGCGCAGCAGCCCGCCCTGGCCCTGGCGCGCATCCATCACGGCCTGGCGGCATTGCTCGGCATGGAACAGCGTGAGCCGCGCGTCCGCCAGCATGGCCTCGCCCACCGTGGTGAGGAAAACGCCGGTGGACCGGCGCTCGAACAGTGCCTCGCCCATTTCTTCTTCGAGTTTGCGGATGGACACCGACAGCGGCGGCTGAGCCATGTGCAGCATCTCTGCAGCGCGGTGGAAGTTGCCCGTTTCTGCGAGCGTGACGAATTGGCGCAACTGGCGCAGGTTCATGCGATATCCAAAAGGTATTGGCTTTTCAATTCTTAATATTAGACGGTGTTTGTTCTGCTGGCTAGAGTGCCAGACAGAGCCCCACGAAGGGCCGACACAGCTGCAAACCATTCAAGGAGACAAACCCCATGCAACAGCGCAGATTCATCCTGGGCACCTTCGGCGCCGCCGCTCTGATCACGCTCGGCGCAGCACTTGCGCCCGCCGCGTACGCACAGAGTTTTCCGTCCAAGACCATCAAGTTTGTGGTCCCTTTCGGGCCCGGCAGCGGTACCGATACCTCGGCACGGTACTTCGCCCGCAAACTGCAAGACCTTACCGGCCAAGCGGTGGTGGTAGAGAACAAGCCGGGCGCCAACGGCTTCATCGCCGTCAAGCAGGTGCTGACGGCGCCAGCCGACGGCTACACCGTGTTCATTGGCAGCAACTCCACGCTCGCAGTGAACGCCGCGCTGTTCAAGGAGTTGCCCTACGACCCGGTCAAGGATTTCGCCCCCCTGACGATGATGATGCGCTCGCCCGCCATGCTCACCGTCACCCCGCAGGCGCCGTACCAGGACCTCAAGGGTTTGCTGGCCTATGCCAAGGCGAACCCCGGCAAGGTCAACTTCGGCGCCGGGTCTGCAGGCTATCAGCTCATGGGTGAGCTGCTCAACGATGCGGCCAAGGTGCAGACGGTGCATGTGCCCTTCAAGGGTGCAGGAGAAACCATGACCGCCGTGGCGTCAGGCACGGTGGACTATGCCTTTGCCGAGGTGACTGCCGTACAAGAGCTCGCCAAGGGTGGCCGCGTGAAGGTGCTCGCCGTTGCGGCGGACAAACGCGTGGACTCGTCGCCCGATGTGCCCACCGCCAGCGAGGCCGGCCTGCCCGGATTCGAGGCCTACACCTGGGTGGGCGCGATGGTGAGCTCCAAGACGCCAGCGGCGGAGACGGCCAAGCTGGCTGAGCTGTTCACGGCGATTTCCAAGATGGACGAAACCCGAGCGTTCTACGAGCGCATTGGTGCTACCCCAATGACTGGCGGCCCCGCGCAGATGCAGGAGTTCCAGAAGAACGAAATCGCGCTGTGGAAGCGCATCGTGACCCAGGCCAAGGTACCCCAGCAATGAGCGAACGCCCCGCCGTGCAGCCGGGTGCGCTGCAGCATGTGAAGGTGCTTGATCTGTCGCGGGTGCTGGCAGGCCCCTGGGCTGCCCAGACCCTGGGCGACCTGGGTGCGGAGGTGATCAAGGTCGAGCGCCCCGGCACGGGCGACGACACCCGCGCCTGGGGGCCACCCTATGTGACCGACCCTCAGGGCCAGCCCACGGGCGAGTCGGCCTATTACATGTGCACCAACCGCAACAAGCAGTCGGTGACGGTGGACTTCACGCGGCCAGAAGGACAGCAGATCGTGCGCCAGCTCGCAGCGCAGTGCGATGTGCTGATCGAGAACTTCAAGACTGGCGGCTTGGCGCAATATGGGCTCGATTACGCCAGCCTGAGCGCGATGAATCCGCGACTGGTCTATTGCTCCGTCACGGGCTTCGGTCAGGATGGCCCCTATGCGCAGCGCGCAGGCTATGACTTCCTGATCCAGGGCATGGGCGGGCTCATGAGCGTCACCGGCCGCTCGGATGGCGAGCCCGGCGGCGGCCCCATGAAGGTGGGGGTTGCGCTCACCGACATCCTCACCGGCCTGTATGCCAGCACGGCGATTCTGGCCGCCCTGCAGGCGCGCGAACACACCGGTCGGGGTCAGCACATCGACCTGGCGCTGCTCGACGTGGGTGTGGCCTGCCTCGCCAACCAGGGCATGAACTTCCTATATGGAGACAAGGTGCCGCAGCGCATGGGCAACGCGCACCCCAACACGGTGCCTTACCAGGACTTTCCCACTGCCGACGGCCACATGATCCTGGCCATTGGCAACGACGGCCAGTTTGCGCGCTTCTGCCAGGCCATCGGCGAGCCCGGCTGGGCGCAGGACGAACGCTTCATGCGCAATGCGGCGCGCCTGGCAAACCGCACCGAGCTGGTGGAGCGCATCCGCGCCGTGACCGTCATGCGCACCACGCGCGACTGGATAGCGCTGCTTGAGCAGCATGCCGTGCCCTGTGGCCCCATCAACACCGTGCGCGACGTGTTCGAGGACCCGCAGGTCAAAGCCCGTGGCCTGCAAATTGCCATGCAGCACCCGCAAGCAGGCGAGGTGCCATTGGTCGCCAGCCCGATTCGCCTGTCGGACACGCCGGTTTCCTATCGCCACACCCCCCCGCAGCTGGGCCAGCACACCGACGAGGTGTTGACCCGCCACCTGGGCCTCACGGCCGAGGCACTGCAAACCTATAGAGACAACGGAGTATTGGGATGAGTACCCTGGATTCACTCACGCTCACGCGCATCCCTGCGCAAGACGAAGCCCTGCGCGCCGAGGTGCGCGCCTTTCTGGCCGAGGCCACACGCGATATCCCCGCGCACATCCGCGCCCGCTCCTGGAGCGGCTACAGCACCGAGTTCAGCCGCCGGCTGGCCGCCAAGGGTTGGCTCGGGGTCACGTTGCCCACGGAATATGGCGGCGGCGGGCGCAGCGCCTTTGCACGGTATGTGCTGGTCGAGGAGTTCCTCAACTTCGGCGCGCCCGTGGGCTCGCACTGGATTGCCGACCGCCAGAGCGCGCCGCTGATCCTGAAATACGGCACCGAGGCACAAAAGCAGTTCTACATTCCGCGCGTGTGCCGTGGCGAGGCGTTCTTTTGTATTGGCATGAGCGAGCCCAATGCGGGCTCGGACCTGGCCAGCGTGAAGACGCGTGCCACGCCCAACGACCAGGGCTTTGTGCTCAACGGCCAGAAGATCTGGACCACCAACGCCCACCACTGCCAGTACATGATCGCGCTGGTGCGCACCTCGGGTACCACCGAAGACCGCCACAAGGGCCTGTCGCAGGTCATCGTGGACCTGTCGTTGCCCGGCGTCACCGTGCGCCCGATTGAAGACCTCTCGGGCGACAGCCATTTCTGCGAAGTGTTCTTCGACAGCGTGCAGCTGGGTGCGGACGCGATCGTCGGCGCCGAAGGCCAGGGCTGGGAGCAGGTGACCGCCGAACTCGCCTTCGAGCGCAGCGGGCCCGAGCGCCTGTACTCCAGCATCGTGCTGTTCGACCAGTGGCTGGACTATGTGCGCACGCCCCAGGGCCGCACCGAATCGGCCCGGCAACTGGCAGGCAAGGTGCTCACTCAGCTCGCGCCGCTGCGCGCCATGTCGGTGTCGGTGCAGGAAAAGCTCACCCAGGGTGCCAGCCCCATCGTCGAGGCCGCACTGGTCAAGGAGCTGGGCACTACGCTGGAGCAGATGATTCCTGCCGCCATTGCGGAAGACCTGTTCTCGCGCGATGCCGAAGACGTACCGGTCGAGCTGCTGCAGACGCTCAAGTATGTGACGGAGGCCTCGCCCTCGTTCTCGCTGCGCGGCGGCACGCGCGACATCCTGCGCGGCATGATCGCCCGCGGCCTGGGTTTGCGTTGATTGGGAGAGATACATGACCACGAACAACAACGACATGTTTGCCGACGCCGCCCGCGATGTGCTGGCGGACCAATGCACGCCGCAGGTGGTGCGCGCCATTGAAGAGGGTGGCCGCACCGCCGAGGCCACCACCGCTTTGTGGGAGCAGCTTGAAGCCACCGGCCTGGCCGACGCGCTGCTGAGCGAAGACGCAGGTGGGGCAGGGCTGGGGCTGGGCCAGGTGTTCGGCGTGCTGGAGCAATGTGGCGCGCATGCGCTGCCCTTGCCCCTGGGCGAAACCATGGTGGCGCGTGCCCTGCTGGCGCGGGCCGGCGTGGCGCGTCCGCCAGGCAGCATCGCGCTGGCACGCGGCGAGCATCTGGCCAATGGCGGCCTGCGCTGCGCGCTGGTGCGCAGTGGCCAGGTGGCCGCCGCGGTGCTGGTGCAGACGGGCACGGAATGGCGCTTGCTGAATACCGCAGACGCACAAGGCGCCGCCCAGGCCCTGGCGCTCGATGCCGCACTGACCTGGACGGCCGCGCAGGTGCAGGCCGCGCCCGCCGTCGAAGTCAATGGCGCGCTGGACGTCCGAACCCTGCAGGCCGCCGTGGTGGCCGCACAAATGGCGGGCGCGCTCAGCAGCGTGTTTCAGCGCAGCCTGCAGTACGCCAATGAGCGCCAGCAGTTTGGCCGCCCCATCGGCAAGTTCCAGGCCATCCAGCACCAGCTGGCGGTGATGAGCGAGCACGTGTTTGCCGCGCGCATGGCTGCGCAGCTGGGCTGCAGCGCTGGACATGACGGGATGGGCGTGGTGCCCGACCGCCTGCGCGTGGCCACGGCCAAGGCGCGCTGCAGTGAGGCGGCGCTGGTGGTGTCCGAGCTGGCGCATGCCATCCATGGTGCGATCGGCTTCACCGAGGAGTACGACCTGCAGCTGTTCACGCGCCGCCTGCATGCCTGGCGCCAGACTGCTGGCAGCGAAGCCTACTGGTACGGCGTGGCGGGCGAGGCCCTGCTGCACCACCAGGGCATGACCCTGGACATCGTGCGGCGCATCACCGACGTAGATACGGTGCTTTGAAAACCATAGCGGCTAGCGCTTGATGTAATTGGGTTTCACTATGAAATCCATTGAAAAGCCTTGCGTATCAAGCGCTAGCTGCTCATTTTTTTGATAACGGAGACATCCCATGGCCTTTCTGACCATCGAGCGCGACGGCGGCATTCTCACCGCCACCATGAACCAGCCCGAAACGCGCAATGCGCTCACGGGCAACACGGCGGTGCAGGAGTTCGTGCAGCTGTGCGAGGACGTGCGCAAGGACGCGAGCGTGAAGGTGCTGATCATTACGGCCGCCGGCCCCATCTTCAGCTCGGGCGGCAACGTCAAGGACATGAAGCGCTTCTTTGACGACGCGCTCACGCCCGACCTGATCCGCGAGGAATACCGCCAGGGCATCCAGCAGATTCCCAATGCGCTGGTCCAGCTCGACGTGCCTGTGATCTGCGCCATCAACGGCCCGGCCATCGGCGCGGGGCTGGATCTGACCTGCATGTGCGACATCCGCATCGCCAGCGAGACGGCCACCTTTGCCGAGAGTTTTGTGCGCGTGGGCATCGTGCCCGGCGACGGCGGCGCCTGGCTGCTGCCGCGCGCCGTGGGCATGGCCAAGGCGTCCGAGATGGCGTTCACCGGCGAGCCCATCAGCGCGCAAGAGGCGCTGGCCTGCGGCCTCGTGTCGCGCGTGGTGGCCGCTGACCAGTTGCTGCCCACTGCCCGGGCGCTGGCCGCCAAGATCGCCGCCAACCCCGGTGCCGTGATGCGCATGACCAAGCGCCTGCTGCGCGAGGGGCAAAGTGCCTCGCTGGCCTCGCTGCTGGAGATCTCGGCGGGGTACCAGGCCATCGCCCACAAGACGGCCGACCACCGGGAAGCGGTGACGGCTTTCATTGAAAAACGCGCCCCGAAGTTCCAGTGAACGCCGCGCTGGAGAGCACGAGATGAAGCCGCTGCAAGGCCTGCGCATCCTGGATCTGTCCAGTGTGATTTTTGGTCCCCTGGCCAGCCAGATACTGGCCGACTACGGGGCCGAGGTGATCAAGATCGAGCCGCCCGAGGGCGACTCGACACGCCATACCGGCCCTTCGAAAGAAGCGGGCATGGCGGCCATGTTTCTTGGTTCCAACCGCAGCAAGAAAAGCGTGGCGCTGGACCTCAAGCAGGCGGACGCCCAAGAGGCGCTGATTGCGCTGGTCGCCACGGCGGATGTGCTGATGCACAGCATGCGGCCGCAAAAGCTGGCAGGCCTGGGCCTCGCGCCCGAGACGCTGCGCCAACGTTTTCCGCGCCTGGTGTACGCCAGCCTGGTGGGCTTTTTGCCGGGCCCCTATGCTGGCAAACCGGCCTACGACGACGTGATCCAGGGCATGTCAGGGCTGGCCGACCTGATGGAGCGGCAGGGCGGCGAGATGCGTTACCTGCCCACCATTGCCGCCGACAAGACCTGCGCCCATGTGGCCGCGCATGCCATCCTGGCGGCGTTGTGGCAGCGCGAGCGCACGGGCGAAGGCGCCTTTGTGGAAATCCCCATGTTCGAGTCCATGGTGGGCTTCAACCTGGTCGAGCACTACTACGGCCAGCACTTCGAGCCGCCGCTGTCGGCACCTGGCTACCCGCGGGTGCTGGCCCCCTGGCGTCGGCCCTACCGCACGGCCGATGGGGCTGTGGCCATGATGCCGTACACCAATCTGCACTGGCAGCGCTTCTTCACTGAAGTGGGCGCCCCGGAACTGGCGCGCGATGCGCGTTTTGTTGATATCGCCAGCCGCACGCGGCACATTGCCGAGCTGCTGGAACTCGCGTCGGGTTTTACCGAGCGCCACACCACGGCCCACTGGATTGCGGTGTGTGAGCGGCTGGAGATTCCCGCAGCGCCGGTAGCCAAGTTGCAGGACTTGCCACTCGACCCCCACCTGGTGGCCACCGATTTCTTTGAAACCGTGGCCGACCCGGCGCTGGGAGACGTGCGCTTCCCGGGTGTGCCCGTGCGCTTTGACGGGCAGCGCGCCGCCATCACCATGCCACCGCGTCTGGGCGAACACACCCGTGAGCTCCTGGCGCAGGCAGGGCTCGGCGCCGCGCAGATCGACGCACTGGTGGACACCCGCGCAGCCATTGCCCCCGCTACTTGAATGAGACATTCCATGCACCCACAGAACACACCCTTGGCCTCCGACCGTAGTGCCGCGCCCGCCAGCGTAGACCGTAACCTGCCCCGGCTGGGCCAGGGGTTTGTTTGGCAGGAGCTGAGCGTGGGACAGCGCTTTCGCACCTTCCGGCGAACGGTCACCGAGACCGATCTCGTCAGCTTCATCGGCGTGACCGGCATGCTGGAGGCGATCTTTATCGAAGACGGCTATGAAGGCGGCGCCATGGCCGGGCGGCCCGTGCCGGGTGCGCTGACCTATGCGCTCATCGAGGGCTTCATCCTGCAGACCATGATCCAGGGCACGGGCCTGGCCATGCTGGAGCTGCACCAGAAGATTCTCGCCCCCGTGCGGGTGGGAGACACCATCGAGGCGGTGGTGGAGGTGACGGAGATTCGCCCCACATCCAAGAGCGGCCGTGCCGTCGTGACCTCGCGCATCGACGTCTTCAATCACCAGGGGGTGATGGTGATGACCTACACCGCCACCCGGCTGCTGGCCGGGCACTCGTGACCACTTATCCCTTGCTACAACAACCCAGGAGACAAGCACCATGAAAAAAACCGATCCGAATACAGCCCAGCGTCCAAAGAACCTGCGACGTTTGTGCCTGGCCCTGCTCAGCGGCGCAGCCGGTATGGCCGCCCTGGCCCCCATGGGCTTTGCACAGGCGCAAAGCTACCCCAGCAAGCCGATCACCCTGGTGGTGCCCTTCCCGCCGGGCGGGCCCACCGACCAGGTGGCGCGCGTGCTGGCGCAGAAGCTGACCGAGCAGATGGGGCAGTCCGTGGTGGTGGACAACAAGCCCGGGGCCAACGGCAACATCGGCGGCGCCCAGGTCGCCAAGGCGGCGGGCGACGGCTACACGCTGCTCTACAACACGTCGTCGATCACCTTGAGCCCTGCGCTCTACAAGAACCTGAGCTACGACGTGCAGAAAGACCTTGCGCCCGTGGCCCTCACCGCCGTGGTGCCGCTGGCCCTGGTGGTGCACCCGAGCATTCCCGCCAACACCGTGCGCGAGTTTGTGGAGTACGCCAGAGCCAATCCGGACAAGCTCTCTTATGGCTCGGCGGGCAATGGCAATGTGACCCACCTGGCAGCGTTCCAGTTCACCAAGAACCTGGGCATCGAGGCCACGCACGTGTCGTATCGGGGCAGCGCCCCGGCAGACGTCGACCTGGTGGCGGGCCAGATCCAGTTCATGACGGACACCATCAACTCGGTGATGCCTTTCGTGAACGACAAGCGCCTGAAGTTGCTGGCGGTCACCACCGCCAAGCGCATGTCCCTTTTCCCCAACGTGCCCACGCTGGCCGAAACCGTGATGCCCGGCTTTGAAGCAGGTGCCTGGCAGGGCGTGATGGTGCCTGCCAAAACCTCGCCGGAGGTGGTGCAGCGCCTGAACGCCGAGATCAACAAGGCATTGCAGAGCGACGAGGTGCGCGCCAAGCTGGCCATACAAGGCGCCGAGCCCCTGGGTTCTACGCCCGAGGAATATCGCACCTACATCGGCAAGGAACTCCAGCGCTGGGCGGGCGTGGTGAAGTCGACGGGCATCAAGCTCGATTGAATGGCAAGGGGCAGGGTCACCCCGGTGGCCTTGCCCGGCGCGCGGCGCCACAGCACAGGGCGTAGCCGGGGCTTGGCTCCCGCGCTCCGTTTCTCCTTTCCCTTGTCCTATCGCACAGCGCCAATGCGATACGCCCCTGCAGCCACCATTTCTGCGCTGGAGCAGAAACTCCACACCCTGCACGGCCGCCTGTTCACGTCGGGCGACTGGCTGGGGCCAGGCTGGACACTCGCCCGCTTTTGCGCTGCCGCGCGGCCATTGGCAGAAAGCCCCGACACCTGCCGCCCTTCATAATGGTGCGAACCTTGGGGCTGCGGCCGGCGCAGCAGGTGGCCGCCCCCTCTTGGAACCAGTTCAGGACCTTTCGCCTCCCAAAGAGGGCTTGCACCGGTTTAACCACCCAGGAGCGCACTGTGATGAATTCTTCCCCCCCGCCCAAACGCTTTTCGATGATCCGCGAGTTCCACCTGGCGGACTGGTTCACGCTGGGCAACGCGGTTTGTGGCGTGGGAGCCCTGTTCTCGGTGATGTCGTACCTGGAGACCAGCGATGTGGTGCACATCTACTTTGCCTGCGCGCTGGTGCTGACCGCGCTGATCTTTGATGTGTTCGATGGCCGCATTGCGCGCTGGCGCCAGAAAAGCTCGGCCTTGGGCCGCGAGCTCGATTCGCTGGCCGACGTCATCTCGTTTGGCGTGGCGCCTGCCATCATTGCCTATGGCTGCGGCATGCAGGGGCTTTATGACCGCATCGTGTTGGCCTACTTTGTGGCCTGCGGCGTGTCGCGCCTGGCGCGCTACAACGTCACGGCAGAAACCCTGTCGGGTGACGACGGCAAGGTGAAATATTTTGAGGGCACGCCGATTCCCACCTCCATCGTGCTGGTGGGGCTGCTGGCACTGGCGGGCTACCTGGGTGCCGTGCGCGAGAACCTGTGGTTCGGCCAGGTGCTGATCGGCGGCTTCACGCTGCACCCGCTGGTGCTGCTGTTTGCGTTGTCGGGCTCGCTGATGATCAGCCGGATTCGCATTCCGAAGCTTTGACTTTCCCGTAGGTGCCACGCGGTTGACGCATTGAGGGCACGCCTTCAGCGGCCCGGCCAAGCCGGTTGCGCTGTGGCGCTGGTCTTGGACATGCCCGTTTCATCGCAGGTAATATAAAAATGATAGCTGCTAGCGCTTTGTGAGTAAGCGCTAGAGGCTTATTTCATTGATATGTTACGCCGCTGCTGGCCGCTTGTTCACCAGCACGATGCCGGCCGCCACCAGCACCAGCGCTGCCACCAGCCCGGGGGTGACGGGTTCGCCCAGCCACCAGGCGCCAAACAGCAGCGCAAACACGGGTGTCAGAAACACAAATACCGAAATTTTGGTGGCTGGGTAATGCGCCAGCATCCACATCCAGGCCAGGTAGCTCACAAAAGCGCCCAGCAGCGCCTGCACCAGTAGCGATCCCCAGGCAAACGCGCTGAACTGCCAAACCCAGGGTTCGCCCAAACCAAGTGACAGCACGGGCAGCGCGACGGCACTTACGCCCACCTGGTAGAGCAACTGTTTGGCGGGGGGCACGCGGGCCAGGGGTGTGGTGCGGATGACCACGGTGGTCAGCGCCCACATCAGGCCCGCCGCCAGCCCCATCAGGTCGCCCAGCCAGGCCTGGGGCAGCGCCGCATTGGCGGGGCCCAGCAGCCCGTCGCCCAGGGCCAGCCCAACCCCCACGAAGGCGGCGCCAAGGCCCAGCCACTGCCAGCCCTTGAGCCCCTCGCCCGGAATGAAGCGCGGCAGCAGCAGGGCCACCCAAAAGGGTGCGGCATACAGAAACACCGTGAGACGCGATGCGGTGGTGTACTGCAGGCCCAGGTAGATGCACGCGAACTCGCCCGCAAACAGCGCGCCCGCCAGCAGCCCGGCGCGCGCGGCCCCTGCGGGTTCACCGGCCATTGACAGGCGCACGCCGCGCCACAGACACCATGCCGCCACCGCCACGGTGGCCAGCGCAAAACGCACAAAGGCCTGGAACACCGGCGCCACTTCGGCCACCGTGGCCTTCACCAGCACCTGCTGGAAGCCCCAGAACATGCAGCACGCCAGCAAAAGGCAGACCGCCAGCGAGTCGAGATGGGCTTTGCGGGTGGTGGGCTGAGGCATGCGCTGATTATGGTCAGGGCCCTGTCCGGCAGCCGGGTGGTGGCCGGTGAACGGCAACGTACTACAGTGGCAACCGTCACACCCGTTCATTTCATCCATTGACGCACCGCCGCTCCATGCCCCTGGCTTCCCCCAACCCCGATGTCCCGCTGCAGGGCTGGCGTTTGCGCCTGTACACCACCATCTTCGAGGCCGACACACGCGCCGGTCGTCTGTTTGATGTGACGCTGATCGTCGCCATCTTGCTGAGCATCTCCGTGGTGGTGGCCGACAGCGTACCCGCGCTGCACGATCGCTGGCAGCGGCAGTTCACCTGGGCAGAGTGGGGCTTTACCGCGTTGTTCACGATTGAATACCTGGCCCGTCTGGCCTGCACGCGGCGACCCCTGCGTTATGCCACCAGCTTTTTTGGCGTGGTGGACATTCTGGCCCTGCTGCCCACCTACCTGGCCTTGCTGCTGCCGGGCGCGCACGCACTGATCGATGTGCGTGTGCTGCGCCTGCTGCGCATCTTTCGGGTGTTCAAGCTCACCTCGTTCCTGACCGAGTACCGGGGCCTGGGCCAGGCCCTGCAGGCCAGCGCCCGCAAGATCATCGTGTTCATCTCCGGTGTGCTGATGATCGTGCTGGTCATGGGCACGCTGATGTACGTGGTGGAGGGGCCGGAGAACGGTTTTTCGACCATTCCCACGTCGGTTTACTGGGCCATTACCACCATGACCACGGTGGGCTTTGGCGACATCACCCCCAAAACCGAGCTGGGGCGTTTTATCGCCTCGGTGATGATGCTGCTGGGCTGGGGCACGCTGGCCGTTCCCACCGGCATCGTCACCGCCGAGATGACCTCGCAGCGCCTGTCTGCAACGCCGGTGCCCACCACCCGCACCTGCCACGAATGCCTGACCGAAGGGCATCTGCCCGAGGCGCTGCACTGCATGCACTGCGGCGCCCGCCTGCCGCAATGGCAGCACGAGCCCCGTCGTTGAGGCGGCATGCACCGAGCGTTACGGTTATGCAGGGTGCTGCACAGTACACTTTGCCCTTTTGGCCCCATCCGCGGTGTGCCTGCCCGGTGCCCGGTGGCGCGCCCTTCATCCCTGCAATCCATTCATGGCCTTTGAAACGGCGGCGCAAGCCCGCACCAGCTTTGATCTCAAAAGCGCCTCTCTGCCCGTGGTGGCCGTGGTGCTCAAGACCACCGACGCCGCGCAGTTTGCCGCCGATCTGGCCGAGCGCGTGGCCGATGCCCCGGGCTTTTTCGATAACGACCCGGTGCTGATCGACCTGGCCATGGTGCGCGAAGCGCCAGAGCCCATCGACTTTGCCGCCATCACGGCGCAGTTGCGTCGCCACAGCACCTTGCCCGTGGCCGTTCGCGGCGGCAGTGCGGCCCAGATGAAGGCCGCGTGCGCCGTTGGCCTGGCCGCAGCGCCCGATGCCCCGCCCGTGCGCGCCGAAGCGCCCGCGCCCGAAATGCGCGAGGTCATCCGCGAGGTGGAAGTGGTGCACGAGGTCGTGCGCGAAGTGCCCATGCCCGGCCCCGGCACCGTGGTGGTCGACAAACCCCTGCGCTCAGGCCAGCAGGTGTATGCGCGGGGTGCCGATCTGGTGGTGATGGCCGTAGTCAGCTTTGGCGCCGAAGTCATTGCCGACGGCAATATCCACGTCTATGCCCCGCTGCGCGGCCGTGCCATTGCCGGGGCGCGCGGCAACACCGAGGCCCGCATTTTTTCGACCTGCCTGGAGCCGCAACTGGTTTCCATCGCGGGCATTTACCGCACCACCGAGACCGAATTGCCCGCCGACGTGCGTGGCAAGCCGGCCCAGGTGCGGCTGGATGGCGAGAAGCTCATCATCGAGCCGCTCGTCTGAGTCCCTATTTCATTCGTATCAACCCCACAGAGAATCAGCACACATGGCCAAAATCGTCGTCGTGACCTCCGGCAAGGGTGGCGTGGGCAAGACCACCACCAGTGCCAGCTTTGCCTCCGGCCTCGCCCTGCGCGGCCACAAGACTGCCGTGATCGACTTTGATGTCGGCCTGCGCAACCTCGACCTCATCATGGGCTGCGAACGCCGCGTGGTGTATGACCTCATCAACGTGATCCAGGGCGAGGCCAACCTGAACCAGGCGCTCATCAAGGACAAACAGTGCGACAACCTGTTCGTGCTGGCCGCCAGCCAGACGCGCGACAAGGACGCGCTGACCCAGGAAGGCGTCGAGAAGATCCTGACCGACCTCGCCAGCATGGGCTTTGAATACATCATCTGCGACTCGCCCGCCGGCATTGAAAGCGGCGCGCTCATGGCCATGCACTTTGCCGACGAGGCGCTGCTGGTGACCAACCCCGAGGTGTCCAGCGTGCGCGACTCCGACCGCATCCTGGGCATGCTGGGCAGCAAGACCCGGCGCGCCATCGAGGGCGGCGAGCCCATCAAGGAGCACCTGCTCATCACGCGCTACAACCCCAGCCGCGTGCAGGACGGCCAGATGCTGAGCCTGGAGGACATCCAGGACATCCTGCGCATCAAGCTGATCGGCGTGATTCCGGAGTCGGAAGTGGTGCTGCAGTCGTCCAACCAGGGTTCACCCGCCATCCACGCCCAGGGCAGCGATGTGTCCGAGGCCTACAAGGACGTGATCGACCGCTTCCTGGGCGAGGACAAGCCCCTGCGCTTCATCGAAGCCGAGAAGCCCGGCTTCTTCAAACGCCTGTTCGGGAGCAAATAAGCCATGGCGTCATTCCTGTCTTTCCTGCTGGGCGAAAAGAAGAAGACCGCCAGCGTCGCCAAAGAGCGCCTGCAGATCATCCTGGCGCACGAGCGCAACGGCCGCAACGCCGCCGAGCCCGACTACCTGCCCGCGCTGCAGCGCGAACTGGTGGCGGTGATTTCGAAATACGTGAAGATCAACCCCGACGACCTCAAGGTGCACCTGGAGCGCCAGGACAACCTGGAAGTGCTCGAAGTGAAAATCGAGCTGCCCGATACGGTGCGCTGATTTGGGATGAAATAGGGCTCTAGCGCCCTGTCCACAAGCGCTAGTAGCTATAAAAAACGAAGTAAAACGCGTCTCAGCGCGCGTGCTTCGCGAATTTCCCGGCAAATGCTTGCGCAATGCTCAGCCCACGCTGCCCAGGTTCGAGCGTGGCCTGCTGGCCCGCCGCGATGGTGCCAGTCTGCTCTACCGCCAGGTAGTAGCCGCAGCACCCGGCAATGGCCATGGCGCGGCCGGCTTGCGCGAACCCCATGACGGCATTGAATTTGTAGCAAGGCTCGCGCGGTGCCGCCACGCGCAGCACGCAATCGGGAAAGTGCAGCCGGTCGCCCACATACACCTCGTGTTCCAGCAGGCCATCGACCGTGAGGTTTTCGCCCATGAAACCGGGTGGCAGCGGCTCGTCGAACAGGCTTATCCCGCGCTCGCGCCGTTGGGCTTGCCAGAAGGCGTAGTGCACCGCCGGGTAGGCATACACTGCCTTGTCCAGGCCGCCATGCACGCTCAGGTCGGCCTGCTCATCGCCCGCCAGGCCCAGCCGTCCCACGGCAATGGGGCCGGGCGTGCATGATTTGCCGATGGCGGTGAGGATCTTGCGCTCGCCGATGCGCACCGGCTGGGCCGTTCCTACATTCACGCTGAGCACTTGAAGTGTCTGGGCCATGGACTGCCCGCTCAGAGCGGGTGCTCGGTGTAGAACCGCCCGCCGTGGTACAGCAGGGGCGACATGCCGCCGTGGTGCTGGCAGCGCTCGACCTCGCCGACAAAAATCACATGGTCGCCTTCTTCGTAGCGGCTGCGGTTGAAGCACTCGAAGGTGGCCGCGGCGCCCTCCAGCAACGGGGCGCCGCTGATGCCGGAGTGGTGTTCCACACCGGCAAAGCGGTCGACTCCGCGGGAGGCGAAGCGCTCGGCCAGGGCCTTCTGGTCGGCTGCCAGCACATTGATGGCGTAGTGGGAGCCGTTGGCAAAGGCCGGCATTGAAGCGGCCGCGCGCGACAGGCTCCACAGCACCAGGGGCGGATCCAGCGAAACTGAATTGAACGAATTGGCGGTGAGCCCGATGGGCTGACCCTGTGCATTGCGGGCCGTCACGATGGTCACCCCGGTGGCGAACATGCCCAGCGCATCGCGAAACTCCCTCGCAGAAAAACTGGGCGGGCGGGCAAGGGCGGGTCGGTGCAGGGAGCTGTTCACAAAAACGGGGCGCAGAGCCTTCTGGAGGGGGAGGGCTATTATGGTGCGGTGCCCGCAATCGCGCAGGCGTGGGGCGTTTTGACCGCCCCTCAGGCCGCGACCACAGGGCGTTGGTGCGGCCCCGGTTCAGCGCCCAGAAAGCCGAAGGCCATCGCAGGCTGCGCGCCACTGATCAGCTCGGCCAAGGCCTTGCCCGAGCCCGCGCCATGCGTCCAGCCCAGGGTGCCATGGCCGGCATTCACCCACAGCTTGCCCACGCGCGTGCGGCCGATGAACGGGATATTGGTGGGGGTGGCGGGGCGCAGGCCGGTCCAGTACTGCGGGTTGCCGCCCTGCTCGGGCGTGCGGGTGTCGCACACGCCGGGCAAGACTTCTTCGATGCGGCGTGACAGCAAGTGGCAGCGCGCCTTGGCCACGGGGTTGTCCAGGGACAGGTCAAAACCGCCCAGTTCGATGGTGCCAGCCACGCGCAGCACATCACCCAGGCGGCTCATGGCGAGCTTTTTGCCATCGTCGATGGCAGAGACCAGGGGCGCTGCTTCGGGCCGCAGCAGCGGGAACGTGGCGCTGTAGCCTTTGCCGGGATAAATGGGCAGGTCCACACCCACGCTGCGCAGCAGCGGCGCGCTGTAGGAGCCGCAGGCCACCACGATGGCATCGCCCTTCAATATTGAGTGTTTTTGGCCTGTAGCCCCCGACTGTATTGCGCTAACAGCTACTGAATCGATAGTGTTTCCGGTTTTGTTGAGGCGCAGCACGTCATGGCCATACAGAAACTGCGCGCCGCGCTCGGCGCAGCGGCGGGCCAGTTGCTGGGTGAACAGGCGCGCGTCGCCGCTTTCGTCGGTGCTGGTGTAGGTGCCGCCGGTGATGCGCTCGCCATAGGCGCTGAAGGCTGGCTCGATCTGCAGCAGCTCTGCGCGGCTGACCAGGCGGCGCTGCACGCCGAACTTGCGCATCACCTCGACTGCGTGGCCCGCCTCGTCCAGCGATTTCTGGTCGGAATAGAAGTGTGCGATGCCGCATTCGAGGCGGTGGTATTGGATGCCGGTGGCCCGCACCACGTCTTTCAGCGCCGCATGGCTGTAGGCGCCCAGGGCCACGATCTGCTGCACATTGCGCTCAAAGGCCGTGTCGTTGCATTGCGCCAGAAACTTCAGGCACCAGCGCCATTGCTCCCAGTCCAGCTGAGGGCGCAACAGCAGCGGCGCCTCCTTGTCGAACATCCACTTGAGCGCTTTCCATGGCGCTGCGCGGTTGGCCCAGGGCTCGCAGTAGCTGACGGAGATTTGCGCTGCATTGGCGAAACTGGTTTCCAGCGCGGCGTCGGGCTGGCGGTCGACCACGACCACTTCGTGTCCGCGCTCCAGCAGGTGCCAGGCGGTGCTGATGCCGATGATGCCGGCGCCGAGAACAATCGTTTTCATAGAGAGAGCGTGTTGTGCACTTTGATGTGCCCGCGAAAGCCGGGGAAAGGCCCGGCAACCAGGCGCAGGACGCGCCGCAGTGTGGATACTGCAAGCGGCCTGCAACAACGTGGCCGGGCCTTTCCCCGGCTTTCCCTCCGGGTTGGCCCCGGAGGCAGGCGTTCGCCGCGTTGCAGCGCTTGCCAAGGCACGGGCCTTGGCGGCGGCACTGCGCCTTGCGATCACCAGCCTCCAGGGCCAACGCGGGTACGTCAAAGTGCACAACACGCTCTCATGCAGTGTCCGTGACATTGCCGGCAACTAAAAGGAAAATTAAACTTACTCCAAAAACATCAGCGCACCTAATAAAGCGCGTTGCACGACTTCCCCTTTTTGCGCGAGTTGAAAGACCATGAGCACCTTTGATCCTGCCGCCCTGGAATGCCTTGCCGCCATCGTGGAAGAGGGCGGTTTCGAGCGCGCCGCCCAGCGCCTGAATGTCACGCAATCGGCGGTGTCGCAGCGCCTGCGGGCGCTGGAGGCGCAGGTGGGCTCGGTGCTTATCGTGCGCAGCCGGCCGCTGCGGCCGACCTCGGCGGGGCAGTTGCTGCTCAAGCACACCAAGCAAATGCGCCTGCTGCGCGCCGACCTGGAGCGTGACCTGCAGGAGCTGGCCCCCAGCGCGCCGGGGGGCACGCGCGAGGATGAGCGCATCTCGATCGCCATCAATGCCGACAGCATCGCCACCTGGGCCATGGGTGCCCTGCAGGATCTGGTGCGACAGCGTTTGCCGCTGGAAATCATCGTGGACGACCAGGATTTCACCCAGGAATGGCTGCGCTCGGGGCAGGTGCTGGGCTGCGTCACCACGCTCAAGCAGGCGCTGCGCGGCTGCAAGATGGTGCCGCTGGGGGCAATGCCCTATGTGGCGGTGGCCTCGGCTGCATTTGCGCAGCAGTATTTGCCGCAAGGGCTGACGCCGCACAACTTTCGTGAGGTGTCGTTTTTGTCGTTCAACCGCAAGGATGACATGGCCTCCGAGTTTGTGGCGCGCGCGTTCGGCCTCAAGCGGGTGGCGCTCAACCACCTTTTCGTGCCCAGCGCAGAGGGCCAGATGCGGGCCGTGGCTGCGGGCTGGGCGGTGGGGGTGGTGCCCGAGCTGCTGGCACGGGGCGCCCTGGCCGACGGCTCCATGGTGGACCTGGCCCCCGGCCGCGCCCTGTCCATCGAGCTGTATTGGCATTGCTGGAACCTGGAATCGGAGCTGCTCGACGCCCTGACAGCGGCCCTGACCGGCGCCGCCGCCCAGGCGCTTGTCGCCTGAGATCGTGAACACGTTCTCAGGCACCGTGCCCGCGCAGGGCGTTGGTGCACAGCGTTCGCAGGGCCCCAAGCCGTTCAGGATGCGATTGAAAAGTGAACGACGTGGTTGTAGTGCAACTGTTAAGTTGTTTTGGAACCGATGCGTATAAAATACGCGAATGCAAACGCCGAAACCCAAGGTCTCCTTCAAGGAACAAATGCACCTGGCGCGTGAAGACGCCATCCTGCAGTCCACTTGCCGCCTGCTGGGCGAAAAGTCTTTCGATGCGATGACGATGGACGATGTCGCCAACGCGGTGGGCATCGCCAAGGCCAGCCTTTACAAGCATTTCGCCAGCAAGGAAGACCTGTGCTGCGCCGCCATGATCCAGATTCTTGGGCGTGTGCGTGCCTACCTCGACACCTTGCCCACAGACATGCCGCCCCAGGACAAGCTGCGAGACCTGGTGCGCTGGTCGCTGGAGCGGCTGATAACCAACGAAATGCCGCTGCTGCCCAGCCGCAACTCCAGCCTGCGGGCGGTGC
Organism: Acidovorax sp. 35-64-16; assembly: GCF_002281195.1. Taxonomy (NCBI): domain Bacteria; kingdom Pseudomonadati; phylum Pseudomonadota; class Betaproteobacteria; order Burkholderiales; family Comamonadaceae; genus Acidovorax; species Acidovorax sp. 35-64-16. The sequence continues at coordinate 152,865 of NZ_NCFM01000001.1, read as the reverse complement.
TCATGGCCAACAAGCACTACCTGGACGGGCTGGTGACCGTGAGTGACCAGATCGGGCAATGGATCACCGAAGCGCAGGCGCAAGGCTTCATCAACCCCGCGCTGCCGCCGCTGGTGGTGCTGTACACCCTGTTTGCCCGCGCGTGCGATCCGGTGGTGGGGTTCCTCAAGGAGGGCGGCCAGTATTCGGACGCAGAGGTCGTGGACCTGGTGGTGCGCACCTGTTTTGACGGGCTGGCCGCGCGTTAAGGGCATGCAAATAGAGCGCTGACGGCGTACGCACGCAACCCGCAACCCGCACCCCGTAGTTGCGCGGTTTCCACCCAAAAAAAGAGCCCGGCATGCCGGGCTCTTTTGCGATGGGGGTCAGAGTCACCCGACTCACTTGGGCAGGATCACCTTGTCCACCACGTGAATTACGCCATTGCTGGTAAATACGTCGGTGGCCACGATGCTGCTGGTGCGCATGTTCTGGTCGGTGATGACCAGGCTGGAGTTCACGGTGAAACTCTGGCCCTGCACGGTGGTGATGGCGGTGTTGACGGGCACCTCGGCCTTGAGCACGCGCGCCGGAACCACGTGGTAGGTCAGCACCTTGGTCAGTAGAGCCGTATTGGCCAGCAAATCGGCCTTGCTGACGCCCAGCTCGGTCAGCAGTGCGGCAAACGCGGCGTTGGTGGGGGCAAACACGGTAAACGGGCCCGTGCCCTGCAAGGTGCTCGCCAGGCCTGCGGCTTCCACGGCCTCGACCAGGATGCTGAAGTCGGGCAGCGCCGAAGCGGTGGCCACAATGTCCTTGTCGGCTGGCAGCAGCACGCGGTCCACCAGGTGCACCACACCGTTGCTGGCCTGGATGTCGGTGGCGGTGATGGTGCTTACGCGGTTGCGGCCATCGGTAATCTTGAGGCCGTTATTGGATTCGATCTTGAAGAAGCCACCCGATACCGGGGTGATTGCCTTGCCCAGTGGCACGTCGGCCCGCGCCACGGTGCTGCCGAGCACGTGGTAGGTCAGCACCGCCGTCAGCAGTGGCTTGTTGGCCAGCAAGGCCTCCTTGCTCACGCCGAGTTCGGTCAGCAGCGCAGCGAAGGCCGCGTTGGTGGGCGCAAACACCGTGAGCGTGCCGGTGCTCAGGGTGGCGGCCAGATCGGCGGCCACCACGGCTTCCACCAGGATGCTCAGTTCGGGGGTGTTCTTCGCCAGCTCAACGATGTTGCGCTGGGGTTCGTCATCGCCGCCCCCGCAGGCTTGCAACAAGGTGGTGCCAGCGCCCAGGGCGGCGCCCAATATAACGGTACGGCGGCTGAATGCGGTTTTCATGGTGGCTTCTCCTCGCGAATGGTCGGTCGGTGAAAAGAACGGGGCCAGTGCTTACTTGGGCATCAGCACGGTGTCGATGGCGTGGATCACGCCATTGCTGGCGGCCACGTCGGTGGCGATGACCTTGGACTGGTCCACCATCACGCCCATGTTGGTGGTCACCGTGAGTTCCTGGCCCTGAACGGTCTTGACCTTGCCGGCCTTCACATCCTTGGCCATGACCTTGCCGGGCACCACGTGGTAGGTCAGCACTTTGGACAGCGCCGCCTTGTCGGCCAGCAGGCCATCGAGGGTGGCCTTGGGAATCTTGGCAAACGCTTCGTCGGTGGGCGCAAATACCGTGAACGGGCCGGGGCCCTTCAAGGTGTCCACCAGACCAGCGGCCTGCACCGCAGCCACCAGGGTCTTGAAGTTGCCCGCCTTCACGGCGGTGTCAACGATGTCTTGTGCCATGGCGGTGAACGTGGCGCCTGCAGTCAAGGCGATAGCAATCAGGGTCTTTTTCATGGTTCGTTCCTCTCGGATGGGTGGAGATGACACGCCAGGATGGGCGTGGCGCGAATGTATAACCAATTGGTTCCAATGTAAACCGTATGGTTATTCAATAACCGTACGGTAATTTCGGGGCGAAAAAAAGCCCTGTCAGGACAGGGCTTGGTTGGGGGCTCACCCGCCTTAGCGCACGATCAGCAGGGGCACCTTGCAGTGGGCCAGCACCTGGGTGGTGACCGAGCCCATCACCAGCGTGGCGATGGCACCATGGCCATGCGAGCCCATCACCAGCAGGTCGAACTTGCCTGTGTCGGCAACCTTTGCAATGGTTTCACCCACCGGGCCGACCTTGACGCTGCGCTTGGGCTGCACGCCGTGCCGCGCCAGAAACTTGCACACCGGAGCGAGAATCTTCTCGGCTTCCTCGGCGTGGTAGGTGTCCACCATTTCCTTGCCCAGCGCGGCGCGCGCGCGGGTGGGCAGGGGCATCTGCACGGTCAGCACGGTGTATTCGTGGGTGCCACCCAGCAACTCTTCATGGGTTGCAAGATAGGCCAGCATTTTCTTGGTGTACGCGCTGCCATCGACAGCAAGAAGGATGTTCATGGTGTGTTCTCCAGAATGAATGGATCAGGCTAATCTGCGCCCGCGGTTGTTGTTTTCACCTGTGCCAGGTTTTCTCGTGCGCTCGGAAAGGGTGTCAGCCTGCGCCCATCATACGGAAACGCAGCACTGCGCCTGGAACAAATCCTGTTCTCCCTTGCGTGCATACCCCAGTGGATTGGCCACCACGCGGCACTGCCAGGGCACACCGAGCTCGTCGGTGCCGCCCACCGTGTAGTCGCTGGGTGCGTGCAGGTGCCCGTGCAGCCACAGTTGCGCCAGGGGCAACAACTCGTCCAGGGCATTGCAAAAGCCGGCCGTGCCGGGCACCAGCCCATAGCGTGGATCGGCACTGCGCAAGCTGGGTGCAAAGTGGGTCACTGCCACCGTGGGCCCGGGGTGCGGGCGGGCCAGTGCGTCACGCAACCATTGCTGGCACAGCAGCGCCTGCGTGCGCACCTGCTCTGCCAGAAAGGGCTCGCCATCGCGCGTTGCACCGGTTTTGCGCAGATAGAAGTTGGCGGCGCGAAACGCCTTGTCGCGCAGCTTCAGGCTATGCGTGAGATCGGTGCTGTTTTCGTGGTCTGCCAGGGCATCGAAGTCGCTCCAGAGCGTGGTGCCAACAAAACGCACGCCGTCCAGCACCAGCGTTTCGCGCTCCAGCCACGCAATGCCGAGCTGGTCGCACACCGTGCGCAACCGGTGATGTGCGGCGTCGAAATCCTGTGCGTCGTATTCATGGTTCCCGGGCACCAACAGCACCGGCACAGGCCAGCCAGCAAATTGCGGCAAGGGGGAAAAGCGCTCCAGGCCGAATGACGTGTCGGCGAGCAGCCCGCCCTCCTGGTAAGAGCCGATGTCGCCCGCCAGCACCAGCACATCGGCCGCGGGGGCGGGCTCGGGCGTGAACTGGGGATGCGCCTCCAGGTGCAGGTCGGACAGCAGCTGTATCTTCATGGCGGGGTCAGTCTACGGCGGCGGGGCCCGCCTGTTGGGGAAAGGTGCGCCGTGCAGCGCGTGCCAGCGCCAGCAGCAACCAGTTGATGGCCGCCTGCTGGGGGCCGCGCCGACGCCACAGGGCATCCACATGCACCGCGGGCACATCCAGGGGCAAGGGGCGCAGCACCAGGGCGTCGGCGATGCCGGTAACGGGCACGAAGTGCCGCGGCAGCACGGTGAGCAAGTCAGAGCTGGCCACCACCCGCCCCGCAGTGAAAAACTGGTTGACGGTGAGCACCACACGCCGCACGCGCCCCAGCGATGCAAGGGCCTCGTCGATGAAGCCAAACGGGCGCCCGGAAAAGCTCACCAGCATGTGGCGGGACGCGCAAAACTGGTCCAGCGTCAGCGGCGAGTTGGCCAGCGGATGGCCCTGGCGCATCACGCACACATATTCGCCGTCGTAGATGCGCCTGCTGTCAAAGGCGATCACGCTCCCCGACTGGGCCCGCGCCGTCAGGTCGGCCAGCACGGCAGGAAAGTAGCCCACGGCCATGTCGGCGGATTCTTCCTCAAGCAGACGGCGGGGATCGCGGGTGGTGAGTGGAACCACCCGCACGGAAATGCCGGGGGCCTCGCGCTCCATCATCTCCACCAGCCCGGGCACCAGCGTGGCCGCGGTGGCGTCAGACATGGCCAGCACAAAAGTGGATGTGGCAGTGGTGGGCTCAAACAGGCCGGGCGCCAGCGACTCCTGCAATTGCGCCAAGGCTTCGCGTACCGGGGGCCACAGTGCCAAGGCCCGTTGGGTGGGCTCCACGCCGTGACCGCTGCGCACCACCAGGTCGTCACCCAGCACTTCGCGCAGTCGCCGCAGCGCGTTGCTCACTGCTGGCTGCGTGAGCGACAGCTTGTGCGCAGCCCGCGTCAGGCTGCGCTCTGCCATCACCTCGTCAAAGACGCGCAACAGGTTCAGGTCAAGGGAGCGGAAATTAACAGGGACCATGCAGTCAAAGTATCACTCACATGAATGATCTCAATTCACAATATAAACTTGAATGTATTCAGGGTAAACCCTAATATCACCCCATCGCCCGGCAATCTCGCCAAAAGCGTTTGGAAAGGGACCTCAAATATGACCAGTTTTGCACACGTGGATTACCCCACACAGCACCCCGGCGTGGTCCGGGCCGAAAACGCCATCGCGGCACTGAAGAATTTTGCCGCAGGCTTTGACGGCGCACGCGGTGCGGCCTCGCTGATGCTGGCGGCGGTGGTTGCCGCGTTGGTGGTGGTTGCCAACCAGGTGATCGACACTTGGGGCGATGGCCACTTGATGGCCGCTTGGATGTTGTTGTGGGCGGTGGCGTTTATGGCCATTGCGCTGTTTGCAACGCCCGCTCGCCGCGCATCGGTGGTGCTACGCAACGGCTACAAGGCTTGGGTGGAAAGCCGTCGCCAGGCTGCCGAAGACCAGCGCACCTGGAATGCCGCCCTGCAGGACGCCCGCATGATGGCTGACCTGAGCCGCGCAATGACTTCCTCGGCCACGCAGGATATCGGCAACAAATACTACTGAGCACTGCACAGACCGTGTGCCGGGCGTCGCCTGGCAGCACAGCAACGAAAGCCGTGGTCACAGCCCACGGCTTTTTTTCGTCCACGCCAGCAAGAGTGCAGGCGCCATGAAAAAAGCCGCCTCGCTCCACTGAGGGGCGGGCGGCTTGGCGCAGTGCACGAACCCTGTGAGGGTTCGTGCACTCGATCACACGGCAGCCAGGCGCTTTTCGATGGCAGCCCGTGTTTCCAGCAGCTCCTTGGGCAGGTGGTAGGCCAGTTGCTCAAAGTGCGCATCGTGCAATTTGAGTTCTTCCACCCAGGCAGCCTTGTCGATGTGGGTCACGGTCTGGAACTGCTGGGTGTTGAAGTCCAAACCCGTCCAGTTGATTTCTGCATACTGCGGAGCAATGCCGAACATCGTGTCCTGGCCTTTCGCCTGGCCTTCGATGCGGTCGATCATCCACTTGAGAACGCGCATGTTCTCGCCGTAGCCGGGCCACACGAACTTGCCTGCCTCGTCTTTGCGGAACCAGTTCACGCAGAAGATCTTGGGCAGGGAGTGGCCGGATTCCTCCAGCTTGTGCTCCATGTCCAGCCAGTGCTGGAAGTAGTCGCTCATGTTGTAGCCGCAGAACGGCAGCATGGCGAACGGGTCGCGGCGCACCACGCCCTGCGCACCAAAGGCGGCGGCGGTGGTCTCGGAGCCCATGGTCGCGGCCATGTACACGCCTTCCATCCAGGTGCGGGCTTCGGTGACCAGTGGCACGGTGGTCGAGCGGCGACCGCCGAAGATGAAGGCATCGATGGCCACTCCATTGGCATCATCCCACTGGGGGTCGAGCGCCGGGTTGTTGGTGGCGGCCACGGTGAAGCGCGAATTGGGGTGCGCGGCCTTGGCGCCGGTCTCCTTGGCAATGGCGGGCGTCCAGTCTTTGCCCTGCCAGTCGATCAGGTGGGCGGGAATGCCGCCGCCGTCTTTTTCCATGCCTTCCCACCACACGTCGCCGTCGTCGGTGAGTGCCACGTTGGTGAAAATCACGTCCTGGTTCAGCGACAACATGCAGTTGGGGTTGGTGTGCATGTTGGTGCCGGGGGCCACGCCGAAATAGCCGGCTTCGGGGTTGATGGCGTACATCTTGCCGTCGGCATGGGGCTTGATCCAGGCGATGTCGTCACCGATGGTGGTGACCTTCCAGCCCGCAAAACCGGCCTCGGGCGGCACCAGCATCGAGAAATTGGTCTTGCCGCAGGCGCTGGGGAAGGCAGCAGCCACGTGGTACTTCTTGCCCTCGGGGTTGGTCACGCCCAGGATGAGCATGTGCTCGGCCAGCCAGCCTTGGTCGCGGCCCATGGTGGAGGCAATGCGCAGTGCCAGGCACTTTTTGCCCAGCAGGGCGTTGCCGCCGTAGCCCGAGCCGTAGGACCAGATTTCGCGCGTTTCGGGGTAGTGCACGATGTACTTGACCTTGGGGTTGCAAGGCCAGCTGGTGGTGTCTTTTTCGCCAGCGGCCAGCGGTGCGCCCACGGTGTGCATGCAGGGCACAAACTCGCCGTCCACACCCAGCACGTCGTACACGGCCTTGCCCATGCGGGTCATCAGCTTCTGGTTCACGGCTACGTAGGCGCTGTCAGTCAGCTCCACGCCGATGTGGGCAATGTGGCTGCCCAGCGGTCCCATGCTGAAAGGCACCACATACATGGTGCGGCCCTTCATGCAGCCGTCAAACAGGGGCTGCAGCGTAGCGCGCATTTCAGCGGGGGCCATCCAGTTGTTGGTCGGGCCGGCGTCTTCCTTTTTGGCCGAGCAGATGTAGGTGCGGTCTTCCACGCGGGCCACGTCCGACGGATCGGAGCAGGCCAGAAAGCTGCCGGGGCGCTTGGCGGGGTTGAGCTTCTTGAACGTGCCGGCGTCGACCAATTGCTGGCACAGGCGGTCGTATTCATCTTGCGAGCCATCGCACCAGTAGATGCTGTCAGGCTTGCACAGGGCGGCCATGTCGGACACCCAGGCGAGCAGGCGGGCGTTCTTGACGTAAGCGGGGGCTTGGAGATTCAGGCCCTGCATCGTGGGTGAGTTCATTGGGGAGCTTCCTAAGTTGAAAAACAGTTTTTTCAAAGGAAGCCAACCTGCAGGGTTGCGACAGGGCCGGGCGCAAATGTGGGTGCTGAGCGCTGCCTTTGAAAAAACGGCTTACGTGCTCAGTCGGCGGGCGGTTGCAAGGCATAGCCCCACGGGTGGAGGCTATTCCACGGATTCCGCGGGTCGGCTGGGATGTCGATTTTATGAATCTGACGCCCGTTTGTCTGTCAGTCAGGGGTTAAAACCATGCAAAAAACGCATGAGGTTATGATTCTTTGGTGGCTTGGCTGGGCCAAATTCAGGACTGCGACGCTTGCCAGCGCTCAAAACCTGCCTTGCGCAGGGCGCAGGCCGGGCAGGTCCCGCAGCCATAGCCCCACGCGTGGCGCGTATCGCGCGCACCGTGGTAACAGGTGTGGGAATGCTCCAGAACAATGTCCACCAGCGCCTGGCCACCCAGGGTGCGCGCCAATTGCCAGGTGTCGGCCTTGTCCAGCCACATCAGCGGCGTCTCGAAGGTGAAGCGCTGGCCCATGCCCAGTGACACTGCCACCTGCAGCGCCTTCAGGGTGTCGTCGCGGCAATCGGGGTAACCCGAAAAATCGGTTTCGCACATGCCGCCCACCAGCGTGTGCAATCCACGCCGGTAGCCCACTGCCGCTGCCAGCTGAAAAAACAGCAGGTTGCGTCCGGGCACAAAGGTGTTGGGCAGGCCGGCAGCGTCCATCACGATTTGCGTGTCGCGCGTGAGCGCCGTGTCACTGATCTGCCCCAGCACGGCCAGGTCAATCATGTGGTCCTCGCCCAGGCGCTCTTGCCAGTGCGGAAAACCTGCGCGCAGGGCGGCCAGCACTTCCTGGCGCGCCTGCAGCTCCACCATGTGGCGCTGGCCATAGTCGAAGCCGATGGTTTCGACGTGGGCGAAATGCTGCAAAGCCCACGCCAGACAGGTGGTGGAGTCTTGGCCACCGGAGAAAAGTACGAGGGCGTGTCCGGATCGCATGGGCGGCTTCTTTCGAAAATGGGGCGTAAAAAAACCCCGCGCTGCGGGGTTGATGGGCGAGGGCGGCGTGCGCCTCAGGCCATGTTCACGGCAATGAAGGCCAGCAGGAAAATCATGATGGCACCCACGACAGGCAGCACCACGGGAATCAGCGGGACAACGTTTTCCACGGCGTCGGCGGTGTGCGCTGCAGGCGTGTGCGAGGTGTTGTGGTCAGACATGGCAATGACTCCAATGGCGAAGAATTGGCGCAATTCTAGCTGTAGCGGCACAGATGCGTGCCACCAGGGCCATCACATCAGCGCTGCTTGCATCCCTGCGCAGCGCAAGGCCTCCAGCACCTGGGCCACATGGGGCTGCCCGCGGGTCTGCAGCACCAGCGCAATTTCTACATTTTGCGCAGCCAGCAGGGTGAAGGCGCGCTGGTGGTGCACCTCTTCGATGTTGGCGCCTGCGTCTGCCACGGTGGCCGTGATGCGCGCCAGCACGCCCGGAACGTCGCGCGCACTCACGCGGATGCGCGCCAGCCGCCCCGAGCGCACCATGCCGCGCTCGATGATGGCCGCCAGCAGCAGCGGGTCGATGTTGCCGCCGCACAGCACCAGCCCCACCCGCTTGCCCTGAAAGCGCCCGGGGTAGCGCAAAAGCGCCGCAAGCCCCGCAGCGCCCGCGCCCTCCACCAGCGTTTTCTCAATCTCCAGCAGCATCAGCACCGCCTGCTCGATGTCGCCCTCGTCCACCAGCACCAGATCGTCCACCAGCCGCTTCACCACCTCTTGTGTGATCTTGCCCGGCGAACCCACGGCAATGCCCTCGGCAATGGTCGACGTGCCCTGCGGGTGGTGCGTGCCCTGTACGGCATTCACCATGGCCGGGAAGCGCGAAGTCTGCACGCCAATGACCTCGATGTCGGGCCGCAGCGCCTTGGCCGCAGTGGCCACGCCCGCAATCAGCCCACCGCCGCCCACCGCAATCACCAGCGTGTCCAGGTCGGGCACGGCGCGCAGCATCTCCAGCCCCAGCGTGCCCTGGCCGGCGGCCACCGCTTCATCATCGTAGGGATGGACGAACACCAGCCCTTCGGAATCGGCAAGACGGTAGGCGTGCGCGCGCGCCTCCTCCAGCGTGTCGCCATGCAACACCACCTCGGCGCCAAAGCCGCGCGTGCGCTCCACCTTCACGCCCGGCGTAAAGCGCGGCATCACGATCACCGCCCGCAGCCCCAGCCGCTGTGCGTGGTAGGCCACGCCCTGCGCATGGTTGCCGGCGCTCATGGCCACCACGCCCCGGGCGCATTCGGCTGGCGTCAGCAGCGTGAGCTTGTTGCAGGCCCCGCGCTCCTTGAAAGAAGCGGTGAACTGCAGGTTTTCGAACTTGAGGAACACCTGAGCGCCCACGATTTGCGAGAGCGTTTTGGATTCCACGCAAGGAGTGTCCAGCACCTGGCCTTGCAGGCGGGATGCGGCAGCCTGAATGTCTTGAAGGGTGATCATGCCCGGCATTGTGGCAACAAAGCACGCGCGGTGAGACACCCCTTGTCCTGGCCGGCCCAGCTGGATTCATTGACCGACTGGAATTGAGTGCGGTGTAAAGTAACAACACGTATCTTGACGCGAGCGTTGCAGCGGCAATGGGTTTGGCCAGGATATTTCGCACACCAGGATCTTCCACGCCATGCACCCAGATCGACAGCGCAAAATTCGTGAGCTGTTCAACGAATACATCGAGATGTACGCCGCTCGGGATGAGCGCCTGACCGAGCGTTTCAGCCAGAACTTCACCGGCTACCCTGGCAGCGGGAGCCAGCTGATCCACGACCGCGAGGAATGGATCCGCATCACCCGGCAGGACTTTGCCCAGGTGCCGGGCCGCGTCCGCATCGAGATGCTCGACATCGCGCTGCAGGACCTCAGCGAAGACGTGGTGGTGGTCACCGCCTTCTTTCATATCCACCTGCCCAGCGGCGGCGACTATTTTTCGACCAAGGTGGTGCGGCTCACGCTGGTCTTTCGCCGCGAGGGCGACGACTGGATGATCGTGCACTGCAGCTATTCCGTTCCCTACCACAGCACGCAGGACGGCGAGGTCTTCCCGCTCCACAGCCTGCAGGAGCAAAACAGCGCCCTGCAGGCCCTGGTGGCCGAACGCACCCAGGCGCTGCACGACAGCCAGGCCCTGTACCGCCTGCTCACCGAAGATGCGCAGGATGTGCTGTGGCGCACCGACGCCCGGCTCATCGTCACCTACATCAGCCCGGCGGACGAACGCCTGCGCGGCTTTCGGGCCGACGAGGTGGTGGGGCGCCATGTGTTTGAGATGTTCACCGAAGAAGGCGTCGCCGTGGTGAAAGCCATGATCCAGCGCCGCGCACAGGAAGAGGCATCCGGCACGCCTGTCGGGTTTCTGAACTTTCAGGTGCAGCACCGCTGCAAGGATGGCCGCCTGATCTGGGGCGAGGTCATGTCCAAGACCGATCGCAATGCTCAGGGCGAAATCATCGGCTACCACGGCATCACGCGCGAGATCACCGAGCGCAAGCGCCTGGAAGAGCAGGTGCGTCAGATCGCCTTCCACGACCCGCTCACCCACCTGGCCAACCGCCGCCTGATGCTGGAGCACCTGGACCAGGCCATGTCGGCCAGCAAGCGCAGCCACCACCATGGGGCGCTGCTGTTTCTCGACCTCGACAACTTCAAGTCCCTCAACGACACCCACGGCCACAGCGTGGGCGACCTGCTGCTGATCGAAGTGGCCGAGCGTCTGAAGGCCTGCGTGCGCGAAGCCGACACCGTGGCGCGCTTTGGCGGTGACGAATTCGTGGTGCTGCTGTGCGAACTGGACACGCAACCGGCCGAAGCCAGCGAACAAGCCATCGCTGTCGCCGAAAAAATCCGCATCCGCCTGTCCGATCTTTATGTGCTGCAAGCCGCGCCATCCGGCCCCGCGACCGGGACCATCGAGCACCAATGCACCGCCAGCATCGGCGTGGCGATTTTCCGGGGGCGCGACGAGAGCCAAAGCAGTGTGATCGACAGGGCCGATGCGGCGATGTACCACGCCAAAGAGGACGGGCGCAACCGGATCCGGTTGGCCCCATGTCCCGTCGAGGCGGGCTGATCCGCAGCACCCACAGGTCCCCTCGCCCCCGGTGAGTGCGTGCGCCTGCGTGGCGGCGACGTCGATCGCCTGCGTGCCGATGAACCCCCGCCACCCGGCCCATGAACGCGTTGCCCAGCGGCGCCGCGACAAAGCCATCTGCCACTGCCGCCAGCGCATGGCGGTGCAGCGGGCCGGCTTGGGCGAGCGGCTCTGGCGGTGGTGCCAGCACGCACGCAGAGGCAACCAAAAGCCCGCCGCGTATCGGGCGCAGATGGCTTACGCCCTGATCACAGTGTGCTGGTGTCGGGGCTTTTTTTACTTCTGCTGACAGCCGCATTTGTGCTGAATCAAACTACCTATAGTGTTTGATGGGTATCGTGGACACCATATGTAGTGTTTTAACCCCTTGCCAGATTGTGAGAACCCATGGCGTCCACCCTTGTCACCTTGCCCCGCGAAGTCGTTTTGCGCAGCGGGCAGCGCGTTCCTTTTGATGCGGAGCGCATCCGCGCCGCGCTGGCCAGTGCCGGGCAGGCGGCGGGCGAATATGGCGCCGAAGAAGCGGCGCTGCTCACCGCGCAGGTGACCAAGGTGCTGATCCACCGCTTTCATGGCGAGGCGCCCACGGTGGAACAGATCCAGGACGTGGCCGAGCAGACGCTGATCGCCGCCAACCACCTGGCCACCGCGCGCGCCTACATCGTCTACCGCGAGCAGCACGCCCAGCTCCGCGCTGACAAGCAGACGCTGGTGGATGTGGAAAGCTCCATCAACGAATACCTCACGCGCGCCGACTGGCGCGTGAACGCCAACGCCAACCAGGGCTATTCGCTGGGTGGCCTCATCCTCAACGTGGCGGGCAAGGTCACGGCCAACTACTGGCTCTCGCATGTCTACACGCCCGAGATTGGCGAGGCGCACCGCAACGGCGACATCCATATTCACGACCTCGACATGCTCAGCGGCTACTGCGCGGGCTGGTCGCTGCGCACGCTGCTGCACGAGGGGCTCAACGGCGTGCCTGGCAAGGTGGAGGCGGGCCCGCCCAAACACATGAGTTCGGCCGTGGGGCAGATCGTCAACTTTCTGGGCACGCTGCAAAATGAGTGGGCAGGCGCGCAGGCGTTCTCGTCGTTCGACACCTACATGGCGCCCTATGTGCGCAAGGACGGCATGGACTACGCCGCCGTGCGCCAGTGCATCCAGGAGCTGGTCTACAACCTCAACGTACCCTCGCGCTGGGGCACGCAAACACCGTTCACCAACCTCACCTTCGACTGGACCTGCCCCGAAGACCTGCGCGAGCAGGTGCCCGTGATCGCAGGCCACGAAATGCCGTTTGCCTATGGCGATCTGCAGACCGAGATGGACCTCATCAACCGCGCCTACATCGACGTGATGACCACGGGCGACGCCAAGGGCCGCGTGTTCACCTTTCCCATCCCCACCTACAACATCACCAAGGATTTCCCGTGGGAGAGCGAGAACGCGCAGCTGCTGTTTGACATGACGGCCAAGTACGGCCTGCCGTATTTCCAGAACTTCATCAACTCCGAGCTGGAGCCGAACATGGTGCGCTCCATGTGCTGCCGCCTGCAGCTCGATTTGCGCGAGTTGCTCAAGCGCGGCAACGGCCTTTTTGGCAGCGCCGAGCAGACCGGCAGCCTGGGTGTGGTGACCATCAACTGCGCGCGCCTGGGCTACCAGCATGCGGGCGATGAAGCCGGCCTGTTCGCCGCGCTGGACCGCCTGATGGAACTGGGCAAGCAGAGCCTGGAGACCAAGCGCAAGCTCATCCAGCGGCTCATGGACCAGGGCCTGTTCCCCTACACCAAGAGGTATCTGGGCACCCTGCGCAACCACTTCAGCACACTGGGCGTGAACGGCATCAACGAGATGGTGCGCAACTTCACCCACGATGCGCACAACATCACCAGCGACTGGGGTCATGCGTTTGCCGTGCGCTTGCTCGACCATGTGCGCGAGCGCATGACGGCTTTTCAGGAAGAAACCGGCCACCTCTACAACCTCGAAGCCACGCCCGCCGAAGGCACCACCTACCGCTTCGCCAAAGAGGACAAAAAGCGCTGGCCCGCCATCCTGCAGGCCGGCACGGCAAGCCAGCCGTACTACACCAACTCGTCCCAACTGCCCGTGGGTTTTACCGACGACCCGTTCGAGGCCCTGATGCGCCAGGAGGCGCTGCAATCCAAATACACCGGCGGCACCGTGCTGCACCTGTACATGGGCGAGCGCCTGTCCAGCGGCGCGGCTTGCCGCGATCTGGTCAGGCGCGCACTCACGCGCTTTCGCCTGCCGTACATCACCGTCACGCCCACGTTCTCGATCTGCCCCACGCACGGCTACCTGGCGGGCGAACACCCCTTCTGCCCGCGCTGCGACGAAGAGCGGCTGGCCGCCAAGCGGGCTGCACTGGCTGCGTGAGGGCGCAGGCTCTGGCGCGGCCAGTGCAGGCTCGATTTTAGAAGAAAAAGGCCCGTAGCCCTTATGTAATAAGCGCTAACAGCTATCGAAATAGGAGCATTCAAGACTCCCAACCCGTTGTATGCGTTCCCGCCGGACAGCGCCGTAATTTTGCAGCGTGTCCATTTTTCGACCTCAGGAGATACCACCATGAGCCATCTTTCGATCACCGAGCAAGCCGCCATTGACAACGTTCAACTCACCGACGCCGAGCGCCAGCCCTGCGAGGTCTGGACCCGCGTGATGGGCTACCACCGCCCCGTTTCCAGCTTCAACGTGGGCAAACAGGGCGAGCACCACGAGCGCCAGTTTTTTGCCGAGAAGTGAACAACCCCCTGAGCGGCTGCGCCGCTTCCCCCTTCTCTCGCAAAGCTCTGCTTTGCGGGAAGGGGGACGCCACCGGCGCCTGTACATGGAAATGTTGGCGGCCCTTGCGCGGTGGCCGCTGGCCGGTGCCGCGCCAGAGCATACGTCTTCAACCATGAATACCGTGAGCGAAACCCTGTTGTCTGCCAACCCTATGCGCATCGGCGGCATCACGCCGCTCACCACCATCGACTTCCCCGGCCGCCTTGCGGCCGTCGTCTACTGCCAGGGCTGCCCCTGGCGCTGCAGCTATTGCCACAACCCCGAACTGCTGGACGCCTCGGCGCCCGCCGCCGTGCCGTGGTCGCAGGTGCTGGCGTTTTTGCAAAGCCGCCGGGGCCTGCTCGATGGCGTGGTGTTTTCTGGCGGAGAGCCCACCCTTCAGACCGCATTGCCCGCCGCGCTGGCCGAGGTCCGTGCCATGGGCTTTGCCACCGGCCTGCACACGGGCGGCATGTACCCCGAGCGCCTCGGTGCGGTTTTGCCGCTGCTCGACTGGGTGGGGCTGGACGTCAAGGGCCCGCTGCATGCCTACGACGGCATCACCGGCGTTCCCGGCAGCGGAAAGCGTGCGTGGGAGTCGCTGCAACTCGTGGTGCCAAGCGGTGTGCCATACGAATGCCGGACCACCTGGAACCCCGCGCTGTTTGATCTGGATGCACTCCAGGACTTGGGCGAAACGCTGGTCGATAGCGGGGTCACGCATTGGGCGCTGCAGCAATGCCGTGTGCCGGGCCTCGCCGCGTACGAAGGGCTGCCGCCTGTGGTGGAGACCCTTGGCGAGCGGTTTGCGTCGTTCAGTGTGCGACGGGGCTGAAGGCGACGGCCTTGGTGACCCCGATTCAGGGCGCCATGGGCCTCCCTCTATGGCACTGCCAGCACTATTTCAGCTTTGCTGACACACCCTCAGCACCTCCGCACCATACGCCTCCAGCTTCTTCGCCCCCATCCCGCTGATGCCCTGCAAGTCGTCGAGCGTGCCGGGGTTGCGCTCGGCAATCGCGGCCAGCGTGGCGTCGTGGAAGATCACATAGGCCGGCAGGTTGTGCTCGCGCGCCACCTCGGCGCGCCAGGCCTTGAGGTTGATGAAGCGCACCTGCGCATCGGGCCCCAGGTTGGCGGCAGCGGCGGGTGGGGCGCTGCTTTTGCGGCTGCGTTTGGCGGGGGCCGAGGACACCGATTCGCGCAGCTGCACTGGCACCTCGCCCTTGAGTACGGCGCGCGAGCCCTCGGTGAGGCACAGGGTGTCAAAGCTGTGGCCGCTGTCCAGCATCACCTTCTGCAGGCCCAGGGCACCCGTGGCGATCAGCTGGCGCAGCACGCCGCGCAGTTGGGGCTCGGTCAGGTCGGCGCCAATGCCGAAGGTGGAGATTTTTTCGTGCCCGAACTGCGCCACCTTTTCGGTCTTTTTGCCGCGCAGGATGTCCATGATGTGCCCGGCGCCAAAGCTGATGCCGCTGGCCTGGTTCACGCGGTAGATGGTGGACAGCAGCTTGCGCGCGGCATCCGTGGCGTCCCACACCGCCGGTGGATTCAGGCAGTTGTCGCAGTTGCCGCAGGGCGTGGATTTTTCGCCAAAGTAGGCCAGCAGCCGCACGCGTCGGCAGTCGGTGGCCTCGGCCAGCGCCAGCAGCGCGTCGAGTTTGCCGCGCAGCGCCTGCTTGAACTCCTCGCCGGCCGGGCTTTCGTCGATCATGCGGCGCTGGTTGACCACGTCATTCAGGCCGTAAGCCATCCAGGCGTCGGCGTTCAGGCCGTCGCGGCCCGCGCGGCCGGTCTCCTGGTAGTAGCCTTCGATGTTCTTGGGCATGTCCACGTGCGCTACAAAGCGCACGTCGGGCTTGTCGATGCCCATGCCAAACGCAATGGTGGCCACCATCACGATGCCTTCTTCGCGCAGGAAGCGGTCCTGGTTCTTCTGGCGCACCTTGGTGTCCAGGCCCGCGTGGTAGGGCAGGGCCGTGATGCCCGCGTCGCACAGCGTGGCGGCCAGTTCTTCCACGCGTTTCCTGGACTGGCAATACACCACGCCCGCCTCGCCCGCGTGCTCGCGCTCGATGAAGCGCAGCAACTGCGTGGTGACGTCCTTTTTCTCCTCAATGCGGTAGCGGATGTTGGGCCGGTCAAAGCTGCTGATGAACAGCCGTGCGTCTTCGAGCTGCAGCCGCTCGATGATGTCGGCGCGCGTCAGGTCATCGGCCGTGGCCGTGAGGGCGATGCGCGGCACGCCCGCATAGCGCTCGTGCAGCACCGTGAGCGCCCGGTACTCGGGGCGAAAGTCGTGGCCCCACTGGCTCACGCAATGCGCCTCGTCAATGGCAAAAAGCGAGAGGTGCCCGCCCTGGTACAGACTGTCGAGCAGGCCCAGGAAACGCGGCGTGTTCAGCCGCTCGGGCGCGGCATACAGCAGCGTGATGTCGCCCGTCTGCAGGCGCAGCTCCACGTCCTGCGCCTCGTCAAAACTCAGGGTGGAGTTCAAAAACGCCGCGTCCACCCCCGCCTCGTGCAGCGCGCCCACCTGGTCGTGCATCAGTGCGATCAAGGGCGAGATCACGATGGTCACCCCGCGCCCCTGCTGCTGGCGCACGATGGCGGGCACCTGGTAGCACAGACTTTTGCCGCCGCCCGTGGGCATGAGCACCAGCGCATCGCCACCGCCAATCACATGTTCGACGATGTCCTGCTGGGGGCCACGAAACTGCTCGTAGCCAAAGACGTCGTGCAGGACGGTGTGGGCAGGGGACAAGGCGGAGGACAGGCGAGAAGACAAACGATTACTCTGAAATTGATAGCTGTTAGCGCTTATCTATAAAGCGCTAGAGGCCAATTTGACCAATATTTTCGCGGCAGACTTGCTCGCTGGCGAAGGGGCTTATTGTGCGCCGGGCGCCGCGTTACCCGTTGAGGGCCTCGCGCTGTGCGCACTCCACGGGTACGGGCCCCATGCCCTTGTAACGCTGGCTCCATGGCGCCCCTGGTCGGGACAAAAAAAGACCGGCTCCGCAGAGCCGGTCATTCGCAGGAAGGTGTGGGGATCAGTATCGACCGCCGCCGTAGCCGCCCGTACCGTAGCCAACATCTGAGCGCTTGCCCGCGGTGTAGCCAGCGGCGCTGTAGCCACCCGAGCCGCCACCTTCTTCGCGGGGGCGGGCCAGGTTCACCACGATCGAACGACCGTCGACAGACATGCCGTGCAGCGCGCTGATGGCGGCCTGGGCGACTTCGGCAGAGGCCATTTCCACAAAGCCGAAGCCCTTGGAACGGCCGGTTTCGCGGTCCATCATGACCTTGGCCGACGAGACGCCGCCAAACTCGGCAAAGTTGCTTTGCAGGCTGGAGTCGGTCACGGAGTAGGGCAGGTTGCCCACGTAGATTTTGGTACTCATGGAAGAGCCTTTCTGAATATTGGTGTGCAACGAATGGCGCACCGTTGGGGTACGGGCGTGCAGATCGGGAGTCCGCAGCAAGGAGGAAGGATGAACTGGATCTGGGGTGGGCAGATCACCCATCAGCACATGGGTGGGTGCTGCATGCACGTTTGCAGCCAGCCCTGGGTGACTGCAAAGAGCCGGGCGGCTTCGCGCGAGGCAAAGGCTTTGTCAAAACGGAACACACGGCAATAGCTGCCGTTGCCCTGGGAACGATGGACCGAGAAAGAGGCGCGGAATCGGCCACAGTCGGTCGGGTGTGTCGCGGGCGAAACGACGTACTTGCCCATGGAAATGGCGGTCTTTGAAATCGGGTTCAATCAGGATCGCAGGTTTGGACATCGACCTGCGTGGGCATCGAGGGACGCGGTGGGCTGCAGCTCTACAGACCCACTGGGCGACAAAGGTCGCAAATGGCGGCCTGCATGGGGCGGCTTGCCGCCTCTGAGCAGGCGTTGCGGTGACGGCCGTGTCAGGAGACGTGACTGCAACAAAGCTGATTATACTGCAATTCGTATGTTGAATTTGATTAATATTCTTTTTCGTTTTTTAAAAGAGCGCCGCGCCGGGGTGCGCCGCGCGCCGTGTCGCCGCGGCGGCAGTAGCGCTGTTGAGCGCCTCCGCCATGCCTGCCCGTCCAAGCGCTCTCCCATTGCCGCAGACCCTCGGACGGCGCAGGATGGCCCGGCTTCCTACAATAGCTCGCTATGCAAGCCCTTCACTACACCCGCGCCGCGCAACTCCCCGCCATCCTCGCCCAACGCATCGTCATCCTCGACGGCGCCATGGGCACCATGATCCAGCGCTTCAAGCTGGGCGAGGCGCAGTACCGGGGCGAGGGTTACACAGGGCCAGATGGCGCGGGCGATCGGTTCAAGGACTTTCCGCGCGATGTGAAGGGCAACAACGAGCTGCTGAGCATCACCCGGCCCGATGTGATCCGCGACATCCACGAGCGCTATTTGGCCGCAGGCGCCGACCTGATCGAGACCAACACCTTTGGCGCCACCACCGTCGCGCAAGAGGACTACAAGATGGCGCATCTCGCGCGCGAGATGAACCTGCGCTCGGCCCAGCTGGCGCGCGCTGCCTGCGACAAATTCAGCACACCCGACAAGCCGCGTTTTGTGGCCGGCGCCCTGGGCCCCACGCCCAAAACCGCCAGCATCAGCCCCGATGTGAACGACCCCGGCGCGCGCAATGTCGATTTCGAGCAACTGCGTGCGGCCTATTACGAGCAGGTCGAGGCGCTGGTGGAGGGTGGCGCCGACGTGTTGCTGGTCGAGACGATTTTCGACACGCTCAACGCCAAGGCGGCGCTGTTTGCGATTGATGAGTTCTTTGAAAAGAGCGGCGAGCGCCTGCCGCTCATCATCAGTGGCACCGTCACCGACGCCTCGGGCCGCATCCTGTCGGGCCAGACCGTCACCGCCTTCTGGCACAGCGTGCGCCATGCGCGCCCGCTGGCCATTGGGCTGAACTGCGCCCTGGGTGCCACGCTGATGCGCCCCTACATCCAGGAGCTCAACCGGGTGGCCGAGGACACATTCATCAGCTGCTACCCCAACGCCGGCTTGCCCAACCCGATGAGCGACACGGGCTTTGACGAAACGCCGGAGATCACCAGCCGCCTGGTGCACGAGTTCGCCGCCGAAGGGCTGGTGAACATTCTGGGCGGCTGCTGCGGCACCACGCCGGACCACATTGGCGCCATTGCCAAGGCCGTGGCGCCGGTGAAGACGCGGCAACTTTTCTACCGCGAGCCCACCGCATTGGCCTGAACCGGCCCGAAGCGGGCGTTAGCCCGCAGCCCACCACCTGCCGCGCTGGCGCGGCGAATCGACGCACATGATCAAGCACCTGCAGCTCAAGAACCTCAAGGCCTGGCGCGACAGTGGCAGCGTGCGGCTGGCGCCGGTCACCATGCTGCTGGGCAGCAATTCGTCGGGCAAATCCACCTTGCTGCAAAGCCTGCTGCTGCTCAAGCAGACCGCGGCGGCGCCTGATCGCACGGTGCACCTGAACCTCGGTGGCGACGAGGCCAACGACCTGGTCAGCCTGGGCGATTTTGACGCCGTGCTGGCGCATGGCACCGTGGCGCCGCGCCAGTTCGAGATCGTGCTGGAGTTCGAGCGCCCCGAGGGCGAACGCGTGCGCCAGGGCCGCTTTGCCTGCAGCTATGGTCAGACGGCCAGCGGCGCCGTGGTGGTGCAGGCGCTGTCGCTGTCCACCGTGGCGCGGGAGTTTCGGGCTGTGCGCCGGGAGCGCGGGGCCTATGCGGTGTGGGTGGATGGCGAACCCCGGCCACGCGGCAAGGGGCCGCACCTGGCACCCGAGCGCTCGATTGCATTCTCGGCCGAGGCCATTGCCCTGCTGGGCCCCGATGGCGCGCATCTGCAAGACCTGAGCCTGGCCCTGCGCCGCGAGCTGGAGGCCATTGTTTACCTGGGCCCGCTGCGCCAGCGGCCCGCGCGCGACCAGGTGTGGAACAAGGGCGGTTCGGGCTCTGTGGGGGCCGAGGGCCAGCAGGCCATCAACGCCCTGCTGTCCGATGCCTTGCAGCCGGGCGCGGGGCAGGGCGCGGTGTTGCGCAACGTGTCGGCGGGGCTGCAGCGCATGGGCCTGGCCGACCGCATCGAGGTGCGCCAGCTGGGGCGCTCCAGCCGCTACGAACTGCTGGTGCACAAGGATGGCGTGGCTGCCAACCTGCGCGATGTGGGGGTGGGCGTGGCCCAGGTGCTGCCCGTGCTCACGGTGGCCTACAGCGTGCCGCCTGGCAGCACGGTGCTGCTGGAAGAGCCCGAAATCCACCTGCACCCGCTGGCCCAGGCGGTGCTGGCCGAGCTGTTTGCTGAAGTCAGCCAGCAGCGCCGGGTGCAGTTTCTGGTGGAGACGCATTCCGAACACTTGTTTCGCCGCATGCAGACGCTGCTGGCGCGCCGCCAGACGACCACAGCCCAATGCCAGATGCTGTTTGTGGAACGGCAGGGCGCCAATGCGGTGCTGGTCCCGCTGGAAATCGACGAATTTGGTGCCGTGCGCAACTGGCCGCCGCGCTTTTTCGGTGATGCCATGGGCGAGGCGCGCGAGCAGGCTCGCGCCCGGGCGCAGCGCATGCGGGAGGCCGCCGGTGGCGGAGCCTGACAGCCGCGGGCCGCTGCCGGCCTCACGGCTGGTGGACACCAACGTGCTGATCGTTGCCAGTGCGGTCGATGTCGGATCGCCCTTTCGCCCCGAGGGCACACCGGTGGACGACGCCGCCCTGCGCCAACGCGTGTTTGACTGGCTGGAGGCCTTTGAGGCAGACCCCACGCGCCACGCCGTGCTCGACGCCGGCTGGCAGGTGTGCGGCGAATACGGGCACAAGCTCTCTGAGCAAGACTATGGCTGGCTGGTGATGATGCACAAGATCGACCACAACGAAGTGGTTTGGGTCGATGTGCAGCCCGATGCCGATGGCAATGCCGTGCTGCCGCCGGATCTGGCCAGCGCCGTGACCGATCTGGCCGACCGCAAGATGGTGGCGGCCGCCCTGGCCGCGCTCGAACTGGGCAGCGCCTGCAAGCTCACCAATGCCAGCGACACCGACTGGCTCGACTGCCAGAAGGCACTGCGGGTGGTGGGCCTGGAAGTAGAGAATTTGTTGAACGACTGGCTGGTGGCGCGTTGGCACACCAAGCATGGAAAAAAGGCTCGATATGACTGATTTCTTCCGTTTCCCGCACACCCCGCACATTGCGTGGCTGGCCACCGGCGCGCCACGCGACGACAAGGTGCTTTCGCCCGACGAGGCGCACGAGCTGCTGGCCGGCGAGGTGGTGCTGGAAGAAAAGCTCGATGGCGCCAACCTGGGTTTTTCGGTGTCACCCGACGGTGTGCTGCGCGCGCAAAACCGCGGGCAGTATCTGCCGCAGCCCTTTCATGGCCAGTTTGCCCGGCTCGGCCCCTGGCTGGCCGCACACGAAGACAAGCTGTTTGATGCGCTGGGCACCGACCTGGTGGCGTTTGGTGAATGGTGCGCCGCTCGCCACTCACTCGACTACGCCGCGCTGCCCGATTGGTGGCTGCTGTTTGATGTGTACGACCGCAGCACCGGCCGGTTTTGGAGCACCACGCGGCGCAACGCATGGGCGGCGCGCATGGGGTTCGCGACCGTGCCATGCCTGCATGCCGGGCCGGTGGATCTGGACCAGTTGCGCGAACGGGTGCATGCAACACACAGCCAGTTTCGCCAGGGCAACCTCGAAGGCATCGTGATCCGGCGCGAGAACGCCGACTGGCTGGAGCAGCGGGCCAAGCTGGTGCGTGCCGACTTCACCCAGACCATCGAAGAACACTGGCGCAGCCGTGCGCTGGAGTGGAACCGGGTCGAGTGACGCAGCGGCCACACTGCCGCGTCGTGTGGCGGGGGTCTGCCACCGCATCGGGGCGCCTGCAGTAGCCAACGGCTGCCAAACCCCGCAAAATCTGTGGCGCACTGAACCCTTGGCGCGCACCCTGTCACAACATTTAGCCCTGCCATGTCCATCCGCATGGATCCTCCCCGCACCCCCCAGCCGCCCGTGGCACAGGCGCTGGCGCAAGCGGCTGTGCAGCGGCAGGCCATGCTGCTGGGGGGCGAGCGCGAAGGGGCTGCGCCGTTGCCAGCCCCAGAGGCGTTGCCGGGGGCGCCCGCGCCGGGCACGCCCGCAGTGCCTTCCCAGGTGGCTTCTGCGTTCGCGCAGCCACCACTGCCTGCGCAAACGGACCGTGTGAGCCTGTCGCCTCAGGCCCGGCAAGGCCTGGGCGATGCGCCATCGGTCCTGGCGGGTTCTGGCGAACGCGCAGGCACCGGTGCACAACACACATCACCGCTGTCGTCCCAGGGTTTGGGTGCCCCCTCCAGCGCTGCGCCCCTGCTGCCTGCCTGGCCCACCAGCGGGTTGCCTGCGCCGCTGCGCAGCATGGTGGGCGCCCTGGTGCAGCAGCTCACGGCCTCGGTGTTGCCCCAGCAGGTAACGCGGGCGCAACCCTGGCCTGCCGATCTGGCCCGTGCGCTGGACGGCCGTGATGACGCCTTGTTGCCGCCAATGCAAAACTGGCTGGTGCGCCAGGGATCGGTGCTCTCGCCCGAGGGTGCACGCGGTTTCTCGCTGACGCTGCGGGTGCCGGCGGCGTGGTTGCAGGCCCAGTCACCGTCCCTGGCTGCGGCGCCCGCCGCCACGGCTTCAGCCGCACCGTTGCAGGCCGCGTTTGCCGGACCGCCACAGGCCCTGCAATCGGGCGTGGTGGCGCTGGTGTTGCTGGGCTCCGAGCCCGCTGCCGCGCGCACCAGCGCGCTGCTGGTGATGGATTTTCAGCCGCAGCAGGCGGCCCAGGTGTATGGGCGTGACATGCAAATGCGCCTGGACCCCTGGGTGCAGATGGCCGCCCTGCAAGCCAGCGGGCAGGTACCGCGCGAAGAAGACAAGGCCCGCAGCGGTGAACACGGGCTGTGCCACACCCCCGGCTGCCCCTATGCCGGGCGGGCCGAGTGCGAGCAGCCCTTTTGCCTGGCGCTGCACTGCGTGGGGGCGGTGGCGCCCTCGGTGGCTTTGGGAGCCGAGGTGCCTTATCCGTCAGTCGCGGAACCGGGCGGAAAAGACGTCACCGGGTAGCCAGCCCGACTACCCGAATCCGGCTGCGATCAGGGGTACAAACCGCGCATCTCGCGCGCATGCAGGATGCGCTGGCAGGCCACGATGAAGGTGGCGGTGCGCAGGCTCACCTTGTGCTCCTGGGCCACCTGCCAGACGCCGGCGAAGGCCTCTTGCATGATGCGCACCAGGCGCGCGTTGATCTCGTCCTCGCTCCAGAAGAAGCTGGAGAAATCCTGCACCCACTCAAAGTAGCTCACCGTCACGCCACCGGCGTTGGCGATCACGTCGGGCAGCACCAGCACGCCCTTGTCGTGCAGGATGTCGTCGGCCTCGGTCGTGGTGGGGCCGTTCGCGCCCTCGATCACCATCCTGGCCTTTATGTGGCCCGCGTTGTCCTTGGTGATCTGGCCTTCCAGCGCCGCGGGGATGAGGATTTCGCAGTCCACCGCCCAGAAGTCGTCGTTGGCCATGGCTTCGGCGCCGGCAAAGCCGCCCACGCCGCCGCGCGCCTTCACATGGGCCAGCAGGGCGGGCACATCGAGGCCGTTGCCGTTGAAGATGGTGCCAGTGTGGTCCTGCACGGCCACCACCTTGGCACCGGCTTCGGCAAATAGCTTGCCTGCGGTGCCGCCCACGTTGCCAAAGCCCTGCACGGCCAGGCGCGCGCCTTCGATCGGCATACCAGTCAGCTTGGCGGCCTCCACGCCCACGGTGAACACGCCGCGGCCGGTGGCCTCGACGCGGCCCAGCGAGCCGCCCAGGTCCACCGGCTTGCCGGTGACCACGCCGGTGGCGGTGGCGCCGGTGTTCATCGAGTACGTGTCCATCATCCAGGCCATGATCTGGCCGTTGGTGTTCACGTCGGGCGCGGGAATGTCCTTGGATGGGCCAATCAGCAGCCCGATCTCGCTGGTATAGCGGCGCGTCAGGCGCTCCAGCTCACCCATCGAGAGCTTCTTGGGGTCCACGCGGATGCCGCCCTTGGCGCCGCCGTAGGGCACATTCACCGCAGCGTTCTTCACCGACATCCAGGCCGACAGCGCCATCACTTCCGACAACGTCACGTCCTGGTGAAAACGCACGCCGCCCTTGCCGGGGCCGCGGCTCAGGTTGTGCTGCACGCGGTAGCCCTCGAAGTGGGCAATGGTGCCGTTGTCCATTTCAATGGGCACATCCACGATCAGGATGCGCTTGGGGCGCTTGAGCGTTTCCACCCAGCGCGCCAAGCTGCCCAGGTAGGGTGTGACCCGGTCTACCTGCTGCAGGTAGTTGCCCCAGGGACCGAGGTGGTTGGCGTCGAGGTACGACGGCAGGGTGTGGGTGCTGGCGATGCTGCCGGGCGTTCCGGTGGAAAGCGTCATGGCGGTGGTTCCTTGTGGGATGTGTTCAAGCCAGCAAGCTTATGCCTGCCCCGCCCACCTGTCCAAGGCCGGAGTGTTACGGAGTTATGCGCCGTTTGCATAATTCGTCAACGCCTCGGCACCGCCTTTTTGCTCACTAAAACATAGCTGTTAGCGCTTGATGGTATTGCGCTGTAGCCATTTATGGTATTGAGCCGAATTATTCCACCGTGAAATGCTCCAGCGCCGGGTCGCCGGGCGGGTACTTCAGGTCCAGGTTTTGCAGCACCTCGCGCAGCACGGTGGCGATCATCAGGTTACGGTGGGTTTTGGAGTTGGACGGCACGATGGTCCAGGGCGCCCAGGGGGTGTGCGTGGCCGACAGCAGCGTTTCGTAGGCTTTCTGGTAATCGGCCCACTGCTTGCGCACGGCGATGTCGCCCATGTCGAACTTCCAGTGCTTGGCGGGGTCGTCCAGGCGCTCTTGCAGGCGCTCGCGCTGTTCTTCGTAACTGATGTGCAGCATGAACTTCACGATGACGGTGCCGGTCTCGCTGAGCATGCGTTCAAAGTCGTTGATATGGGCCAGGCGCTGGCGGTGCTGCTCGGGTGTGATCCAGTCGTTGACCACCGGCACCAGCACGTCTTCATAGTGGCTGCGGTTGAATACCGTCAGCTCACCGGCACCGGGCACCCGCTGGTGGATGCGCCACAGGTAGTCGTGCGCGCGCTCGGGTTCGGTGGGCGCCTTCCAGCCCACGGCGTGCACCCCCAGTGCGCTCATGCTGCCAAACACACCGCGCACGGTGCCGTCCTTGCCCGAAGCATCGGTGCCCTGCAGCAGCACCAGCAGCTTGTAGCGCCGGTCGGCGTACAGCAGGTTCTGCAATGCGTCGAGTTCAATGGCCAGGGCCTGCACGTCTTCTTTGCCCTGCGCCTTTTCTCCGTCCATGAACGGCGTGGCGTCGGGGTCGAAATCCTTCAGCGAGATCGGCCTGGGGCCGGAGCCATTGGCCGGGCGGGGCTGCCAAGCGGCCCAGCGCTTGGTCAGGCCCTTGTTGTTGCTTTGAAAGGGAGAGTTGCTCATGGCTGTTTTCTTGGGGTTGGGCTGCCAGCTTGGCGCAATGTGGCGGGTGGGTCAATGCGCGCTTTCCGCAAAGACACTATGGTGATTGCTATATTGTTTATAGCTTCATGCGCTTGCTAGATAAGCGCTACAGCCATTTTTCATCAATATTCATGCTGCATCACCCGATGCACCCTGCTGCGCAATCAGCTGCACGAAGCGCCTTGCGCCCAGGCCCAGCGGGCGCTCTTTGGACCACACCACGTCGACCCACAGCGCCACGCCGTTGCTGAGGTTTTCAAACGGCATCTCCACCAGCGACCCGGCGGCGATGCGCGGTTGCACCAGCGCACGCGGCTGCCAGCCCCAGCCCAGCCCGGCTTCGATCAGGCCCAGCGCGGCCAGGTGGTTGTCGGTGCGCCAGTGGTGGCGGGCAAACACAAAGCGGGGGTCGGTCTGCGCCAGGTCGCGGCTGGCCACCACGATCTGGCGCGTGGTGGTGAGGTGTTCTTCGCGCAGCAGGGCGCGCTCGGGTGCCTCGCCCCGCGCGGCTGCGGCGGCGCGGGCGGCGGCCAGCACCGGGTGCTGGCTGGCCATCACGGCCACCAGGGTTTCGCTGCCCACCTCCTGAAAACCCTCGCGCCCGTCGATGCTGGGGCGCTCGAACACCAGCGCCAGCTGCGCCCGCCCGCTGTGCAGCAGCGCCAGCGCATCCACCTGCGGCGCGGCCAGCACCTCTGCCTGCAGCAGAGGGTATTCCGATGCCAACGCAGCCAGCGGACCCGTCCAGCGCGCGGCCAGCAGCTCGGGGGCAATGGCCAGCGTCAGCCGCTCTTCCAACCCTTGGGTGAGGGCCAGCGCCTGGGCGTTGAGCTGCTGCAGCTGCCCGGCCAGCAGCCGAGCCTGGGGTTCCAGCGCGCGGGCGGCGGCGGTGGGGCGGGGCTCTCGCCCGCTGCGGTCGAACAGCTGCACATTGAGCTCGGCCTCCAGGTGGGCAATGGTCATGCTCACGGCCGACGGAACCCGCGACAACGCCCGCGCGGCGGCCGAAAACGAGCCCCGGTCAAGCACCGCCAGAAACACCTGCACGCTGTCGGAAGAAAAAGCCATGGCCTCAATTATCAGAAAAACTGAAACAAGCTGACTTTATGTATCAGCAATGCGCACATAAAGTCGCCCCATGCCCTCTACCCAGACTTCTCTCGCCATTCCCCGCACGCCTGCCTCCGGGCTGCAAGGCCCGTGGCGCCGCGTGCTCTACGTGTCGCTCTATGAACTGATCGCCATCGTGGTGGCAACCTATGGGCTTGCGGTGCTCACAGGTCAAAGTGCGGCGCATTCAAGCGTGGCGTCTGTGGTGGCCTCGGCCATTGCCGTGCTGTGGAACGTAGTGTTCAACTGGGCCTTTGAGCGCTGGGAGTCGCGCCAGCGCGTGCGCGGGCGCAGCGTGCGCCGCCGCATCGCCCATGCCATCGGGTTCGAGGGCGGGCTGGTGTTCACGCTGGTGCCGCTGTTTGCGTGGTGGTTCAACGTAAGCCTCTGGGAAGCCTTTGTGATGGACCTCGCGCTCATCGTTTTCTTTCTTTGCTACACCTTTGTCTTCAACGGGGTGTTTGACCGCGTGTTTGGCTTGCCGGCATCGGCACAGGGCGCGGTGAATTCGCAATCCGTGGTGTCTTAACAAGCGCTATATAAAAAAGAGCTGCCAGCGCTTGCATATCAAGCGCTGGCAGCTCTTTTTCACTTTGAACAACACAGTGGCGTCACCGCTTGGCCGCCACTGCGGGCCGTTTACTTGCGGCCGGTGAAGATGAAACCGGCTGTTTGCGATGGCAGCAGCCCCATGGCGAGCAGCGTCCCGCCTTCGTAGTAGGCCACGCCTGAAGCGGTTGCACCGTTGCCCAGGGCGCAGTTTGCTCCCGAGAAGGTGATGCGCAGGTCAAAGATGTTCTTGCCGCTGCTCCGCGGCGTGACGGACCCACTGGCGCTGCACCCGAGTGATGACGGCGAGGTAATGGTGCCGGTGGCAGAGATGGTGACTGTTATCGACTGCACCGGTGCGCCCGTGCTCACGCCGGAGCCCGTATATGTGCCGGCCAGTGCGGACAGAGTGGCGGGCTGGTCGTAGGCGGTCGAATAGGTGCCCGCAAAGGTGACGCCGCTGGGAAACCGGATATCGGTCTTGGTCTTGGCGGTGTAGGTGCCGCTGTAAATGCTCGATGCGATTTGTCCGGAGCGGAGATCGAATTCCCGACCCGAGCCCGTCAATGTGCCACCTGAGGACGTCGTGTTACCTTGCAGAGCGCCGTAGATAGCCCCGTTGCTGGTGTAAACGCCCCAGGTTTCACCGTTTTCCAGCACGGCCAAAGCAACGTCCCAGCCGGTGGAGGACTTGCCCGTCCAGAAGCCCTCCACGCTTGTAGCGGCAGGTGGTGGCGCAGGAGTAGGCGCGGGAGTGGAGGAGTCGTCGCTGCCACCGCCACAGGCTGTCAGCAGTGTTGCTGCTATCAAAGCCGAATACCCTGCCAGTCGAAACTTCGTTGTCATCGCTGCTCTCTTTTCAGTGTTGGCGAGCAAGGCACCGTGCCCCACCCTGTTACGCACTGTAGCGTAAATAGTCGTAAATGGCTATTCCGGATCGGGGTAAAGCATGCGCGGGTGCCGATAACTGTCTATCACCCGCGTTACCAGGCCCTTCGGGAGGGTCTGGCTGCACTGCGAAAGAAAGCTGGTCTTTCGCAGGTGCAGTTGGCCGAGCGGTTGGGGGTGGGGCAGTCATTCGTATCCAAGATAGAGCGCGGCGAAAGTTACGTGGACGTAATGCTCTTCGTTGATTGGTGCCGCGCTTGCGATGTCCCCCGTGCGGGGCCAGAACTGGACAGGTTGACAGGAACCTGAGCCGGTAGAATTGAGGGCTCCCAAGGAGCGTTGCAGCGGCCTCCCGTCTCATTGACGATGCGGCGCCGTCAGGCTTGGGATCTTTCGGCACTTTTTTAGCAACGACGCTCACCTGTTATTTCGTGTTTCTGCACAGGTGAGCCCTATGTCTGCTATTTCGCTGCCCCCCATGAAGCTGTCCGGCCTGGAGCCGGTGTCCATTGGCGAGGGCGCCCTGTTCGTCAACATCGGCGAGCGCACCAATGTCACGGGCTCCAAGGCGTTTGCCCGCATGATTCTGAATGGCCAGTACGAAGAGGCCCTGGCCGTGGCGCGCCAGCAGGTCGAAAACGGCGCGCAGGTCATCGACATCAACATGGACGAGGCCATGCTCGACAGCAAGGCCGCCATGGTGCGCTTTCTGCAACTGATCGCCTCCGAGCCCGACATTGCGCGCGTGCCCATCATGGTGGACAGCTCCAAGTGGGAGGTGATCGAGGCCGGGCTGCGCTGCATCCAGGGCAAGGGCATCGTCAACTCGATTTCCATGAAAGAGGGCGAGGAAAAGTTCCGGCACGAGGCGCGCCTGGTGCGCCGCTATGGCGCCGCCGCCGTGGTGATGGCGTTTGACGAGAAAGGCCAGGCCGACACCTACGAGCGCAAGATCGAAATCTGTGAGCGCGCCTACCGCATCCTGGTCGATGAAGTGGGATTCCCGCCCGAAGACATCATTTTTGACCCCAACATCTTTGCCGTGGCCACCGGCATCGAAGAGCACAACAACTACGCGGTCGATTTCATCAACGCCACGCGCTGGATCAAGCAGCACCTGCCGGGCGCCAAGGTGTCGGGCGGCGTGAGCAACGTGTCGTTCAGCTTCCGTGGCAACGACCCCGTGCGCGAGGCCATCCACACCGTGTTCCTGTACCACGCCATCCAGGCCGGCATGGACATGGGCATCGTCAACGCGGGCATGGTGGGCGTGTACGACGACCTCGAACCCGTGCTGCGCGAGCGCGTGGAAGACGTGGTGCTCAATCGCCGCCCTGACGCAGGCGAGCGCCTGGTCGAGATCGCCGAAACCGCCAAGAGCGGCGCCAAGGACGAGAGCAAACGGCTCGAATGGCGCGGCACGCCCGAGCACCCCAAGACCGTGGGCGAGCGCCTGTCGCACGCGCTGGTGCACGGCATCACCGACTTCATCACCGAAGACACCGAAGAGGCCTACCGCGACATCCTGGCCAAGGGCGGCCGCCCGCTGCACGTCATCGAAGGCCCGCTGATGGACGGCATGAACGTGGTGGGCGACTTGTTTGGCGCCGGCAAGATGTTCTTGCCGCAGGTGGTGAAAAGCGCCCGCGTGATGAAGCTGGCCGTGGCCCACCTGATTCCGTACATCGAGGAAGAAAAGCGCCAGGACGAGGCCGCCGGGCGTGACGTGCGCAGCAAGGGCAAGATCGTCATCGCCACCGTGAAGGGCGACGTGCACGACATCGGCAAGAACATCGTCACCGTGGTTTTGCAGTGCAATAACTTCGAGGTGGTGAATATGGGCGTGATGGTGCCCTGCCATGAAATTTTGGCGCGCGCCAAGGTCGAGGGGGCCGACATCGTGGGTCTGTCGGGCCTGATCACGCCCAGCCTCGAAGAAATGCAGTATGTGGCCGGCGAAATGCAGAAGGACGAACACTTCCGCATCAAGAAGATCCCGCTGCTGATTGGCGGCGCCACCTGCTCGCGCGTGCACACCGCCGTCAAGATCGCGCCGCACTACGAAGGCCCCGTGGTCTATGTGCCCGATGCCTCGCGCAGCGTGAGCGTGGCGCAAAGCCTGCTGGGCGACGGTGTCGAGAGCTACGTGGCAGAGATCAACGCCGACTACGACAAGGTGCGCACCCAGCACGCCAACAAAAAGCAGGTGCCGCTGTGGCCCCTGGCCAAGGCGCGCGCCAACAAGACGCCCGTGGATTGGTCTGCCTACCAGAGCGCCCGGCCCCGCGCCCTGGGCCGCCGCGTGTTCAAGAACTTCGACCTGGCCGAGCTGGCGAAATACATCGACTGGGGCCCGTTCTTCCAGACCTGGGACCTGGCCGGCCCGTACCCCGCCATCCTGACCGACGAAGTGGTGGGCGTGGAAGCCACGCGCGTGTTCGCCGACGGCCAGGCCATGCTGAAAAAGATCATCGAAGGCCGGTGGCTCACCGCCAGCGGCGTGATGGCGCTGCTGCCCGCCAACAGCGTGAACGATGACGACATCGAGTTCTACACCGACGACACCCGCACCGAAGTCGCCATGACCTGGTACGGCCTGCGCCAGCAGACCGAAAAGCATGTGATAGACGGCGTGATGCGCCCCAGCCGGTGCCTGGCCGACTTCGTGGCGCCCAAAAGCAGCGGCATTGCCGACTACGCCGGCATGTTCGCCGTGACGGCCGGGCTGGGCATCGAGAAGAAGGAACAAGCCTTCGTCGACGCGCTGGACGACTACTCGGCCATCCTGTTCAAGAGCCTGGCCGACCGCCTGGCCGAGGCCTTTGCCGAATGCCTGCACCACCGCGTGCGCACCGACCTGTGGGGCTATGCCGCGCAGGAGCAGCTGAGCAACGACGACATGATTGCCGAGAAATACCAGGGCATCCGCCCCGCCCCCGGCTACCCCGCCTGCCCCGACCACAGCGCCAAGACCGACCTGTTTAGGCAGCTGCAGTGCGAGGAAATCGGCATGTCGCTCACCGAGAGCCTGGCCATGACCCCCGCCGCCAGCGTGAGCGGCTTTTACATCGGCCACCCCGAGGCGGTGTATTTCAACGTCGGCAAGATCGGCGAAGACCAGCTGCACGACATGGCCCTGCGCCGTGGGATGGACGAGGCGGTGCTGGCAAGGCTGCTGGCCCCGAACTTGTGATGCTATGTAATTAATAGCTGGTGGCGCTTGCTGCTAAAGCGCTAGAAGCCGTTTTCTATGAAAAGTCAAAAGCCCCGCATGCGGGGCTTTTGTTCGTCAGCGGGGGCTGATGCCAAAGGGGTAAAAGGCGTCGGATATTTTTACAATCCGAGGTAAATTTTCGCGTAAGTCATTGATTTCATTGGATGGCATGGTGTGTGCTTTTGTAAGTTGAAACCGCAGTTTTCAGTGGTTACATACAAGGGGTTCAGGCCATGAAATTCAAAACCGTTGCAGCCATCGTCGCCGGCATGTTCATTTCTGCAGCCGTTCATGCGGTGCCGATTGTCAACACCAACGTGCGCCCCGTGGTTCTTGGTGCCACCCCTGCAGGCGAGCAATCACTGCAAACCGTTTTGAACAGCGTGTTTGGCACCGGCGCGGTGAGCGCGGCCAACAACCAGAGCGCGGCAGGCCTGTGGGGCTCTGCGACGGGTTCGGCCACCACCATTCCTACGTTGATCATCGAACAGACCGGTGGCGCTGCCAGCCAGAAATTTGGCATGTGGTTTGGTACCGATACCTCCAGCATTTACACCGTTGACCTGTTTTTTGGCGGTGCGGTAGGGGCGCCCAACACACTGCAGCAAAGTGCCGTCGGCATCGGGATCGGCGATGGTCAGATGATCATTTCCGCTGGCCCCACCTTCCAGAGCGCGTGCGGCACACAGGTCAATTGCGGCCTCTTCTCCAACGCGCTGATCAATCCCGACAGCTTCGGCTTTTATTTCGCCACAGGTGCGGGAAAAATCGCCTATTCCATTGACAGCATGAACCAGGGCGGAGTCACCGATTTTCTGGCGTTCCAGGGCGGCACATCGACCAACTGGATTTTTGCCTTTGAAGACGGCACCGACAATGACTTCCAGGACATGGTGGTGAAGGTGGAGTCCATTCAGGTTCCCGAGCCGGGCTCCCTGGCCCTGCTGGGCCTGGCCCTGGCGGGTGCGGCGGCTGCATCGCGCCGCAAGCAAAAACAAGCGTGAGAACCTGTATCGTTCCGGTGCGGTGATCGCACCAAGGGGGCTTGGGCCCCCTTTTTTCGTTTCAGGGGGCGGTGTCAGAGGGCTGCTCGGTGCCGGGGGTGGATGGCGCAGCCACCACAGCGCTTTGCGCCATCTCCAGCTGCATCATCACCATGTTGACCAGCGTGCTCACCGACGGCCGCCCTGTCTCGATGACGTAGTGCGCGGTTTCCCGGTACAGGGGGTCGCGTTGGGCGTACAGGTCGCGCAGCTTTCCCATGGGGTTGCCGCCCTGCAGCAGGGGGCGCGTTTTGTCGTGCTTGACGCGTTTGAAGATTTCTTCAGGCGATGCGCGCAGATACAGCACGTTGCCAAACTGGCGCAGCACCTCGCGGTTTTCGGGGCGCAGCACGGCGCCGCCGCCGGTGGACAGCACCATGCCGCCGGGCTGCTGCGTGATTTCGGCCAGTGCCTGCGCCTCAAGGTCGCGAAAGCGTGCCTCGCCTTCCGTCTCGAAGAAGCTGCGGATGGTGGTGCCAATGGTCTTTTCCAACCAATGGTCCAGGTCAATGAACGGCACCCCGGCCCGGTGGGCCAGCTGCCGACCGACGGTGGATTTGCCCGAGCCGGGCATGCCGACGAGTGCGCAGCGAATCTGCATAAATGGTGTCCTGTTTTCTTGACTGCCCAACTTCAGGCCGAGTGTACGGTGGTGCCCCGGGGTGCGGTCGCCCGTGCGTTACGCCGTGCCTTGTTCAGCGCCTTGAAGCGCAGCGCAGCCCGGCACCGCTGCAGCCCACCGGGCAGGCGTTGCTGTGGGAGGTGGACTACCCCGGCTTCCCTGTCTGTCTGATGGGCAACCAGGCCGTATGCCTGTAGGCTTGCGCGCATGAATGCCCCTCAAGATGACAAGCCCGCGCTGGCGGTGGTGCACCGCGTCCGTATGCTGCTTCCCGTGCGGCGGGCGGTGTGGTTGTGGGCAGATGCCGACGGCGCCCGCATGAGCGCGGCGATGTCGTTTTACGGCATCTTGAGCCTGGCGCCTTTGCTGGTGCTGCTGGTGGCCGGGCTGGGTTGGTGGCTGGACCGCGACAGCCTGCAGCAGGGGTTGATTGCGCAGATTGGCACCATCGTGGGCGAGCAGGGTGCGGCGGTGATTCGCCAGGCCCTGAGCAGCGCCCAGGAGCCCTCGCAGGGGTTGCTGGCCTCGTTGCTGGGCTTTTTGGTGCTGCTGTTTGGCGCCACCGGGGTGTTTGGCGAGCTGCAGTCTGCGCTGCAGCGGCTGTGGACCCACGGGCACGAGGAGGTGCCCCCGCTGCCGTGGTGGCACGGTGCTTCGCTGCGCCTGCGCGGCGTGGCCTATGTGCTGGCGTTTGGCTTTCTTCTGCTGGTGTCGCTGGCCGTCTCGACGCTGCTGAACCTGTTCACGGGCTGGGCAGGCAACTGGTTGCCCATCGCTCCACTGCTGCGGGTGCTCAACGAAGCCACCTCGTTTGCCGTGTGCGCGGCCCTATTTGTGGGCCTGATGCGCATGAGTGCGGGCCCCAAGCCCCGGCTGCGGTATCTGTGGCTGGGTGCGTTCATGGGGGCCTCGCTGTTCACGGCGGGGCGGCATGTGCTGGCGGTTTATCTGTCGACTGCGGCGGTGGTTTCGGCTTACGGGGCGGCCGGTTCGCTGGTGGTGCTGCTGATGTGGATCTATTTCTCGTCGGCGGTGTTGCTGTTTTCTGCCGGGTGCGCGCGTGCCTACGAAGAAGCGCTGGGTCCCACCGCGCCGCAATGAGAAATTGCTGAAGGTTCTTACCCCCGCTTACATGGGTGGTGTGCGTTCCGAGCAGCGCAGTGTGTAACTTCAAGGCAGACCTGCGACCCGTGTTGCAGACGAACGTTTCGATCTGTCGAGAAAGGCAACAACCATGCAACCAACCCCCTCTGCGGTGCCCAGCGCACCCTTGGCCACAACCCCGGCAGGCGTTCCACTGAAATGGCTGTGGGCGGCCATTGCCGCGCTGGGCCTGTGCGTGCTGGCGCTGGGCGCAACCCTGGTGGCGCAGCAGCGCCCGGGCGCGGTGTCCGAACGCGAGGCCCTGGCGTCGCCTGCGCCGCGCACGCCAGAGTCAGAAATAATTGATGAAAAAAGGCCTGTAGCGCTTAACCAGCGTGCGCAAGCAGCTCCTGAATACGGAGCAAGCCGGGCGCTTGCCCCAGCGCCGGTGCAACGGGCTGCCGCCCGCGTTTACCCGCAAGCGCCGCAGCAGTCGCGGTACGACGAAGCCCCCGGGCGGGATGCGCGCCATGAAATGGCCCGGGCCCCGGTGTGTGCGGTTTGCGGCCGCATTGAATCGGTGCAGGCCGTGCAGCACGCAGCCCCCGCTACGGGCGTGGGCGCGTTGGCCGGTGGCGTGCTGGGCGCGGTAGTGGGCAACCAGGTGGGCAAGGGCTCGGGCCGCACAGCCGCCACGGTGCTGGGCGCTGTGGGCGGCGGTTACGTGGGCCACACGGTAGAGCAGCGCACCCGCACCCAGACGGTGTACGAGGTGCGCGTTCGCATGGACGATGGCTCGGTGCGCCGCTTCACGCGCTCGCAGCCTGTGCCCGAAGGCGCGCCGGTGCGTTTGCAGGGCAAGGGATTTCAGCTGGTCTGAAGCCCGATTGGCGGGGGGTGACGGTGGCTGCAGGCTTTCTTCGCGCAGCATGTCGCGCATGCTTGAACTTCTTGATCGTTCCAGACGGTGTGGAGGGCATCGCATCGTGCGCGATCAGGCGCTCGGGGATGGACTGCTCGGCAGTCTTCTGGTCTTTCAGAATCTGCACCAGTCGTGGCGGGACAATGGCTTGCCCGGGCTTGGGCGCCACCACGGCGCAGACGCGCTCGCCCAGGCGCTCGTCGGGGGTAGGCCACGATGGCGGCCATGGCGTTGGCCGGGTGGCGGCAGAGCAGCGATTCGACCTAGACCACCGGAATGTTGTCGCAGCCGCGGATGATCACGTCCTTGCCGTGGCCGATGGCGCGCAAATGACCACAAAACCAGTCCCGGGTTTGGAACATCACAGGTCGTTCTCGACTGGCAGGCGCTGAAACCACAACTGAAACGCACCGCAAACCGATAGCGGTGATCGCTGCAAATCCGAACGTGCCCGTGCGCTTGGCATAGGCGGCTGACGTGCCATTCGGGATTCTGCAATACGGAATGTAGGCGCCTGCTGGTTGCAGGGCGGTACCCCAAAGACGGCTGCAAAAATCAGTAACAGCTGCCAAAAGTCATCTGTGCGACTTGAAGTGCCGTTCGTTCATGGGTGTTTACCCTGCAGTCGTTCCGCAATGCAGAATTCATCCTCTGGCCACGTATGTCGCGCGCTAAGCTGTGTCGGCACTCACCTCAAATTCCGGCGCGTAACGCCCGGACAACCTTCAGGAGCCAGATGATGCAGAAACTCCCGGACTTGGGGCCAGATGCCCGCAGGGCAAGGTCGCCGCAGCATGATGGGCGGGCCTGGTGCCCTGCCCATTCCACCGCCAGGAGGGCCAGGTGATGGAAATGTTTTTGCAACAGGTGCTCAACGGCCTGACGCTGGGCGGTATCTATGGCCTGGTGGCCCTGGGCCTGACGCTGGTGTACGGCATCCTGCACGTGCCCAACTTTGCCCACGGCGCCTTCTACATGTTCGGCGCCTTCGTGTCCTTTCACCTCATGTCGGCCTGGGGCTGGAACTACTGGCTGGCCATGGGGGGCTCCGCCCTGTGCGTGGCCTTGATCGCGGTGCTGGCCGAGCGTCTGGTGTTCCACCCGCTGCGCAACGCCTCGGGCCTGCACCCCATGATCGCGGCCATCGGCGTGCTGCTGTTTCTGGAGGCTGCCGCGCAGGCCATCTGGGGCGCCGACTTCCACCGCATGCAGACGCCCTACAACGGCATCATCGACCTGGCGGGCGTCACGGCACCGGTGCAGCGCCTGCTGATCATCGGTGCCGCGTTCACGCTGATGGTGGTGCTGCACCTGTTCCTGAAGAAGACGGTGATGGGCTCGACCATCATCGCCATGGCGCAGAACCGCGATGGCGCTTCACTGGTGGGCATTGATGCCAACCGCGTGGCCATGCTCACCTTCGCCATCTCGGGTGTGCTTGCCGCCGTGGCGGCCACGCTGTATGCGCCCATCAACCTCGTGTACCCGGCCATGGGGCACCTGGTGATCACCAAGGCCTTCGTCATCATCATCCTGGGCGGCATGGGCAGCGTGCCGGGCGCCATTGTGGGCGGCCTGATCATCGGGTTTGCCGAGAGCTTTGGCGCCTTCTACATCTCCACCGACTACAAAGACATCATCGCTTTCATGCTGCTGGTGTTCATTTTGTCGCTGCGCCCGCAGGGCCTGTTCACCAAGGGAGTGCGCTGACCATGGCTTATCTCCAAGGCAAACTGGGCTGGGCCCTGCTGCTGGCCGCGGGCCTGCTGTTTCCGCTGTTCACGGGCAACGACTACCACCTCACGGTGATGGGCACGGCCTATATCTTCGCCATTGCCACCATCGGGCTGAACCTCATCACCGGCTATACCGGGCAGTTCAACCTGGCGCACGCGGGCTTCATGGCCGTGGGGGCCTACACCGTGGGCATCCTCACGGTGGACCACGGCTGGTCGTTCTGGGGCGCCTTTGCGCTGTCGGGCGTGGTCACGGCGTTCCTGGGCTACTTCATCGGCATCCTGTCGCTGCGGCTCAAGGGGCACTACTTCTCGATCTTCACGCTGTGCGTGGGTTACATCATGTTTCTGGTGATCGAAAAGTGGGAAGGGCTGACGCACGGTACCGTGGGCATCATGGGCATCCCGGCGCCCGAACCGATTGGCGCGATCCGCTTCGACACGCCGCTGGCGCTGTACTACCTGGTGTTCTTCTGGCTGGTGGTTGGGTTGTGGGCCATGCGCCGCATCGTCAACTCGCTGCTGGGCCGCACTTTCATGGCCATCCGCAACAGCGATGAACTGGCCGAGTCGCTGGGCATCAACCTCATGCGCAACAAGACGCTGGCTTTCATGCTGTCGGTTTTTTATGCGGGTATGGCGGGCGGCCTGTATGCGGGCTATGTGCGCTTCATTGGCCCCGGTGTGGCCGGTGTCGAGCACACCTTTGACATGACCATGTACATGATCATCGGTGGCCTGGGCACCCTGCTGGGGCCGCTGCTGGGCGCGCTGGCCATGCCCTGGCTCACGCAGTACCTGCAGTTTTTGCAAGAGTATCGTTTCCTCGTTTTCGGGCCCATCCTGGTGCTGCTGGTGATTTTTGTCCCGCACGGCATCGTGGGCACTTATCTGGGCTGGCGTGCGCGCCGCGCCGCACAGGGAGGCCAGCATGCTCAAGATTGAACATCTCACCAAGCGCTTTGGCGGGCTGGCGGCAGTCAACAACGTCAGCACTCTCATCGAGACGGGCAAGATCAACGCCATCATCGGCCCCAACGGTGCGGGCAAGACGACGTTCTTCAACCTCATCAGCGGCGTGCACCGCCCCACCTCGGGCACCATCACGCTCGAAGGCCGTGACGTGACCTCGTTGCGCACCGACCAGGTGGCGCACCTGGGCGTGGCACGCACTTTCCAGACCACGGCGCTGTTCGACATGGCCTCGGTGCTCGACAACCTCATCGTCGGCCACCGCCTGCGCACCAAATCGGGCCTGCTGGACGTGCTGCGCGGCTCCAGCCTGCTGCGCGAGGAAGAGCGCATCTGCCGCGAAAAAGCGCGCGACGCGCTGAACTTCGTCGGCCTCTCGCACCTCGAAAACCGCATGGCGGGCGACATCTCGCAGGAAGAGCGCAAGCGTGTGGCCTTTGCGCTGGCCCTGTCCACTGGCCCGCGCCTGCTGCTGCTCGATGAGCCCGCCGGCGGCGTGAACCCCGATGAAACCCAGGGCCTGGCCGACCTCATCCGCAAGATGGTGCAAAGCGGCCTGACCGTTTGCCTGATCGAACACAAGATGAACATGATCATGAGCCTGGCCGACAAGATTCTCGTGCTCAGCTACGGCGAAAAAATCGCCGAAGGCACGCCCGCCGAGATCCGCGCCAACCCGGCCGTGATCGATGCCTACCTGGGGAGCGAGCATGCTGACGCTTGAGAACGTTTCGCTGAACTACGGCAGCTTCACCGCCCTCAACGGCGTGAGCCTGCACGCCGGCCAGGGCGAACTGGTGGTGCTGCTGGGTGCCAACGGCGCCGGCAAAAGCTCTATCTTTCTCACCATCAGCGGCATCCACAAGGCAGCGGGCGGCAGCATCCGCTATGGCGACAAGAGTCTGGTGGGCATGAAGCCCTCGCAAATCGTGGCCAACGGCGTGGTGCAGTGCCCCGAGGGGCGCAAGCTGTTCCCCGGCATGTCGGTGCTCAAGAATCTGATGCTCGGCGCCTACGTGCACCGCGGCGACGGCGCCGCCAACCGGCAGCGGCTTGAGGAAGTGATGGCGCTGTTCCCCATCCTCGACCAGAAAAAGGACGACCCGGCCGGCTCGCTCAGCGGCGGCCAGCAGCAGATGGTGGCCATCGGCCGCGCGCTGATGGGCCGACCCAAGGTGCTGCTGCTCGACGAGCCCTCGCTGGGCCTGGCGCCGCTGGTCATCAAGCAGACCTTCGAGGTCATCCAGCGCATCAACCAGGCCGGCACCACGGTGCTGCTGGCCGAGCAGAACGCGTTTGCCGCACTGAAGATCGCGCACCGTGCCTACGTCATCGAGAGCGGCCGCATCGTCATGGAAGGCGACCGCGAGAGCCTCATGAACAACGAAGCGGTCCGCAAGGCCTACATCGGCGCCTGATTTCCCCTTTCTTTCCACCACTAGGAGACAGCATGAAACGCAAGACCATTCTTCGCCTGTGCGCCAGCACCTTCGCCGCAACGCTGCTGGGCGTTGCCCCGGCCATGGCCCAGCAGGTCGTCAAGATCGGTTACTCCGGCCCCCTGAGCGGCGGCGCCGCGCTGTACGGCAAAAACGTGCTCAGCGGCATGGAAATGGCCATCAAGGAAATCAACGAGGCCGGGCTGGAGGTGGCGGGCCAGAAAGTGAAGCTGGAGGTCGTCGCCCTGGACGACAAGTACAACCCGTCCGAAACCGCCATCAACACCCAGCGCCTGGTGCAGGAGCACAAGGCTGCCGCCGTGCTGGTGCCGCACTCGGGGGGCAGCTTCGCCGTGCAGGCCATCAATGAGCAGCAAAAGGTGCTGCTGCTGTCGTACACCAGCGTGCCGCAGATCACCGAGAAGGGCAACAAGCTCACGCTGCGCATTCCGCCCGAGTTCACTTCCTACATCAAGCCTTTCGTGAGCCACGCCATGGGCAAATACGGCAAGAACGTGGCCGTGGCCAATGCCGACCACGACTACGCCAAGGCCTGGACGGCAGCGTTCAAGCCCGCCTGGGAAGCGGCCGGCGGCAAGGTCGTGGCCGAAAACCCGATGTCGTACAACCGTGCCACCGACTTCTACAGCGGCGTGAGCCGCGTGCTGGCGTCCAAGCCCGATGTGCTGTTCATCGGCGGCGCCTCCGAGCCCACGGGCCTGGTGGTCAAGCAGGCGCGCGAGCTGGGCTTCAAGGGCGGCTTCGTCATCATCGACCAGGCCAAGATGGACGAGATCGGCAAGATCACCGGCGGCTATGGTCCGCTGGAAGGATCGATTGGCGTGCTGCCGGTGGTGGAAGACAGCACGGCCGTGACCAAGGCCTTTGTGGAGCGCTTCCGCAAGCTCAACCCGGGCCGCGACCCGAGCTCGGAGGTGTCGCTGAACTACTCTGCTGTGCACGCCACTGCGCTGGCCATGAAGATGGCCGGCAGCACCAGCGATGCAGCGGCCATTCGCGCCAACCTGGACAAGGCGTTCAAGGCCCTGCCCGATGCGCACAACCCGCACGACATCAACGGCGTGAACGAACGCGGCGGCTCGACGGCCAACACCCGCGTGGCCGTGGTTGAAAACGGCAAGATCCGCGAGATCCGACTGAGCGATCTGGCCAAGTAAGCCAGGCGCGAGAACACAAGGCCCGCCATCGCAAGATGGCGGGCCTTTTTTTCAGAGGGCGGCGTACACGAGGGCCGGGTACAGCTCGCAAAGGTAGCGCAACTGCCCGGGGGCCTGGGTCAGCAGGATGGCAAACAGGTCTTCGACCGGGTCCACGAAGAAGAAGGTGCCCCCGAGGCCGCTCCAGCTGTACTGCCCGGCAGAGCCTGGGCGCGTGGCCAGGCCGGCTGCTGTGCGCACGGCCACGCCCAGGCCAAAGCCGTGGCCGGTGGGCAGAATGTCGCCCGCCACGGGCAGGGAGCCCAGGTGGTCGGCCGTCATGAAATCCACCGTGGCGCGGCCCAGCAGCCGCACGGGGCCGTCCGGGCCCGGTGCGGTGCCCCGGCCCAGCATCAGCTGCAGAAAACGTGCGTAGTCGCGGGCGGTGGATACCAGCCCGCCGCCGGCCGACTCGAACACGGGGGGTGCGGTCACGTCGATCAGCGCCACTTTCAGGCCGGTCTGCGGGTCGAGTGCAAAGGGCTCGGCCAGGCGGTGCTGCTGCGCTGCGGGCACCGAAAAACCGGTGTCGTGCATGCCCAGCGGGCCGAACACGCGCCGCTGCAGGATGGCGCCCAGCGGCTCGCCCTCGATCACCTCCAGCACAGCGCCCAGCACATCGGTGGCGCGGCTGTATTCCCAGCAGGTGCCGGGGGCGTGTACCAGCGGCAGCGGGCCGAGTGCGGCCGCCAGTTGGGTGTTGTTGTGGCGGCGCGATCCGATGCGCGCGGCGCGGTAGGCGTCGGGCACGGTGCCCAGGTCCCAGGCGTAGCTCAGGCCGGCGGTGTGGCGCAGCAGGTCGTGCATGGTGGCCTCGCGCGGGGCGGGGGTGGTGGCGCCCGTGGCCGGGTCGTACACCTGCTGCGCGGCAAAGGCGGGCAGGTAGCGGGCCACCGGGTGCGACAGCAGCAGGCGGCCTTCTTCCATCAGCATCATCGCCACCAGCGAGGCGATGGGCTTGGTCATCGAGTAGATGCGAAACACCGTGTCCGGCGCCATGGCGGGCGTTGCCGTTTCGGCGGAGGGCGGGCGCTGGTGGCCCACGGCCTCGTGCAGCACGGTCTGGCCCCGGTGGTGCACCAGGGCCACGGCGCCGGGCAGCAGGCCCTGGTCCACATGGGTTTGCAGCACGGAGCGCAGGCGGGCGAGGGCCTCAGGGTTCATGGTTTCAAGCATTTTTGGCCTCCAGCCCTTGATGTGTAATCGCTGACAGCTATCATAAATAGAGCAATTTGCGATGGTGTGCGAGGCAAATCACCCGGCGGTGCGTGCAGGCTCCTGCTCCTGCAATGCGCGCCACTGCACCTTGCCGGTGCCCGATTTGGGCAGGCTGTCGGCAAACTGCACGATCCGCGGGCTCTTGTAGGCTGCCATGTGGCCGTGCGCCCAGTCGACGATCTCCTGCTCGCTCACCTGGCCCTTGAAGGCCTCGCGCAGCACCACCACGGCCTTCACGGTCTCGCCGCGGCGCTCGTCGCGCGCGGCAATCACGCAGACCTCCTGGATGGCGGGGTGGGCGTACATCAGCGCTTCCACCTCGGCCGGCCAGACCTTGAAGCCGCTGGCATTGATCATGCGCTTGATCCGGTCCACCATGTAAAAGTAGCCGTGCTCGTCGGTGCGGGCCAGGTCGCCGGTGCGCAGAAAGCGTTTGCCGTCCAGGGTGACAAAGGCGGCTTCGGTGGCCTGGGGCTGGCCCCAGTAGCCCTGCATGACCTGCGGGCCGTGCACGATGATTTCGCCCACCTCGCCCGGGGGCAGTTCGGCCAGGGTGGCCGGGTCGACCACGCGGGCGTCCACGTCGAAGATCGGGATGCCCAGACACTGCTTCATGGGCCGCTCGGGCGGGTTGATGTGCGTGGGCGCAATCGTTTCGGACATGCCATAGCCTTCGATGTAGTCGAGCCGGCACAGCTCCTTGAGCCGCGTGGCCACGGCCTCGGGCATGGCCGCGCCGCCGC
This sequence comes from Acidovorax sp. 35-64-16, assembly GCF_002281195.1. Lineage (NCBI taxonomy): Bacteria > Pseudomonadati > Pseudomonadota > Betaproteobacteria > Burkholderiales > Comamonadaceae > Acidovorax > Acidovorax sp. 35-64-16. Next base: position 110,670 of record NZ_NCFM01000001.1, on the reverse strand, counting down.
CGCTCAGGCGGCAGATGCTGGAGAGGTCGTATTCGGCCAGGCGCGGGTTGGACAGCAGATCCACCACCATGGTCACGATCATCTGCGTGCCGGTGACGCGGTAGCGCTGGATGAGCTGCGCGGCGGCGTCGCGGTCCCAGCGCGGCAGCAACACGATGGTGGCGCCCACGTAGAGCGAGCCGTTCATGCCGTTCTGCATGCCGGTCACGTGGAACAGCGGCAGCACCACCAGCGACACCGCGTCCTGCGGCGTGCCCAGCCACTGCGTGCCGGCGACGGTGTTGTACATCACGCTGCGGTGCGTGTGCATGCAGCCCTTGGGGTGGCCGGTGGTGCCCGAGGTGTAGGGCATCACGGCCAGGTCGTCGGGACCGGCCTGTATGGGCGCGGGGCGCAGGCCGGCGGCCAGTGCGTCCGTCCAGGGCATGGCGCCGGGCTCGGTGACAGGCTCGCGCGGCGCATGCACGAAGGTCGGCACCGGCAGATCGGTGGGCGCGGTGGCGTAGTCGCTGTAGGCCGCCACCACGGCATGGCGCAGGCCGGGCGCGGCGGGATCGGCCGCGGCGGCAGCCAGGCCTTCGCGCAGCAGCGGCCGCACCTGGGCGAACAGGTCTTGCGGCGCAACAATGGTGCGGGCGCCGGCGTCGCTCACGTAATGGCGCAGTTCCTCGGTGAGGTTCATCGGGTTCACCGGCACGACCACCGCGTCGGCACGCAGGATGGCGTAGAAGCCGATGACGAACTGTGGGCTGTTCTGCATGTAGAGCAGCACGCGGTCGCCCTTGCGCACGCCGCACACCTGCTGCAGGTGGGCCGCCAGGCGCTCGGTTTCGTCCTGCAGGCGGGCGTAGGAAACGACCGAATCGTAGAACACCAGCGCCGCCTTGTCGGGGTAGCGCAGGGCCGAGACTTCGATGTTGCGGTAGAGGTGCGTGGCGGGCACGGTGAGGTGGCGCGGCAGCATGCGCGGCCAGTGGGCGAAATGGCGGTCGGACATGGGTGATTCGTTGGCTATGGGGTTTCAGTGATCCGTGGTGCATCGCCGCCCGTAGGCGTGTGGCACTGGCGCCGCGCCACGGGTCAGAAGGCCGCGGAGCAGGCCATGCCAGCGGACGCCGTGGAACGGGCCTGGCCCGGCCACGGGCGTCGTCCCCCTGGGGGGAAGGCGCGAAGCGACTCAGGGGGGGTTACTTCAGGTACCGGGCCAGTTCCATCTTGCCGATCTGGTTGCGGTGCACCTCGTCGGGGCCGTCGGCAAAACGCAGCGTGCGCGCGCTGGCGTAGGCGGCGGCGAGCGGGAAGTCGTCGCTCACGCCCGCGCCGCCATGCACCTGCATGGCCCAGTCGATCACCTGGCAGGCCATGCTGGGCGCGGCCACCTTGATCATGGCGATTTCCTTCTTGGCCACCTTGTTGCCCACGGTGTCCATCATGTAGGCAGCGTTGAGCACCAAGAAGCGCGCCTGGTCGATCAGGATGCGCGCGTTGGCGATGCGCTCGCGCGTCACGCCCTGGTCGGCCACGGGGCGGTGAAAGGCCACGCGGCTGAGCGCCCGTTTGCACATGAGTTCGAGCGCGCGCTCGGCCACACCGATCAGGCGCATGCAGTGGTGGATGCGCCCGGGGCCCAGGCGCCCCTGGGCGATCTCAAAGCCCCGGCCCTCGCCCAGCAGCACGTTGCCCACCGGCACGCGCACGTTGTCAAAGCTCACCTCGCCGTGGCCGTGCGGGGCGTGGTCGTAGCCGAACACGGGCAGGGCGCGCTCCATGGTCACGCCCGGGGTCTTCATGGGCACGAGGATCATCGATTGCTGGCTGTGGCGGCTGGCGTGGTCGGGGTCGGTCTTGCCCATGAAAATCAGGATCTCGCAGCGCGGGTCGGGCGCGCCCGAGGTCCACCACTTGCGGCCGTTGATCACGTACTCGTCACCGTCGCGCTCGACGCGCGCCTCGATGTTGGTCGCGTCCGACGAGGCCACGGCGGGCTCGGTCATGGCGAAGGCCGAGCGGATGGTGCCGTCGAGCAGGGGCAGCAGCCAGCGCTGCTGCTGCTCCTGGGTGGCGTAGCGCACCAGGGTCTCCATGTTGCCGGTGTCGGGTGCCGAGCAGTTGAAGGCCTCGGGCGCCACATGCGAGCGGCCCATGATTTCGCACAGCGGAGCGTATTCGAGGTTGGTCAGGCCCGCGCCGTATTTCGACTCGGGCAGAAACAGGTTCCACAGGCCGGCCGCCTTGGCCTGGGCCTTGAGCTGTTCCATCACCTTGGTGGGCTGCCAGGGGTTGCCGGCCTTGCGGTTCTCGGCCACCTCGTGGTGGTACACGGCCTCTGCCGGGTAAATATGCTCTTCCATGAAGGCCGTCAGGCGCTTTTGCAGGTCCACGACCTTGGGGGAGTAAGAGAAGTCCATGAGTCAATCCTTTGAAAAAATACCGAGGCCGATGGGATGGGCGCTGCCCACGCCATGGCAGACGAACAAGGGCCGCCCCGCAGCGAGAGAAGCGGGAAGGCGCGCAGCGCCTCAGGTTGTCATATCAGGCTCGCGCCGCCATCGACCACGATGCCCTGGCCGGTGATGTGGCGTGAAGCGTCGGAGGCCAGAAAAACCACGGCGCCCTTGAGGTCCTCGTCGCCGCCGATGCGGCGCAGCGGTGTGCGCTCGACCATGGCAGGGCCGAGCTTTTCGATCAGGCCATTGGCCAGCTTGCTCGGGAAGAAGCCCGGGCAGATGGCGTTGACGCGAATGCCGTAGTGGCCCCACTCGGACGCCAGCGTGCGCGCGAAGTGCAGCGCGGCGGCCTTGGAAGTGTTGTAGGCGATGGTGTTCATGCCGGGCGGCGTGCCCTTGATGGCGGCCACCGAGGCCGTGATGATGATGTTGCCCCGGCCCTTGGGAATCATCACGCGCTTGCCCACCTCGCGCGAGAGGAAGAAGGGCGCGTTCACGTTCAGGTCCATCACCTTGTTCCAGGCGGCGTCGGGGTAGTCCTCGGCGTTGGCGCCCCAGGTGGCTCCGGCGTTGTTCACCAGGATGTCGATGGTGCCAAAGCGCGCCAGCACCTGGTCCACCATGGCGGGAATCTGGTCGAACTTCGACAGGTCATTGACCACGGTTTCGACCTCGTAGCCCAGGCCTTCGAGGTGCGCCTTGGCCTGCGCCAGTTCATCGGCCTTGCGCGCCGTGATGGCGAGTTTGGCGCCCATCTCGCCCAGCGCCTCGGCCATCTGCAGGCCCAGGCCGCGCGAGCCTCCGGTGACGAGGGCGACCTGCCCGGTCAGATCAAAAAGTTGTTTCACACTCATGGCTGTTGCTCCTTGGTTGTTCATGGCCCGCGATGGGGCCGTTGTTTCAGCACACTTCGAAAAGACCGGCCGCGCCCTGGCCGCCGCCGATGCACATGGTGACCACCACGTACTTCACGCCCCGGCGCTTGCCCTCGATCAGGGCGTGGCCCGTCAGGCGCGAGCCCGACACGCCATAAGGGTGGCCCACGGCGATGGCGCCGCCGTTGACGTTGAGTCGTTCGTCCGGGATGCCCAGCTTGTCGCGGCAGTACAGCACCTGCACGGCGAAGGCTTCGTTCAGTTCCCACAGGCCGATGTCATCGGCCTTCAGGCCGGCCTTGGCCAGCAGCTTGGGCACGGCGAACACCGGGCCGATGCCCATCTCGTCGGGCTCGCAGCCCGCCACGGCAAAACCCCGGAAGATGCCCAGGGGCTGCAGGCCGCGTCGTTCGGCGAGCTGGCGGTCCATCAGCACGCAGGCCGAGGCACCGTCCGAGAACTGGCTCGCGTTGCCGGCGGTGACCACGCCGCCGGGCAGGGCGGCGCGGATCTTCTGCACGGCCTCCAGGGTGGTGTCGGGGCGGATGCCCTCGTCGGAATTGATCGTCACCTCTTTCATGGTGATGCGGCCCGTGGCCTTGTCCACCACGCCCATGGTGGTCTTCATGGGGGCGATCTCGTCTTTGAAGAGCCCTGCGGCCTGCGCGGCAGCAGCGCGCAGCTGGCTGCGCACGCCGTATTCGTCCTGCGCCTGCTTGCCAATGCCGTAGCGCTGGGCCACCTGTTCGGCGGTCTGCAGCATGTTCCAGTAGATCTCGGGCTTGTGCTCGACCAGCCAGGGGTCGCGCCGCATGTGGGTGTTGGCCTCGTTCTGTACGCACGAGATGCTCTCCACGCCGCCCGCCACATATACCTGGCCCTCGCCCGCGATGATGCGCTGCGCGGCCAGCGCGATGGTCTGCAGGCCCGAGGAGCAGAACCGGTTCACGGTCATGCCCGCGGTGGTGATGGGTAGGCCGGCGCGCAGCGCGATCTGGCGCGCCACGTTGCCGCCGGTGGTGCCCTCGCCGAAGGTGCCGCCCATGATGACGTCTTCGACCTCGGCGGGGTCGATGCCCGCGCGCGCCACGGCGTGCTGCACGGCATGGCCGCCCAGCGTGGGGCCGTAGGTCATGTTGAAGGCGCCCTTCCAGCTCTTGGCCAGGCCGGTGCGGGCGGTGGAAACGATCACTGCTTCTGTCATGGTGTGCTTGTCCTGTGGTGGTGTTATTCCTTTTCCAAATCATTCGTGTCTAGGCGCGAAGCCGCAGACAGTGCTTGAGCACGGCAAGGCGGAGCAACAACGACACGGATGGTTTAGAAATGGAATTAGTTGAAGCTCCGGCCTTCTTCGGCCAGTCGCACGAGCAGCGGCGCGGGTTGCCAGGAGGCGTCGGCACCCGGCTCGGCGGCGAAGCGGCGCAGGCTGCGCACCACCTGCGGCAGGCCCACGGTGTCGGCGTAGAGCATGGGGCCGCCCCGGTGCAGCGGGAAGCCGTAGCCGTTGAGGTAAACCAAGTCGATGTCCGAGGCGCGCGCGGCGATGCCTTCTTCGAGAATGCGCGCGCCTTCGTTCACCAGTGCGAAGATGCAGCGCTCGACGATTTCCTCGTCGCCGATCTTGCGCGGCGTGATGCCGTGGGCGGCACGGTAGTCGGCGATGAGCTGCTCGGTCACGCTGTCGGGCAGGGGCGTGCGGTTGCCGGCCTCGTAGCGGTACCAGCCCGCGCCCGTTTTCTGGCCGAAGCGTCCGGCCTCGCAGAGCTTGTCGGCCACGATGGGCTTCATCTCCACCCCGGCCTCGGCGGCCTTGCGCTTGCGCGCGGCCCAGCCGATATCGAGGCCCGCGAGGTCGCCCATGCGGAACGGGCCCATGGCCAGGCCGAACTTCTGCAGCGCGCCGTCAATCTGCTGGGGCAGGGCGCCCGCGTTGATCAGGCCCTGGGCGGCGGCACCGTAGCGTGCCAGCATGCGGTTGCCGATGAAACCGTCGCACACGCCTGAGACCACGGCCACCTTCTTGATCTGCTTGGCGAGCTGCAGGCTGGTGGCCAGCACGTCGGGCGCAGTCTGGGCGCCGCGCACAATCTCCAGCAGGCGCATCACGTTGGCCGGGCTGAAGAAGTGCAGGCCGATCACGTCCTGCGGGCGCTGCGTGAAGGTGGCGATGCGGTCGATGTCCAGGTACGAGGTGTTGGACGCCAGGATGGCGCCGGGCTTGGCCACGGCGTCGAGCTGGCGGAACACGGCCTCCTTCACGCCCATTTCTTCGAACACGGCTTCAACGATGAGGTCCGCGTCCTTCAGCGCGGCGTATTCCAGCGTGGGAGTGATCAGGCCCATGCGCTGCTCCACCTGCTCGGGCTTGAGCTTGCCCTTCTTCATGGAGTTCTCGTAGTTCTTGCGGATGGTGGCCAGGCCCCGGTCCAGCGCTTCCTGCTTCATCTCCAGCAGCACCACGGGGATGCCGGCGTTGAGGAAGTTCATGGTGATGCCGCCGCCCATGGTGCCGGCGCCAATCACGCCCACGCGGGCGATGGGGCGGAGTACCGTGCCCTCGGGCAGGCCCGGCACCTTGGCGGCCGCGCGCTCGGCCTGGAATACATGGCGCAGCGCGCGCGACTCGGGCGTCTGCATCAGCGCCTGGAACAGCGTGCGCTCGGTCTGCAGACCCTCGTCGAAAGGCTTGAGCGAGGCCGCCACGGCCTCCACGCACTGCAGCGGCGCCGGGAAGGGCTTGCTGGCAGCGGCCACGGTGTTGCGCGCGAACTGCAGGAAGGCGTCGGCGTTGGGCTGCTTGACCTTCAGGTCGCGGGCGCGCGGCAGCGGTTCGCCCCGCGCCGCCACCTGGGCGGCGAAGGCCACCGCGCCTTCGACCAGGTCGCCCTCGATCAGCGCATGTACCAGCGGCGTGCCCGCGAAGGCATTGGCGGGCACGGGCTGGCCCGAGACGATCATGTTCAGCGCCGGCTCCAGGCCGATCAGCCGCGGCAGGCGCTGCGTGCCGCCCGCGCCGGGCAGCAGGCCCAGCTTCACCTCGGGCAGGCCGAGCGAGGCGTCGGGCAGGGCCACGCGGTAGTGGCAGCCCAGCGCCAGTTCCAGCCCGCCGCCCAGGCACACGCCGGCGATGGCGGCCACCACCGGCTTGGTGGAACCGTCGAGCGCGCGGATCACGCTGGGTAGCGTGGGCTCCTGGCCGGCCTTGGGCGTGCCGAACTCGCGCACATCGGCGCCGCCGGAGAAGGCGCGCGCGCTGCCCGTGAGCACGATGGCCTGCACCTGCGGGTCGGCCAGCGCCTGGTCGAGCGCGGCGACGATGCCGCTGCGCAAGGCGTGGCCCAGGCCGTTGACGGGCGGGTTGTTCAGCGTCACCACGGCCACGGGGCCGTGCACTGCGTAGGAGGTGGAAGTGGGGGTGGTGCTCATGGGGAGTCCGGAAGTGGAGGGGCCAGTGACAACCGATGGTTCTGCATTGCAGAATCAACGCCCGGTCCATGCTATCGGCCACCCGCCGTGCTGTCTGTCACCTGCGAAACTCTGCGCCGTTGCTGGTTGCCCGGGTCGTGCCTACGATGGCGGGGTTTCGCGCCCCTCCGCTGGCCGCAGTGGTGGCGCCGTCTTTCCCTTAAATTCTGCAATGCAGAACACCGGAGGCCCCTTGCCCGAATCCCTGCTCATCAACCGCCGCGACCTCGACTTCCAGCTGTTCGAAGTGCTGCAGGCCGAGGCGCTGGCGCAGCGCCCGCGCCATGCCGACCACAGCCGCGAGACCTTCACCGCCGCGCTGGACACGGCGCACACCATCGCTGAAGAAAAATTTGCGCCGCACAACCGCGCCTCGGACGAGCACGAGCCGACCTTCGAGAACGGCCGCGTGCGCATGATTCCCGAGGTGCGCGAGGCGCTCGACGCCTTCTGCGCCGCCGGCCTGCTGGCGCCCACCAAGGATTACGAGCAGGGCGGCATGCAGCTTCCCGTGGTGGTGGCACAGGCCTGCTCGGCGCTGTTCAAGAGCGCCAACGGCGCCACCACCTCGTACGTGGGCCTGACGCTGGGCAATGCCAATGTGATCGAGCGCTTCGGCAGCGAGGCGCAGAAGGCCAAATACCTGGCGGCGCTGCTTTCGGGCCGTTTCTTCGGCACTATGGCGCTGACCGAGCCGCAGGCCGGCTCCAGCCTGTCGGACCTGACCACCAGCGCCACGCCGCAGCCCGATGGCACCTACCGCATCAAGGGCAGCAAGATCTTCATCTCGGGCGGCGACCACGAGCTGCGCGAGAACATCGTGCACCTGGTGCTGGCGCGCATCCCGGGCGCGCCGCCCGGGGTCAAGGGCATTTCGCTGTTCACCGTGCCCAAGTTCCGCGTCAACGCCGATAGCAGCCTGGGGCCGCGCAACGACGTGACGCTAGCGGGCCTGATCCACAAGGCCGGCTGGCGTGGCACCACGTCCACCCTGCTGTCGTTTGGTGACCAGGACGACTGCGAGGGTGAACTCGTGGGCCAGCCGCACCAGGGCCTGGCCTGCATGTTCCACATGATGAACGAGGCGCGCATCGGCGTGGGCATGGGCGCGGTGATGTACGGCTACCGCGGCTATCTGGCCTCGCTGCAGTACGCGCGCGAGCGCCTGCAGGGCCGCCCGCCCGCTGCCAAGGACCCGCTGCAGCCGCAGGTGCCGCTGGTGGCGCACGCCGACGTGCGCCGCATGCTGCTGGCGCAGAAGGCCTATGTGGAGGGCGCGTTTGCGCTGGGCCTGTACGCCGCGCGCCTGGTGGACGAGCAGCGCACCGGCACCAGCGAGGCCGCACGCGCCGAGGCGGGCCTGCTGCTGGACCTGCTTACGCCCATTGTCAAATCCTGGCCCGCGCAGTGGTGCCTGGAGGCCAACAGCCTGGCCATCCAGATCCACGGCGGCTACGGCTACACGCGCGAGTACCCCGTGGAGCAGTTCTGGCGCGACAACCGCCTGAACATGATCCACGAGGGCACGCACGGCATCCAGGCACTCGACCTGCTGGGCCGCAAGGCGGTGATGCAGCAGGGCGCCGCCATCGCGCTGTTCGGCCGCACACTGCAGGCCACCGTGGAACAGGCCCGCGCCCGACCCGCGCTGGCCCCCCATGCCGAGGCGCTGCAGGCGGCCTGGGGCGAGGTGCTGGCCACGCTGGCCGTGCTCACGCCGCTGCTGCGCAGCGATGGCGACCGTGCGCTGGCCAACGCCAGCGTGTTCCTCGAAGCCTTCGGCCACACCGTGCTGGCCTGGACCTGGCTGCGCCAGGCCGTGGTGGCCGACGGCGCGCTGGCGCAGGCCGCCACGCCGCAGGACGCAGACTTCTACCGCGGCAAGCTGCAGGCCTGCCGCTGGTTCTTTCACTGGGAGCTCCCTCGCACCGCGCCCCAACACGCGCTGCTGCGCAGCCTGGACGACAGCACGCTGGCGATGCAGGACGCGTGGTTCTAGAGGGTTTGAATGAAATCGGGCTCTGGCGCTTTACTGGCAAGCGCCAGTAGCTATGAAAACAATAGCTTGCAAGGCGCTCAGCGTGCCGCTGGCTTGACCAGCGGCAGCCCGCGCCGCGCCCATTCCGACATGCCGCCCTCGACATAGCGCACGTTGGTGTAGCCGCGCTCGCGCAGCGCCTGCCAGACGGCCCGCGAGCGGTTCTGCGTGTTGCAGATCAGCAGCACGGGCTGGGCGGCGTCCTTGGGAATCTCGGCCAGGCGGGCGCCGATCTCGCGCATGGGCAGAAGCTTGGCCCCGCGCGCGACGCCGGTGGCATGTTCGTGCGGCTCGCGGATGTCCACCAGCAGGGCGCGGCCCGCCTCGGCCTCTGTGCGGGCGGTGTCCAGGCCCAGGCGTTCGGCAGACGGGGCAGCGCCTGCAGGCAGGGCGGTCACTGCACCCAGGGCCATGGTCAGGGCCCAGCGCATGGCGGAGCGGCGAATTAGCGGGTGAAGAGCGTTCATGGCTTTGGGCGGGGTGTGAATGCGGGGATTTTCGTGGTTTCAGCGGTTCAGCGCCGCCTCGATGCGCGACACCATCTCGACCAGCCGGGGGCGCACTTCGCCCAGCAAAAATTCCGGCGAGACAGTGAATGAGGGGCCGCCACAGTTGATCACCATCGGCGGCAGGCCGCCGCCGGGCTGGAAGGCGCGGGCGATGGCGTTCACGTTCTTCTGCCAGTCGCCAAACGAGCAGGCCACGCCCAGGCTGCGGTAGTCCTGCAGCGCCTTGTCAACGCCGGCCTGCACTTCGGGCCAGGCCTGTTCGTCGCGGGCGCGCAGCTGCTCCAGCAGGGGGCGGCGCTCGTCTTCGGTGATGGCTGCGAGCCAGGCGCGCCCGATGGCTGAGGTGGCCAGCGCGATGCGCGAGCCCACGTCCAGGCTCAGCGTGAGCAGGGCCGAGCTGCGGCAGTTTTCCACATAGATCATCGAGAACCGGTCGCGTGTGCCCAGCGAGACTTCGGCCGTGGCGAAGTCGGCCAGCTCCTGCATCAGCGGGCGGGCGATCTGGCGTACGTCCAGCCGTACCAGCATGGTGCTGCCCAGCGAGAGCGTGGCCGTGCCCAGGCGGTACTTGCCAATTTCTTCGATGTGGATCAGGTACCCCTGCCGTGTGAGCGTGTAGGTCAGGCGCGAGACGGTGGACTTGGGCAGCTTGCAGCGCTGCGCGATCTCCTGGTTGCCCAGCACCTTGTCGCCCGAGCGGAAGCACGCCAGAACGTCCAGGCCGCGTGCCAGGGCAGTGACGAAATGGCGGTCTTCCTTGGTCCGGGGAGGCGCTGGGTGGGAAACGCGGGGCGCAGACATGCGCGGATTATCGTGGCGCCGGTGGTCTTATTTCTCGACGAATGCGCGCTCGATGACAAAGTCACCGGGCTTGGTGGTGTTGCCTTCTTCGAAATCGCGCTGCTCCAGCAGCGTCTTGAGCGAGGCCAGCATTTCGGGGCTGCCGCAGAGCATCACGCGGTCTTCCAGCGGGTTCAGTGCCGGGATGCCCAGGTCGGTGAACAGCTTGCCGTTTTCGATCAGGTCGTTGATGCGGCCCTGGTTGCGGAAGGGTTCGCGCGTGACCGTGGGGTAGTACTTGAGCTGCTTGCTCACCAGCTCGCCCAGGAACTCGTGCTGGGGCAGCTCCTGGGTGATGTAGTCGTGGTAAGCCAGCTCTTTCACCTCGCGCACACCGTGCACCAGGATCACTTCCTCGAATTTCTCGTAGGTCTCGGGGTCGCGGATCACGCTCATGAACGGCGCCAGGCCCGTGCCGGTGGACAGCATGTACAGGCGCTTGGCCGGCAGCAGGTAGTCGATCAGCAGGGTGCCGGTGGGCTTCTTGCCGACGATGATGGTGTCACCCACCTGGATGTGCTGCAGGCGCGAGGTCAGCGGGCCATCGGGCACCTTGATGGACAGGAACTCCAGGTGCTCTTCGTAGTTGGCGCTGACAATGCTGTAGGCGCGCAGCAGCGGCTTGTCGTTCACCTTCAGGCCGATCATGGTGAAGTGCCCGTTGGAAAAGCGCAGCGCCGGGTCGCGGGTGGTGGTGAAGCTGAAAAGCCGGTCGGTCCAGTGGTGAACGGTCAGCACGCGTTCTTCGAGAAATGCACTCATGGTTTCTTGGCGGGAATAAAAAAACAAGGCCCCAACAGGGGGCGGGCTCAGCCTCTCAGGGCGGCGGCGGTGCTGGCGGGGCGAAGCCTGGCGGGCACCCCGGACTGCCGGGCAAACCCGCACATTGTCCGGCAAATGCGATGGGCGGTACATTTTGCGGTTTCGACCTCTGTGATGTCGGACAAAGGAACATGAATGCGAAGCTTCTCCCTGGCCCGTCGGGCCCTTTTTGTAGCCGGGCTGGCATGGGCCGCTGGCGCGGTGCATGCCCAGGGCGCGATCAAGATCGGTGAGATCAACAGCTACAAGGCGCAGCCTGCCTTCCTGGGCCCTTACAAAAAGGGGATGGAGCTGGCCGTGGCAGAGGTCAACAGCGCGGGCGGCATTCAGGGGCGCAAGCTCGAACTGGTGGTGCGCGACGACAACGGCAACCCCGGCGATGCCGTGCGGGCCGCCGACGAGTTGCTGGCGCGCGAGAAGGTGGATGTGCTCATGGGCAGCTTTCTGTCGCATGTGGGGCTGGCCCTGACCGACTTCGCCAAGCAGAAAAAGGTTTTCTTTCTTGCAGCCGAGCCGCTGACCGACAAGATCGTCTGGGAAAACGGCAACCGCTACACCTTCCGCCTGCGCGCCTCCACCTACATGCAGGTGGCCATGCTCGTGCCCGAGGCTGCGGCCCTGAAGAAAAAGCGCTGGGCCATCGTTTACCCCAACTACGAATACGGCCAGTCGGCAGCGGCCACGTTCAAGAAGCTGCTCAAGGCCGCCCAGCCCGACGTGGAGTTTGTGGCCGAGCAGGCGCCGCCCCTGGGCAAGGTGGATGCCGGCAGCGTAGTGCAGGCCCTGGCCGATGCGCGGCCCGATGCCATCTTCAACGTGCTGTTCGCCGCCGATCTGGCGCGCCTGGTGCGCGAGGGCAACACCCGCGGCCTGTTCAAGGGGCGCGAGGTGGTAAGCCTGCTGACGGGTGAGCCCGAGTACCTGGACCCGCTCAAGGGCGAGGCGCCGGTGGGCTGGATCGTCACTGGCTACCCCTGGTATGGCATCCAGACCACCGAGCACCAGGCGTTTCTGAAGGCCTACAAAGAGCGCTTCAACGACCATCCCCGGCTGGGATCGGTGGTGGGCTACACGGCCATTCACTCGCTGGCCGCAGGCCTGCGCAAGGCCGGTGGCAGCGACACCGAAAAGCTGATCGCCGCCTTCAAGGGGCTGGAGGTGACATCGCCGTTTGGCCCCATTCGCTACCGCCCCGAAGACCACCAGTCGACCATGGGCGCGTTTGTGGGCCGCACGCGCCTGCAAAACGGCGTGGGCGCGATGTCGGACTTCCGCTACCTCGACGGTGCGCGCTTTCAGCCGCCGGCCGAGGAGGTGCGGAAATTGCGCGCAGCCGATTGACATTGGCCCCGCCCCGCTGCCGCATCGCCCGGTGAATTGCGCATGAGTTTTTCCGGTCTGCTTGTCCAGTTGCTCAACGGGCTGGCTTCGGCGTCGTCGCTGTTTCTGGTGTCGGCGGGGCTGTCGCTGATCTTCGGGGTCATGCGCATCGTCAACTTCGCCCACGGCTCGTTTTTCATGCTGGGCATCTACGTGGCGTATTCGCTGGTGGAGCACCTGGGCGCCGCCATCGGTTTCTGGCCGGCGCTGCTGCTGGCACCGCTGGCCACGGCGGCACTGGGGGCGCTGGTGGAGGTGGTGCTGCTGCGGCGCATCTATCGCGCGCCCGAGCTTTTTCAGCTGCTGGCCACTTTCGCGCTGGTGCTCGTGATCAAGGATGCCGTGCTGTGGGCTTGGGGCCCCGAAGAGCTTTTCGGGCCGCGTGCGCCGGGGCTGGAGGGGGCGGTCGAAATTCTGGGCCGGCAGTTCCCGACCTATGACCTGTTTTTGATGGCGGTGGGCCCGCTGGTGCTGGGCCTGCTGTGGCTGGGCCTGCACCGCACGCGCTGGGGCACGCTGGTGCGCGCGGCCACGCAAGACCGCGGCATGGTGGGCGCCCTGGGCGTCAACCAGGCCTGGCTGTTCACCGGCGTGTTTGCGCTGGGCGCCTTGCTGGCGGGCCTGGCCGGCGCGCTGCAGCTGCCGCGCGAGCCCGCCCAACTCGACATGGATCTGAACACCATTGGCGCGGCCTTCGTCGTGGTGGTGGTGGGCGGCATGGGCTCGATTCCCGGCGCGTTTGTGGCGGCGCTGCTGATTGCCGAGCTCAAGGCGGTGTGCGTGTGGGCCGGGATGGTGGAGGTGGGGGGCATCAGCCTGTCGTTGTCCAAGATGACGCTGGTGGTGGAGTTTCTGGTCATGGCTGTGGTGCTGGTGTGGCGCCCCTGGGGGCTGCTGGGGCAGCCGCAGCCCCAGGTGCACGCGGCCGGCGTGGCTGAGGCGCCGCTGCATCCCGCCAGCCGGGGGGTGCAATGGTTGGGCTGGGCCGTTCTTGCCGCGCTGGCGCTGGTGCCACTGTTGGCGGGGGCCTGGCCCTATGCGCCGGTGCTGCTGGTGGATTTGCTGGTGGCGGTGCTCTTTGCCTCCAGCCTGCATTTCCTCATGGGGCCGGCGGGCATGCACTCGTTTGGCCATGCCGCCTATTTCGGGCTGGGGGCCTATGCGGCGGCTCTGCTGGTGCAGTCGGCCGGGGTGCGCATGGAAGTGGCCCTGCTTCTGGCACCGCTGGCCGCGGGCGTGGCTGCGCTCGTGTATGGCTGGTTCTGTGTGCGGCTGTCGGGCGTGTACCTCACCATGCTCACGCTGGCGTTTGCGCAGATCACCTGGGCGCTGTGCTACCAGTGGGACGCCGTTACCGGCGGCAGCAACGGCATTGCCGGCGTGTGGCCCGCGCCGTGGCTGGCCAGCCAGCAGGCCTATTACCTGCTGACCCTGGCCCTGGTGGCGGCCGGCGTGCTGCTGCTGCGGCGGGTGTTGCTGGCGCCGTTTGGCTATGCGCTGCGCGCGGTGCGCGACTCGGCCCTGCGGGCCGATGCCATCGGCATGGACGGGCGCCGCCTGCAGTGGGCGGCGTTTGTGGTGGCGGGCGTTTTTGCGGGCCTGGCCGGGGCGCTGTATGTGTTTTCCAAGGGCAGCATTTCGCCCGAAGGGCTTTCGGTGGGCAAGTCGGTGGATGGGCTGGTGATGGTGCTGCTGGGCGGCGTGCAGAATCTGGCGGGCCCCTGGGTGGGCGCGGTCACCTTTACCTGGCTGCACGACACCGTGGCCCGCAACACCGATTACTGGCGCGCCGTGCTGGGTGGCACCATGCTGGCGCTGGTGCTGCTGTTTCCGCAGGGGCTGGCAGGGTTTGCACGGCTTCTGGCCCTGCGCTGGCAGGCCCGCAGGAGCGCACCATGAGCGCAGCGCCACCACTGCTGCAGGTGACTGGCCTGCGCAAGGCCTTTGGCGGTGTGCTGGCGGTCGATGGCGTGGATTTTGCGCTGGCGCCCGGCGAGATGCTGGCGCTGATCGGGCCCAACGGCGCGGGCAAGTCCACCACCTTCAACATGGTGGGCGGCCAGCTGCGGCCCGATGCGGGCACCATCGAGCTGGCCGGGGTGGACATTGCCGGCCTGCCGCCGCGCGCCATCTGGCAGCAGGGCGTAGGGCGCACCTTTCAGATCGCCGAAACCTTTGCCTCGCTCACCGTGGTGGAAAACGTGCAGATGGCCCTGCTGTCGGCGGACCGGCGCCTGTTTTCGTTCTGGCCGCGCGCGCAGAACCACCGGCGCGCCGATGCGCTGGCGCTGCTCGATCAGGTGGGCATGGCGGCGCAGGCGCTGCGCCCCTGCAGTGCGCTGGCCTATGGCGACGTGAAGCGGGTGGAGCTGGCCATGGCGCTGTCCCACGCGCCCCGGTTGTTGCTGATGGATGAGCCCACGGCCGGCATGGCCCCGGCGGAGCGCCTGGCGCTGATGGCGCTCACGCAGCAACTGGCGCGCGAGCGGGCGATGGGCGTGCTGTTCACCGAGCACAGCATGGATGTGGTGTTTGCCCATGCCGACCGCGTTATGGTGCTGGCGCGCGGGCGCCTGCTGGCCGAGGGCACGCCGCAGGCCATTCGCGACAACGCCCAGGTGCAGCAGGTGTATCTGGGCAGCGGCAGCATGTTCGGTCATGTGCCCACGGGCGGGAGCGCGCCGTGACGGCCCGCGCATCCGTGGTTGTGCCAACCGCAACGCCCCAGTCCGCCTTGTCGGCCCCTTTGCTGCAGGTGCAGGGGCTGGCCGCCTGGTATGGCGCAGCGCAGGTGCTGTTTGGCGTGGATGTGCAGGTGGGGCGCGGCGAGGTCGTGGCGTTGATGGGCCGCAACGGTGCCGGCAAGTCCACCACGCTCAAGGCCATCGTGGGCCTGGAGGTGCGCCGCGAGATTCAGCAGGGAGGCCGGTTGCGATTTTTGGGGCGCGACATTGCGCGCAGCGCGCCCTACCAGGTGGCGCGCATGGGGCTGGGCTATGTGCCCGAAGAGCGGCGAATCTTCACCGACCTGAGCGTGCTTGAAAACCTGGAAGTGGGGTGCCAGGGCGCGCGCCACTGGCCCGACGGCAGCGCCGCGCCGCACTGGACACCCGAGCGCCTGTTTGCGCTGTTTCCCAATCTGGGCGAAATGCCCCACCGGCCCGGCGGCCGCATGAGTGGCGGCGAGCAGCAGATGCTTACGGTGGCGCGCACCCTCATGGGCCAGCCGCTGCTGGTGCTGCTCGATGAGCCGTCCGAAGGCGTGGCCCCGCTGATCGTCGAGCAGATGGCCCGCACCATTTTGCAACTCAAGGCCCAGGGCGTGAGCGTGCTGCTGTCTGAACAAAACCTCTACTTTGCCGAGGCGGTGGCCGACCGCGCCTATGTGCTGGAAAAAGGCCAGATCCGCCACCACAGCACCATGGCGGCGCTGGTGGCCGACCTGGCTGTGCGGCGCCAGTACCTCGGGGTGTAGCGACCGAATTTTCGGGGTTCTCGGGAAATATGAGTGAAATTGGCCTCTAGCCCTTTATAGTAAAGCGCAGACAGCTATTAAACATATAGCACCGCCCTGCGGTTTTTGCGGTGTGTACGGGCCAGGCCCGGGGCCGTGCGCGGCGGCCGGGTGTTTCATGCGCCCGGGCTGCGCAGCACGCGCCGGTATTGCACGGCCTCGGCCACATGGGCCACCTGCGTGCTGGTGGCGCCCGCCAGGTCGGCAATGGTGCGCGCCACCTTCAGGGTGCGGTGCGTGCTGCGGGCCGACCAGCCCAGGCGGGCTGCGGCGGTTTGCAGAAACTGCGTGGCAGCGGGCTCCAGGGCGGTGTGGGTGTCGATCTCCTGGCCCTGCAGCGCCTGGTTGGACTTGCCCTGGCGTGCCATGGCCGCCTGGCGGGCGCGGGCCACGCGCTCGCGCACGGCGGCGCTGGCCTCGCCCGCTGGCGCGTCCAGCAGGTCGTTGGCTGGCAAGGCAGGCACCTCCACATGCAGATCGATGCGATCGAGCAGCGGCCCGCTGAGCTTGCCCTGGTAACGCGCCACCTGGTCGGGCGTGCAACGGCAGGCGCGCTGCGCCGACCCCAAAAAGCCACAGGGGCAGGGGTTCATGGCGGCCACCATCTGAAAACACGCCGGAAACTCCGCACGCCGCGCGGCGCGCGCAATGGTGATGCGCCCGGTCTCCAGCGGCTCGCGCAGGGCTTCCAGCGCGGCACGGGGAAACTCTGGCAATTCGTCCAGAAACAGCACCCCGTGGTGGGCCAGTGATATTTCTCCGGGCTGCGGCGGCGAGCCCCCGCCCACCAGCGCCACGGCCGATGCGGTGTGGTGGGGCTGGCTGGTGGGCCGCTGCGCCCACTGCGCGGCGCTAAAGCGGCCTGCCAGGCTGGCCACTGCCGCGCTTTCCAGGGCCTCTTCCATGGTCATGGCTGGCAGCAGCCCGGCAAAGCGCTGGGCCAGCATGGACTTGCCCGAGCCCGGCGGCCCCATCATCAATAGGCTGTGCCCGCCGGCGGCCGCGATTTCAAGTGCGCGTTTGGCAACCACCTGGCCCTTGACATCCGAAAGGTCGGCATAGACCGCTTGCGTGGCCAGCGGTGCGGGCTGCAGCAGGCACCAGCCGTCGTCAGTGGCAGCGCTGTCGTCGATGGACTCCTGGGCGCCTGCCGGTAAAAAATGCCGCACCACATCCAGCAGGTGGCGCGCGCGGTAAACCTGCGCATCGGGTACCAGGGCGGCTTCTTCGGCGCTGCCCGGTGGCAGCACCAGCCGCACCGCCACCTGGTGGGCCCGCAGCGCCAGGCTGGTGGCCAGGGCGCCGCGCACGGGGCGCAATTGGCCGGACAACGACAGCTCGCCAGCGAATTCATGACCGGCCAGACGGCTGGCGTCGATCTGTCCGCTGGCGGCCAGGATGCCCAGGGCGATGGGCAGGTCAAAGCGCCCCGAGTCCTTGGGCAGATCGGCCGGCGCCAGGTTCACGGTGATGCGCTTGTTGTGCGGAAACTCCAGCCCCGCGTTCTGCAGCGCCGAGCGCACGCGCTCGCGCGCCTCCTTCACCTCCACATCGGCCAGACCGACCAGGGTGAAGCTGGGGAGCCCGTTGGCCAGATGCACCTCGACGGTGACCGAGGGCGCCTGCAGCCCCAGAAGCGCGCGGCTTTGCACCAAAGCAAGACTCATGAGCGGTTTTCTCCCCAGATAGGTGCGGTGGGTGGATGGTTGTTGTCTGGCTGCCGTGCTGCGCACCACTCGGGTGCGATGGCGCGGCGCCACCACCAATGTAAGGGCGAATGCAGACCACGGGCGCAGGGCGTGCCGTCGTGGTGTTTTGCGACATGGCACGGACCGTGCTTAACCGGTGTGTACCCACTTTAGACCTACCGGAGGAACCATGACCCGCGCATCCATCAAGTTCTTGAGCGTCGCCTTTCTTGCCGCCCTGCCCATGCTGGCCAGTGCCCAGCTCACGGGCAATGTCAGCCTGACCAGCAACTACAAGTTCCGGGGCCAGGACCAGGACACCGGCAAGGTCAGTGCCTTCAAGCCCGCAGTGCAAGGTGGCTTTGACTATGCCTTTGGCGACTCTGGCTGGTATGTCGGCAACTGGAACTCCAGCGTGAACTGGCTGTCTGGCAACTCGCTGGAATCCGATGTCTACGGCGGCTACAAGTTCAAGGCCGGCGGAGCGGACCTGGATGTGGGCGCGCTGG
This sequence comes from Acidovorax sp. 35-64-16, assembly GCF_002281195.1. Classification (NCBI taxonomy): domain Bacteria; kingdom Pseudomonadati; phylum Pseudomonadota; class Betaproteobacteria; order Burkholderiales; family Comamonadaceae; genus Acidovorax; species Acidovorax sp. 35-64-16. The sequence continues at coordinate 92,583 of NZ_NCFM01000001.1, read as the reverse complement.
CCTATCTGTATCCCGGCAACACCAGCGGCAACACCACCGAGCTCTATGGCGCCGCCACTTTTGGCCCGCTCACGGCCAAGTATGCGCACACGGTGTCCAAGGACTATTTCGGCTGGGCGGGCGCCAAGTCCGGCTCCGGTCTCAAGGGCCGCAACACCGGCTACCTGAGCTTCGCCGTGGCACAGGAAGTGATGCCCAAGGTCACGCTGAAGGCATCGGTGGGCTTCACCCGCTTTTCCAGCGACATCAAGGATGCAGGCGTGCCCAACTACATGGATTACAGCGTCGGTGGTGTCTATGACTTTGGCGATGGCCTCACGCTGGGCGCTGCCATCGTGGGCGCCAACAAGAAAGACTTTTTTGGCCCCGTCAACAAAGCCCGCGTGATCGCCACGCTCACCAAAACCCTGTAATCAACGGAGGGCGCCCTGTCGGTGCCCTCAATCGGAGGAACTCAAAATGAAAATGGTGACAGCCATCATCAAACCCTTCAAGCTCGACGAAGTGCGCGAAGCCCTCTCTGACATCGGGGTGCAGGGCATCACGGTCACCGAGGTCAAGGGCTTCGGCCGCCAAAAGGGCCATACCGAGCTGTACCGCGGCGCGGAGTATGTGGTCGACTTTCTGCCCAAGGTGAAGATCGAGGCCGCCGTGGACGATGAGCTGGTCGACCGCGTGATCGAAGCCATTGAGGGCGCTGCACGCACCGGCAAGATCGGCGACGGCAAGATTTTCGTCAGCCACCTGGAGCAGGTGGTGCGCATTCGCACCGGCGAAACCGGCAAGGAAGCCCTTTAAGCACGGCCCCAAGCCCGCTGCATCCCACAGAGAGTACATGCCATGAAAAAACTGCTTGCCTCCTTCATTCTGGGACTGAGTCTGCTGTCCGCAGGAACCCTGTCCTTGGCCCAGGCACCCGCCCCGGCCGACACCACCATCGCCGCCCCGGTGGCCGATGCCGCTGCGCCAGCCCCTGTGGCTGCACCTGTCGCCGAGGCCCCAGCGCCCGCAGCCGAACCGGTTGCAGCCGCCGAAGCGGCCCCCACGGCACCCGCGCCCAAGCTCGACTCGGGTGACACCGCCTGGATGCTGACGTCCACCATGCTTGTGATCCTGATGGTCATTCCGGGCCTGGCACTGTTCTACGGCGGCCTGGCCCGTTCCAAGAACATGCTGTCGGTGCTGGTGCAGGTGTTCGTGATCTTTGCGCTGATCACCGTGCTGTGGGCCGTTTATGGCTACAGCCTGACGTTCGCCGGCGAGGGCCAGTTCTTCGGAGGGTTTGACAAGATCTTCCTCAAGGGCATCGCGCCAGACACGCTGTCGGGCCTGCTGCCAACCATTCCCGAATATGTGTTCGTGGCCTTCCAGTCCACCTTTGCCGCCATCACCGTGGCGCTGATCGTGGGATCGTTTGCCGAGCGCATCAAGTTCGCCGCCGTGCTGATCTTTGCCGTGCTGTGGTTCACCTTCAGCTACATCCCCATGGCCCACATGGTGTGGGGCGGCGGTCTGCTGGGCAAGGACGGCGCGCTCGACTTCGCTGGTGGCACCGTGGTGCACATCAATGCCGGTATCGCTGGCCTGGTGGGTGCCTACATGGTGGGCAAGCGCATCGGCTTCGGCAAAGAAGCGCTCACGCCCCACAGCCTGACACTGACCATGGTGGGTGCCTCGCTGCTGTGGGTGGGCTGGTTTGGCTTCAATGCCGGCTCGGCAGGTGCTGCCAACGGCGTGGCTGGCCTGGCCTTCATCAACACGATTCTGGCCACGGGTGCTGCCACGCTGTCGTGGCTGGCCGGTGAAGCCCTGCACAAGGGCAAGGCCTCGATGCTGGGTGCTGCCTCGGGCGCCGTGGCGGGTCTGGTGGCGGTCACACCGGCTGCCGGTTTCGTGGGCCCCATGGGTTCCATCGTGCTGGGCCTGATCGCTGGCGTGGTCTGCCTGTGGGGCGTGGGTGGCCTCAAGAAGATGCTGGGTGCCGACGATGCGTTCGATGTGTTTGGCGTGCACGGTCTGGGCGGCATCATCGGTGCCATCCTGACGGCGGTGTTTGCCTCGCAAAGCCTGGGTGGCACGGGCGGTCTGACCCCCGACACCTTCGCCATGGGCGCTCAGCTGTGGATCCAGGTCAAGAGCGTGCTGCTCACCATCGTGTGGTCTGGCGTGGTCTCCTTCGTCGCCTACAAGATCGCCGATCTGCTAGTGGGCCTGCGGGTGCCAGAAGAAGCCGAGCGCGAAGGTCTGGACATCACTTCGCACGGCGAAACGGCGTACAACCGCTGAACGCCCAGCGCTGCGGTGTCTGGTGGCGCCGCAGCGCCGTGCAAGACAGACGAGTTTCTTCAAGGTTTTGGCCCGCCATTTCGGCGGGCCTTTTTTATGGAGCGATGCGTTGGCATCGCTGCCTGCGCCGGCCGGGGCTCCTGTGGATTGCACAGCCCCTGTTCAAAAAATTCATGCGACCCGCCCGGCCTGCCGTGGCGCTGTGCCGCTACCATGCAGACCATGGAATTCGCCCTTCGCCAGATTGTTGACCGTGTCCGCGCTGCTGCCGCCGCGCAAACCCCCCTGCGCATCCGCGGCGGGGGCACCAAGGACTTTCACGGCCTTGCGCTGCACGGCGAGGTGCTGGACACCCGCCCACTCAACGGCATCGTGAGCTATGAGCCCAGTGAACTGGTGGTGACGGCGCGCGCCGGTACGCAGCTGTCCGATCTGGAGGCCGTACTGGCCGAAAAAGGCCAGTGCCTGCCGTTCGAGCCACCCCATTTCGGCCCGGGTGCCACGGTGGGGGGCATGGTGGCGGCCGGGCTGAGCGGCCCCGCCCGCGCCAGCGTGGGTGCGGTGCGCGACTACCTGCTGGGTGTGGTGCTGATCAACGGGCGCGGCGAGCTGCTCACGTTTGGTGGCCAGGTGATGAAAAACGTGGCGGGCTACGATGTTTCGCGCCTGATGGCGGGCGCCTGGGGCACGCTGGGCCTGCTCACCGAGGTCAGCCTCAAGGTGTTGCCCGTGGCTCCCGCCGAAGCCACGCTGCGCTTCGAATGCAACCAGGCCGATGCCCTGCGCAAGCTGCACACTTGGGGTGGCCAGCCATTGCCGCTCAATGCCAGTTGCTGGGTGGAGGACGCGGGTGTGGGCCAGCTCTATGTGCGCCTGCGTGGCGCCGTGGCGGCGGTGGATGCGGCCTGCAAAAGCATGGGCGGCACGCGGCTCGACAACGCCACAGCGGCACCCGACTGGCAGGCCTGCCGGGAGCAGACGCTGCCCTGGTTCGCTGCCCGCCTGGCGCGGCCCGGGCAGGCGCTGTGGCGCCTGTCGCTGCCCGCCACAGCCCCCGTGCTGGCTCTGCCGGGGGGCGTGTCGCCGCTGGTCGAATGGCATGGTGCCCTGCGCTGGGTTCAGGCGCCGCTCGCGCACGGTGATGTGCTGCGCGAAGCAGCCCGGGCAGTGGGTGGGAGTGCTTCACTATTCATAGCTGACGGCGCAGGTGGGGAAAGGGCTGGAGGTCAATTGGATCTGAAATCTGCGGCATTGGAGCAGATCCACGCGCGCCTCAAGCACAGCTTCGACCCGGCCGGTATCTTCAACCCCGGCCGCATGGCGCCGCAGTGGTAAGGAGCGTGCGCGTGCTTGCCATCGCCGTCCGGCACGGGGCGCTTTACCCGTGCAAGGCGCAGCGGCGCGCGGCGCCTCGCCGGTGCTGAACCGGGATCTGAACATGCGGCGCCTGCGTCACCTCACCGGCCACCACCGCACGGGCACCAGCAATCGCGTGCTGGGCCTGTTGCTGGCCTTCAATGCCGGGGCGGTGAATGCGGGCGGTTTTCTGGTGGTGAACCTGTACACCTCGCACATGACGGGCTTTCTTTCCATGCTGGCCGACAACCTCGTGCTGGGCAACACGGTGCTGGTGCTCAGCGCCGTGGGGGCCCTGCTGGCCTTCATCAGCGGCGCGGCCACCACGGCGGTGATGGTGAACTGGGCGCTGCAGCGCAAGTTGCACAGCAGCTATGCACTGCCGCTGGTGGTGGTGGCCCTGCTCATGCTGGTGTTCGGCCTGGTGGGTGCCATCACGCTGGACTGGCGCACGCCTTTTTCCGTGCCCATGACGGTGCTTCTGCTGTCTTTCATCATGGGTCTGCAAAACGCCACGGTGACCAAGATGTCTTCGTCCCAGATCCGCACCACCCACATGACAGGCGTGGTGACCGACCTGGGCATCGAGCTGGGCAAGTTGCTCTACTGGAACCGCACCGGCACCGCGCTGGAAAACCAGGTGCGCTCCAACCATGCCCGGCTGCGTCTGTTTGCGGGGCTGGTGGCGATGTTCCTCATTGGCGGCATTGCCGGGGCGGCCGGCTTCAAGCATGTGGGTTTCGTTTTTGTGGTGCCACTGGCGCTGGTGCTGCTGGCCCTGTCGCTGCCCCCGCTGTGGGCCGACCGGGCGCGCCTGCGCCATCCGCTGCGCAAGGCCGCGCCCGCCCAGCTGCCCCCCGCCCCCTGATTTTTTCTGTTGACCTGTCCAGGCTGCACCCATGCAAACCCAACTCGCCCCTGAATACCGCGCCCGCCCCGATGGCCTGGAGGCCGAAGCCATCGTGCGCAAATGCGTGCACTGCGGTTTCTGCACGGCAACCTGCCCCACCTACCAGCTGCTGGGCGACGAGCTCGATGGCCCGCGTGGCCGCATCTACCTCATCAAGCAGGTGCTCGAAGGCGAGCCCCCCACGCGCAAGACGCAGATGCACCTGGACCGGTGCCTGACCTGCCGCAACTGCGAAAGCACCTGCCCCAGCGGCGTGCAGTATGGCCACCTGATCGACATCGGGCGCAAGCTGGTGGACGAAAAAGTGCCCCGTCCCCTGGGCGAAAAGGCCCTGCGCTGGGCGCTGAAAGAGGGGCTGCCATCGCCCCTTTTTGCCCCCGCCATGAAGGTGGGCCAGGCGGTGCGCGGCCTGCTGCCCCAATCCCTGCGGGCCAAGGTGCCTGCGCCGCAACAGGCGGGGGCCTGGCCCACCCGCGAGCATGCGCGCAAGGTGCTCATGCTGGCCGGTTGCGTGCAGCCGGCCATGATGCCCAACATCAACACCGCCACGGCCCGTGTGCTGGACGCAGCGGGCATCCAGACCGTGATTTCGCCCCAGGCCGGGTGCTGCGGCGCCGTCAAGTTCCACCTCAACGACCAGGAAGGCGGCAAGGCCGAGATGCGCGCCAACATCGACGCCTGGTGGCCGCTGGTGGAGGCGGGCGGTGTGGAATCCATTGTCATGAACGCCTCGGGCTGCGGCGTCACCGTCAAGGAATACGGCCACATCCTCAAGGACGACCCGCACTACGCCACCAAGGCCGAGCGCATCAGCGCCCTCACCCGCGACCTGTCGGAGCTGCTGCCCGCGCTGTTGCCCGAGCTGGCGCAAAAACTGGCCGGCCGCGTGCAGCCCCCCGACGTGCTGTTTGCCTACCACCCGCCTTGCACCCTGCAGCATGGCCAGCAACTGCGCGGCGGGGTAGAGACGCACCTGAACCAGCTGGGCTTCAAGCTGCGCGTGGCACGCAACGAATCCCACCTGTGCTGTGGCTCGGCGGGCACCTATTCGGTGCTCAACCCGGACCTGTCGTACCAGCTGCGCGACCGCAAGCTCGGTGTGCTGGGCGAAGCCTTTGGCGAGCAGGCGCCCGACGCCATTCTTTCGGCCAACATCGGCTGCATCACGCATCTGCAAAGTGGCACGGCCACGCCCGTGAGGCACTGGGTGGAAGTACTGGACGAGGCGCTGGCCGCGCCTTGAAATCCTGTCCGGTCTTTTCCCGCGTTGCCAGGATGGGTGATCCGGGCGTTTCGGGGCATGGCCGAGTGGCAGGCGAAGACAATGGCGGCAGAGGTGAAACCCCATGCACGCTGCGACGGAACAACTGGTTCGTATCCCGGTGGACGCTGGCCTTATCGAGGGCGCGCTGGAGTGCCCGCCCGACAGCCAGGGTCTGGTGCTGTTTGCCCACGGCAGCGGCAGCAGCCGCCACAGCCCCCGCAACAACCATGTGGCGCGGGTGCTGCGAGAACGCGGCCTGGCGACCCTGCTGGTCGATCTGCTCACGCCAGAGGAAGACCGTGTCTATGCCACGCGGTTCGACATCCCGCTTCTCACGCAACGCCTGCTGGATGTGACCGATTGGGCCAGGCGCCAGCCCGCAACGGCATTGCTGCCCATGGGGTATTTCGGTGCCAGCACCGGTGCTGCGGCGGCCTTGAGTGCTGCTGCCTCGCAGGGCGCAGGCATACGGGCCGTGGTCTCCCGCGGCGGGCGCCCGGATCTCGCCCCGGCCCGTGATCTTGCGCGGGTGCAGTGCCCCACCCTGCTGCTGGTGGGCGCGTGCGACGAAGAGGTGCTGGCCCTCAACCGGTGCGCCGCCGCGCACATGCCCGGGCCCACCCACCTGACCATCGTTCCCGGTGCCACCCATCTGTTTGAAGAGCCCGGAACGCTGGAGACCGTGGCCCGCCTGGCGGCCGACTGGTTCGCGCAGCATTTGCCTACGCGCGGGGCACCCTCAGGCGCGCAGTAGCGCGATCACTTCCTCGTCATCCACCTGAGGGAAGTGGCGGTAAAACTGGCCTACCGCCTGAAAATCTTCCGGCGCCTGCAGGCACACCACCTCGTCCGCCATGGGCCGGATTTTCTGCAGGGCATCGGTTGATGCGACAGGGATGGCGCAGACCAGCTTGCCGGGTTGGCGCTGGCGCAGGCTGTGCAGCGCAGCCATCATGGTGGCCCCCGTGGCCAGACCATCGTCCACCGCGATGACGACGCGCCCTTGCGGATCGATCGGTGCATGGATCGGTGTGTATTGCACGCGGCGCGAGTGGATGGTGGCCAGCTGCTTCTGCCTTTCTGCAGCGATGTAGTCCTGGTCGGCGCCTACCGCGGCAGCATAGGGGGCGATGTAGGTCCAGCCGCTTTCCGCCACCGAGCCAATCGCCACCTCTGGCTCAAAGGGGGCGCGCAGCTTGCGCACCAGCACCACGTCGAAATCGCCGCCGATCTGCCGGGCCACGATCTTGCCGATGGGCACAGCACCGCGCGGAATGGCCAATACCAAGGGGTGCTGGTCGCGATAGCCTTTCAGGCGGTCGGCCAGCTGATGGGCAGCGTCATCGCGGTCTTTGAACATGGGGCGGCCTCGGGTGGGTTCATTGCGGGCGAGCGGGCTGCACCAGCTCTATCCGGAAATCGGGCTCATACGGCGGCACATGGCACTCGATGATGTCTGGCGGGGCGATGCCAAGCCGGGCGCCCACCACATCGGCGTGCACGGGCAGGCGGGTGGTGACACGGTCCACCAGGCAGGCCACCCGGATGGCCGCTGGCTGCTTGCGCGCCAGATATTCCACCACCCTCAGCAGCGAATGGCCGGTGTACAAGACATCATCGACCACCAGCACCGTAGAGCCGCGCAAATCCAGCGCGGCGTGTTGCGCCTGCTCTGTCAGCAGGGTTTCCGGGTGGAGCAGCGTCAGGTCGTCTGCATAACGCTTGACCTGCAGATCCAGCCGCAACGGCTGAGGCAGCCCATACAGCTCCACCATCCGCGCGGTCAGGCGATCTGCCAGCGGCGCGCCTCGGCGCAGCACACCAATCACGGCCACCGGGTGGGCTCCGTGGAGCAGGCTGTTGGCCTGCCGCGCCATCTCGTCGATGACGGCCACCAACTGCGGCGTGTCGTACAGGACGGTTCGCGTGCCAGAGGGGGCGTTCATGGCGCCCGCCGCAGGATGAGCGGGCCGTTGGCGGCGTTCTTGAGCCATCCCGGCGAGGGCCCGATGCGCCTGCCGAGCGACAGGCTTTGGTGGGGTATCCGTGAAGTCATGGGGCTTCTCCTGGGGGAGAAAAATCGAACACACGAAGCGCGACGTCCACTTTATGGGGCGCCGTAGCGGGCGTCAATCCCGGGGGGCGCCCCGGTTTGCCACCGGGCCTCGCTTCCTGTACCGTCTGCAGTGTGGTCTGCGAAGCTTTGGCCTTGCGCCACACACAGGAGATCTTCATGACGATCCATCAGAACCCGCGCGACAAGCAACCGCCCCACACGGGCAAGGTCGAGAACGACACCAACAAACTGGGCGAGCAGGACCCCACCCAGATCAACCAGGGCAAGCGCACCCCCGAAAGCCGCAGTGACCGCGAGTCGCATGTGGGCGGCAGCAACCAGTCGCAATCGCGGCGAGGGCCAGCCGGGAGCAACAACCGATAGAGGTGGCTACCTGGGCTGGGAGCCGGTATGCGCGGACCATGCGGTCGTGGTGCGTTCACCTTTCCGATGCCGAATTCCTTGCTCTGGTGGGGCGCAATGACGGGGTGACTCGTGACGCAGCACGCTGCAACATCCCTGCCCCCAACAGGTGGTTGTGGTGCGCGCCGTGAGGAGCGTTTTGCCAAGGCTGGCATGATCGAGGGTTTTGTTGCCCTCCACCCGCTAGCCATGACCGACCACGTGCCAGACCAAGAACCCACAGTGGCGCCCGCCGCCCCGGTAGCCGCTGCCAACGCCCAGCAGGCGTTGCAGCAGCCCGAGACTGGCGACAGCGCCCCGGCGGCCACTGCCGCAGCCTCCATGGCCACGGATTCCACGCGCGGGGATCGCCCGTCCCGGGGTGGGCGCGGTGGCCGCAACAGCGGCCGTGATCGCGCGCGCAGCGAGGGCCAGGCGCCTGCAGGCCCGCAAGCGCCATCGCGCACGCCCCCGCGCACCCACCCGGCGCTGGAGCAGTTGGCGGGGCTTTATCCCCATCTGTTCGGCGCTGTGTTTTTGCCGCTCAAGCGCGGCATCTTTCAGGACCTGCTGGAAGCCCATCCCGAGCTGTTTGAACGCGATGCGCTCAAGGTGGCGCTGGGTATCCACACCCGTTCCACCCGTTACCTGCAAAGCGTGGCCGCCGGCGAAAAGCGCCACGACCTCGCGGGCCAGCCCGTTGAAGACATGGCGCCCGAGCATGTGCACCATGCCTTGCTGGAGGTGTTTCGCCGCCGCAAGGCCCGTGCGGGCGACGACGTTTTGCCCAAGCTGCGCAAGCGCATGATCCAGGCGTTTGAGGCCTCGGGCCTGACGCGCGAGGCCTATACCGAGCTGGTCACCGGCCGCGATGAGGCGGCCAACGCCATCCTGGAAGAAGCCTTTGCCGAATGGGCAGCCCGCAATGCCAAGGACGAGGCCCTGCTGCGTGCCTTCGAAGCCAGCGGCCAGACGCTGGAGGCCTTTGCCGACATGTACGGCATGGACCCGCGCCAGGCCGGTCAGATGCTGGAGCGCGCGCGCCACCAGCGTCCGCCCGCTGCCACGGCCTGATTGCCGCTTGTTAAGCGCCTGGGGCGGCCAGCGCAGCCTCGATGTCGCCTGCCAGTTTTTTTGGCGCATCTTGCGGGGCATAGCGGCGGATCACGCGGCCGTCCTTGCCCACGAGGAATTTCGTGAAGTTCCACTTGATGGCCTTGCTGCCCAGCAGGCCCGGGGCTTCTGCGGTGAGCCACTGGTATAGGGGCGAGGCGTTGGCGCCATTCACGTCGATCTTGGCCATCATCGGAAAACTCACGCCATAGTTGAGCTGGCAAAAGCTGGCGATTTCGTCGTTGCTGCCCGGGTCCTGGTGGCCGAACTGATTGCACGGAAAACCCAGCACCACCAGCCCCTTGTCGCCATATTGCTTGTGCAGCTCTTCCAGCCCGCCAAACTGGGGCGTGAAGCCGCAGGCACTGGCCGTGTTGACGATCAGCAAAACCTTGCCCTCGAACTGCCGCAGCGGCACGGCGGGGCCGCTCATGGGCTGGGCTTCAAAGTCATACAGGCTGGACATATGGGCAACTCCTTGTGGGCAAGGGGGCATGGTAGCGACTGGTTGCCCGTCGTGCAGGGCGCTGGGCGATTGCCCGTGCGTGCCATCAGGCGCTGGCACTGCGCCGATATTGCAGCGCAGCCAGCAGTGCTGCCAGCATGATCAGCGACCCGCCCAGCAGGGTGCGCGGCTCCAGCGGGGCGGCGGTGAGCAGGGCCGATGACACGCTGGCAAACACCACCTCCGACAGCATCACCAGTGCCGTGGTGCCCGCCGCCAGGCGCGTGGCGCCATATTGCAGGGCGTAGTTGCCCAGCAGAAAGGCCAGTGCCAGCGCCAGGGCCAGCAGGACCCAGGCCAGGGCCGGGGCGGGCAGGGAGGGCACGGCCCCCACCGCCAGCCCCGCTGTGGCACTGAGGCCGGCCAGCAGGGCGCCGCCGCCAAACATGGCGAGCATGCGCGCCTCGCCGGGCACGGCATGCAGGCGCCGCAGTGTCACGTTGGTGAGGGCAAAACAAAAACCGCCCGCCAGCGCCAGCAGGTCGGCGCCCGAAAGGTGGGCTGCCAGCCGGGTCCATGCGGCATCTGCGGGCACCAGCACCAGCGCAACGCCTGCAAAGGCCAGCAGCAGCCGCACCAGCGCCACGCCCGTGGGGCGGTCGCCCAGCAGCCTCCAGGCCAGCAGCACCGACCAGGCGGGCATGAGATAAAACAGCAGCACCACGCGCACCACGTCTCCCACCGTCACAGCCCAGTTGAAGGCCACGTTGGTGAGACCCGAGCTCAGTGCCAGCAGCCACAGGGCGGGGTGTTGCAGCGCCGTGCGCAGCGCTTGCGGCCGGGCCAGCAGCAGGCAGACCAGCGCCAACGCATACATCAGCGCCGTCGCCCACAGGGGGTGCAGCCCGGCCGCGTGCAGCTGCCTGAAAGGCCACCACGAAACGCCCCACACCAAGGCGTTGAGCACCAGTGCCAGTATGGAAAGCAGGTTGGGCATCAAATCGGCATCAAGCGCTTATTTGGTAAGCGCTAATAGCTATTAAAATAATAGCGTTAGTGGTGCGTATCCTGCCGCGCGATGTGCAGCAGGTGGTCGAGTTCCTCGCTGTGGTTGCGGCAGTTGCTGGCATGCCAGCGCTGGATGACCAGCATGATGCCGGCCACCACCACCCCAAACACCGTGATGGCCCCAAAGACCGACAACCCCAGCTTGAGCGACAGGCTGTAGAACGCGCCCAGGCCCAGGATGCAGGCCTGCTCGTTGAAGTTTTGCACCGCAATCGACCGCCCCGCGCCCATGAGGTTGTGGCCCCGGTGCTGCAGCAGGGCGTTCATGGGCACCACCAGAAAGCCGCCCAGCCCGCCCAGCAGGATCAGGAACGGAATGGCCAGCCAGATGTTGCTGATGAACACCATCAGGATCAGCAGCAGCCCCATCGCGATGCCCAGCGGAATCACGCGGGTGGCCATGTCCAGGCGCATGCGCATGGATGCCGCCACGGCGCCCACGGCGGTGCCGATGGCCACCACGCCGGTCAGGGCCGATGCCTGCGTGGTGTTGTAGCCCAGGGCCACACCGGCCCACGCCAGCACGATGAACTTGAGGTTGCCCCCCGCGCCCCAGAACAGGGTGGTGGTGGACAGCGAAATCTGCCCCAGCTTGTCGTGCCACAGGCGGCTGTTGCAGGCCCAGAAGTCGGGCAGCAGGGCCAGCGTGCTGGCCAGAATGCTGCGTTGCGGGTGCTGGCGCAGCGGGCGCATCTCCACGCCCGTATGGGGGATGCGCGTGTTGAACCAGGCGGCCAGGGCATACACCAGGATCAGCGCGGCAATGGCCGCTTCGGCGGCGGTGTGGATGCCGAAATCGATCATGGGTATGTCGATGGACAGCAGCGCTGCCGACAGATGGTGTCCCACCAGCTGCCCGCCCAGCAACACCCCCAGGATGATGGAGGCAATGGTCAGCCCCTCGATCCAGCCGTTGGCCTTGACCAGTTGCGAGGCCGGCAGCAGCTCGGTAAGGATGCCGTACTTGGCGGGGGAATAGGCCGCTGCGCCCAGCCCCACCACGGCATAGGCAATCAGCGGGTGCGAGCCGAACAGCATCATCAGGCAGCCAACGATCTTGATGGCATTGCTGAAAAACATCACCCGGCCCTTGGGCAAGGCATCGGCAAATGCGCCCACGAAAGGCGCCAGCACCACATAAAACAGGGCAAACATGGGCACCAGTGCCGCGCGCTGCCATTCGGGGGCACCGCTGGTGCGGAGCAATTCCACGGCCGCCACGAAGAGTGCGTTGTCGGCGAGCGAGCTAAAAAACTGCGCCGACATGATGGTGTAAAAACCGCGCTTCATCGAATGGCTGGAGGGGATATCAGAGAGGCTGATGCCCGAATGGATTGGGGGGCCGCATACAAGTGTCTGGCGGTTATATCACGCACCCACGGGCGTGCAGTGCCAGAATCCCATGCTTGTTTCTTCGTATATCCCCATGCCGCGCCCGATTCACGCCACCATCCACACCGATGCCCTGCACCACAACCTCGCGCGCGTGCGCCAGGCCGTGCCCGATGCCAAAACCTGGGCGGTAATCAAGGCCAACGCCTACGGCCACGGCATCGAGCGGGCCTTTGAGGGCCTGCGCGCCGCCGATGGTTTTGCGCTGCTTGACCTGGCAGAGGCCGAGCGCGTGCGCCACCTGGGCTGGCGCGGCCCCATCCTGCTGCTGGAGGGCGTGTTCGAGCCGCGCGACCTGGAGCTGTGCTCGCGCCTGTCGCTGTGGCATGCCGTGCACTGCGACGAGCAGATCGACATGCTGGCGGCCCACAAGACGCAGGTGCCGCACCGCGTGTTCCTCAAGCTGAACTCGGGCATGAACCGCCTGGGGTTCACGCCGCAGCGCTATCGCACTGCCTGGGCGCGTCTGAACGCGCTGCCGCAGGTGGACGAGATCTCGTTCATGACCCATTTCAGCGATGCCGACGGGCCGCGCGGCATTGCGCACCAGATGGCCGCGTTCAACACCGCCACCGAAGACCTGCCCGGCGAGCGCAGCCTGTGCAACAGTGCCGCCACCCTGCGCCACGCGGCCGATGCGCGCGTGCGCGGCGACTGGGTGCGCGCAGGCATCGTGCTGTATGGCAGCGCGCCCGATTTCCCTGCCCACAACGCGGACCACTGGCAGGTGCAGCCCACCATGACGCTGGCCACCCGCATCATCGGCACGCAACAGCTGCAGGCGGGGGACACCGTGGGTTACGGCTCGCGCTTCACAGCCGAGGGGCCACTCACCATCGGCGTGGCCGCCTGCGGTTATGCCGATGGTTACCCGCGCCACTGCGACACCGGCGCCCCCGTGCTGGTGAATGGCGTGCGCACGCGCCTGGTGGGCCGCGTCAGCATGGACATGGTCACCGTGGACCTGAGCCCCGTGATTGCGGCTGGCATGGACGCCGGTTTCGGCAGCGAGGTCACCTTGTGGGGGCGCGCCCGCAATGGCGCCGTGTTGCCCATCGACGAGGTGGCGCAGGCCGCCGGCACCGTGGGCTACGAGCTGATGTGCGCGCTGGCGCCGCGCGTGCCCGTGGCGGTGGACGGCGTTGCCTGACCTTCGCCCTGCACGACACCCCGTTCAGCCCGTGGCCAGCCCCCGCAGCGCAAGCGCAAGCAACCACAGGGCCTCCAGTTGGCGCTCTGTGCGCATGCCGCACCACAGCACGGTGGCGCGCACGCTGCAGCAGCGCTACCGCCTGCGCTGGCACGGGCTGCTGATCGGCAGCTTCACGCTGCTGCTCATGTGGTGCAGCGCGCATGTGCAGATGCTGCTGGGGGTGGACTCGCTGGCGCTGCGCTATCTGGTCACGCTGTCGGTGGGGTACCTGGGGTATTTGCTGGTGTTGCGCGCGTGGGCCGCCCGGCTGGTGCGGCAGCGCAAGTCGGGTGAACACGGCGCGGACGGCGTCGGGGGCGATGCGCTGGATCTGGCGACCGAGCTGCCCTGGCCCCGGGGAGGGTGTAGCGATGGCGGCGGGACCCTGCCGCGCACCGGTGGGGGCGACTTTGGCGGCGGCGGTGCATCCGGCGACTTTGACGGGGCCGGGCCCTCGGGCCTCTCGGATGCGGGCCTCGGCGGCAGCGAATCCAGCACCCTGGGCGACATGGCCAGCGGTGCGGCCGACGCCATTGGCAGCGCGGACGAAGGCGCTGTGGTGGTGGTGCCGGTGGTCGCAATTTTCCTCATCGGGGCCGCGCTGATTGCTGGCGCGGGTTCGCTGGCCCTGCTGTTTTTTGGCTGGGATGTGCTGCTGACCGTGGCGGTGGAGCTGGCGTTTTCGGTGGCCACGGCCCGCGCTGCCGTGGGCGTGGAGCGCGAAGGCTGGCTCACAGCCGCCGTGCGCCTGACCTGGAAGCCGTTGCTCGGTGCGCTGGTCTGCGCCGTGCTGCTGGGCGCCGCCATCGATCATTTTCTGCCCGATGTGCACTCGCTGCCCGAGGCGGTGCGGGCCTTGCGGATGCGATAAATTGCTTTGTTTTTTATAGCTGACTACGCTTTATGGACGGGCGCTAGAGCCATTTTTTCCTTAAGTTCAACCACGCCCGGTCGTTGGTCTGCAGCGGCGCATGCATTGGCCGTCACGGTGGTCATGCCGTTGTTCGGGGGACGTCGAGATGGCGGGGCACACGTTGCGGCCCGCCGCGTGCTGCCGCATGTCCGCCGCACCGAATTGGCGCTGCACGCAGCCGGTGCTGCTATTGACTGGCACGCCACAGCCGTGTGTGCACTCGGTTACATGGCTGAAGACCATGCAGGACGTGACGTACGGCGCCAAGACGCGCATACTGAAAAACATGCGTGCGAGCCTGTCGATCCTTGCGCCGCTGTCGGTGGCGTTGTTCTGCGCCTTGGGTGCCGAGGTGGCGCGGGCGCAGGGCGGTGAAACCGACAGTACCCGGGCGGCCAGCCTGCGCCAGGAGGCCGTGGCCTACGAGCACGGCGAGGGCGTGGCTACAACCTCGGATGGATGTATGCCCATGGGCGCGGTGTGCCGCGCGACGATGCAGCGGCCGCCTTCTTCTTCCAGGCCGCTGCCGAGCAGGGGCTGGGCGTGGCCGCGCGCATGTTGCAGGTGGTCGGCGGCGCCACCGCCGAGGTGCCCGCGTGCCTGCGCCCCCCACCGTCCGCGCAGGCTGTGGCGGGCCCGCCGGGCGTCAACTACCAGTTGACCGCGCCGCGCAAGATCGTGGAACTGGTGCTCAAGATGGCGCCGCAATACCAGGTCGAACCGCAGCTGGCGCTGGCCATCATTGCCGCCGAATCGAATTTCAACACCCACGCGCTGTCGCCCAAGAATGCACAGGGCCTGATGCAGCTGATTCCCGAGACGAGCGAGCGCTTCAACGTCAAGAACCCGTACGACCCGGCGCAGAACATCCGCGGGGGCCTGACCTATCTGCGCTGGCTGCTGGCCTATTTCGAGGGCGATGTGGCGCTGGTGGCTGCCGCCTACAACGCCGGCGAGGGAAAGGTCGAGCGCTACCGCGGCGTGCCGCCCTATCTGGAGACGCGCGCTTACGTGCAACGCATCCTGAAGGCCGTTGGTGCAACCGCGCACCCGTTCGACCGCACCGTGGCCCCGCCCTCCCCAGCGCTGGAGCGCATTCGGCTGGCGCTGCGGCGCAAATAGGGTGCAGCGGCGCACCAGCGCAGACGCAATCCGTTGGTGGCGTGCATGGGCGCGTCGTGCCCCTGTTGGGCATATGGATACAACAACAAAATTGTTCCGACGACGCTCGACCTCGGTCAAAGTAGGGGTTTGTTATTCGAGAGGCACAAGCCCATGCAATTCAAACCTCTGCTCCTTGCCGCAGCCCTGGCTGTCACCCTGCCCGTGGTCACGCAGGCCAAGACCTTCCGCTTTGCGCGTGCCGTGGATGTGTCTTCGTGGGACGTTCACGCCCAGAACGTGGGCGTGAACAACACCTTGCACGCAGCGGTGTACGACACGCTGGTCGAATACAACAGCAAGACCTTCAAACCCGAGCCCGCGCTGGCCACCGAGTGGAAGCTGGTGAGCCCCACGCAGCTGCGCATCACCCTGCGCAAGGGCGTGAAGTTCAGCGACGGCAGCGACTTCACCGCCGACGACGCCAAGTTTTCGCTGGAGCGGGCCAAGTCCAAAAGCTCTAATTACGCGGTGTATGCCCAGGGCATTGACCGGGTGGAAAAGGTCAATAGCCACACCATCGACATTTTCTCGGACGTGCCCAACCCGGTGCTGGTGAACCAGCTGACCGAGCTGCGCATCCTCAGCAAGGCCTGGGCCGAGAAGAACAAGTCGGTGGACCCCAAGGACATCAAGAACAAGGACGAAACCTTTGCCCACCGCAACGCACTGGGCACGGGGCCTTATGTGCTCAAGTCGTGGACGCCCGACCAGCGCGTGGTGCTCGAGCCCAACCCGCACTGGTGGGGCAAGGGCAAGTTCGCCACCAACGTGACCGAGGTGGTTTACACCCCCATCAAGTCGGATGCCACGCGCACGGCGGCGCTGCTGTCGGGTGAGATCGATTTCATCATCGACCCGAGCCTGCAGGATCTGGCGCGGGTGCGCCAGACACAGGGTCTCAAGGTGCTGGAAGGCGCCGAATACCGCACCATCTTTCTGGGCATGGACCAGTTCCGCGACGAATTGCCGGGCTCGAACGTCAAGGGCAAGAACCCGCTCAAGGATCAGCGCGTGCGCAAGGCGCTCTACCAGGCGATCGACATCAAAGCCATCCAGCGCGTGGTGCTGCGCGGCCTGGCCCAGCCCACGGGGGCGCTGGTTGCCCACCAGGTCAACGGCTGGACGCCCAAGGCCGATGTGCGCTACCCCTTTGACGCCAAGGCAGCGCAGAAGCTGCTGGCCGATGCCGGCTACCCGCAGGGCTTCGAGGTGGACTTTGCCTGCAGCGCAGGCCGCTACATCAATGACGAGCAGCTGTGCCAGGCCATCACCGCGCAGTGGGCCAAGGTGGGTGTGAAAGCCAAGCTGCGTTCGCTGCCGTTTGCCACCTATTTCCCGATGATCCAGCGCAATGAGGCCAGCATCTATTTGCTGGGCTGGGGCGTGCCAACGTTTGATGCGTTCTATTCGCTGCAGTCGTTGATCCGTTCGCCGGGCGCGGGTGGTGATGGCAATTTCAACCTGGGCCGCTTCAGCAACCCGCAGCAGGATGCGCTGATTGAGCGCATCAAGAAGGAAACTGATGCAGTCACGCGCAACGGCCTGATCGAAAAGGCCCTGGTGCAGGACCACGAGCTCATTTCGCACATCCCGCTGTACAACCAGGTCATCCCGTGGGCGGCTACGCAGAAGGTGGATTTGCCGCACCGCGCCGACAACCGCATTGACTGGCGCGCGCTCAAGGTCAACTGACCAGGCCCGCACAGCCAAAAAGCCCTGGCGCTATGCAGGTGCCGGGGCTTTTTTGCGCCCGTTTTCCGCCCCGGTTGCGGCCCGCCGAAGCGCGCGTTCAGGCCAGCGCGCGCTGCACGGCAGGCCGCTCGGCCATGCGGCGCCGGTGGTCGGCCACCTTGGGGAACTGCGCCACGTCCACACCATCGCTTTGCAGCCAGCCGGACATGGTGAACAGGTAGGCGTCAGCGACGGAATAGGGCTCGCCCAGCACCCAGGGGCCCTGCAGGTAGTGGCGTTCGATCACGCCAAAGCACTCGGCCATGTTCTGCGGCACCTTGCGCAGCATGTCGGCATGGGAGGCGGGCTCGTCCGCCCAGCGGCTGGCGCGCGGGCGGTGGGCGTGGGCTACGTGGACGGTGGAGGCCAGGTAGTTGTTGAACTCCTGCATGCGCGCAAAGGCAAACGGGTCCAGCGGCGCCAGTTGCGCCTGGGCATAGCGCTGGGCCACATAGGCCAGCAGGGCCGGGGTTTCCGTCAGCACGCCGTGTTCGGTGACCAGGGCGGGTACGCGCCCCTTGGGGTTGATGGCCAGGTATTCGGGGCTGCGTTGCTGCTGGGCGGCAAAGTCGAGGCGCACCAGTTCGTGGCCCGCCTGGGCCTCGTGCAAGGCAATGTGAACGGCCAGGGCACAGGTGCCGGGGGTGTAGTAAAGCGTGAGAGTGGTCATGGTTAGGTTGATTCGCTATAAATTTAATAGCTGTTGGCGATTGATGGATAAGCGCTGGAGGCCAATTTTGTTCGAAGTTTGTCAGTAGAGGTTGCGCGTGCGGACCATCAGGCGGGTCAGGCCCAGCAAGGCGTCGGTGTGGGGCGTGGGCGTGCCGGTGATCTGCCCCAGCTCCCGCACAGCGCCCACCAGCGCGTCGATCTCCAGGGGCTTGTTCGCCTCCACATCCTGCCGCATAGAGGTCTTGAACGCCCCAGCTTGCGCGTGACGGCATGGCGATCCTCGGGCTGCTGGTCAATGGGCAGGCCCAGCTTTTCGCCGATGGCCTTGGCCTCCAGCATCACGGCGCTGACAAAACCCCGCACCAGGTCGTCGTCCAGGATGCGGTCGGTGGTGGCACCCGTCCGGGCGCTGATGGGGTTGATGGTGAGGTTGCCCCGCAGCTTGAACCAGATGCCCTTCTGGATGCAGTCGGTCCCCTCCACATCGATGCCGCCGCGCGTCAGCGTGCCGGCCAGGGTTTGCAGTCGCTCGCCGAGCCAGCCCCTGATGGCACCCGCCCCGTCAATGCATGCTTTCATGGTTGAAAGGCCTTTGTCTTGCAGGCGGTGATGTTTTGGTGGATTCGATGCGTGTGGTTTCGACAGGGTCTCAATAGCCCGCAGGGCGCTGGGGTGTGCCAACGGCATCGGCGCGAAAGCGCGCCAGCAGATCCTGCGCGGCGCTGGCCAGCAGCATGGTGTCCACCCCCACGGCTACAAACAGCGCACCGGCCGCGAGCCATTGGCGCGCTTGGGATTCGGTGGTGGCCAGAATGCCGGGCGCCTTGCCCGCGCGCAGGATGCGGGCAATGCCGTCGTGGATGGCGGCCTGCACATCGGGGTGCCCTGGGTTGCCCGGGTGGCCCATGGAGGCCGACAGGTCGGCCGGGCCGATGAACACGCCATCCACACCGGGCGTGGCGGCAATTGCATCGAGGTTGCCCATCGCTTCCACGGTTTCGGCCTGCACCAGCAGGCACACCTGCTGGTTCGCCTCGTGCACATACTGGGGGTAGGCCTGCCAGCGCGACGAGCGTGCCAGGGCACTGCCCATGCCACGTACACCTTCGGGTGCATAGCGTGTGGCGCGCATCAGCTGCTGTGCTTGCTCGGCGGTGTCCACCATGGGCACCAGCAACGTCTGCGCGCCGATGTCCAGGTACTGCTTGATGAGTGCGGTGTCGCCCACGGGCACGCGTACGATGGGGTGGGGCGCCGGCGCGCCCGGCGGCAGGGCGCTGCTGGCGCTGGCCGCACTGGCTATTGCCTGCAACTGGTGCAGGATGGAGCGCAGGTCGTTGGGCGCGTGTTCGCCATCGATCAGCAGCCAGTCGTAGCCGGTGCCCGCGATGATTTCTGCGCTGTAGGCGTCGGCCAGCCCAAGCCACAGGCCGATTTGCGCCTGGCCCTGGGCCATGGCCTGTTTGAAGCGGTTGGTGGGTGTCTGCAATCTGAACTCCGTGCGGCGTTGCCAAGCCTGCCATCGTACGGGTTGCCGCCAGCGCGTGTGGGCACGGCCGCTATAGTCGGCTGCCCCCACCCCGGGGCTTCTTACCGATACCTGCCATGGCCAAAGAAAAAACCCTTTTCACCTGCACCGAGTGTGGCGGCACCAGCCCGCGTTGGCTGGGCAAGTGCCCATCGTGCAACGCGTGGAACACGCTGATCGAATCGGTGGCAGAGGCGGGGCCCGGCAAAAACCGCTACAGCGGCGCGCAGTTTGCAGGCCTGGCGCAGGCGCAGGCTGTCATGCCGCTGGCGGCGATCGAGGCGACCGACATTGCGCGCACCCCCAGTGGCATTGATGAGCTGGACCGTGTGCTGGGCGGGGGCATCGTCGAGGGGGGTGTGGTGCTGATCGGGGGCGACCCTGGCATAGGCAAGTCCACGCTGCTGCTGCAGGCGCTCGATGCGCTGCAGCGCGCCGGGCTGCCCACTTTGTATGTGACCGGCGAGGAAAGCGGCGCCCAGGTGGCGCTGCGTTCGCGCCGGCTGGGCCTGGACCATAGCCAGGTGAATGTGCTGGCCGAGATTCAACTGGAAAAAATCCTGGCCACCATCGAATCCATGCAACCGGCGGTGGCCGTGATCGACTCGATCCAGACGGTCTATTCCGACCAGCTCACGTCGGCACCCGGCTCGGTGGCGCAGGTGCGCGAGTGCGCGGCGCACCTCACGCGGTGTGCCAAGGCGTCCGGCGTGGCGATTGTGCTGGTGGGCCATGTGACCAAAGAGGGCGCGCTCGCCGGGCCCCGCGTGCTGGAACACATGGTGGACACGGTGCTGTATTTCGAAGGGGATACGCACAGCCAGTTCCGGCTGGTGCGCGCCATCAAGAACCGCTTTGGTGCCGTCAACGAGATCGGTGTGTTCGCCATGACCGAGAAGGGCCTCAAAGGGGTCAGCAACCCCAGCGCCATCTTTTTGAGCCAGCACAGCGAGCCGGTGCCGGGCAGCTGCGTGATGGTCACCCTCGAAGGCACCCGGCCCTTGCTGGTCGAAATTCAGGCCCTGGTAGACAGCGGTGGGCCCAGTCCGCGGCGCCTCTCTGTGGGCCTGGACAAGGACCGTCTGGCCATGCTGCTGGCCGTGCTGCACCGCCATGCGGGGGTCGCCTGCATGGACCAGGATGTGTTTGTGAATGCTGTGGGCGGCGTGCGCATCAGCGAGCCCGCCGCCGATCTGGCCGTGATGCTGGCCATCACCTCCAGCCTGCGGGGCAAGGCCTTGCCGCAGGGGTTCATCGCTTTTGGCGAGGTGGGGCTGGCAGGGGAGGTGCGGCCCGCACCGCGCGGGCAAGAGCGCCTGCGCGAGGCGGCCAAGCTGGGCTTCAGCGTGGCAGTGGTACCCAAGGCCAATGCGCCCAAAAAGCCGATCGAGGGGATCACCATCCATGCCGTGGAGCGGGTGGAAGAGGCCATGAACGTGGTGCGCGGCATGGGCTGATGCCCTCATACGCACTCCCCACAAGGCAAAGCGGTTGGCGCCGTAAGACAATGGGGCCATGAATTTGCGAAACATTTTGGTGCCCGTGGGGCTGGTGATTTTGGTGGTGATGGGCTTTCGGTCCTATGGCTGGATGGGTGTCGCGGCCGTCGGCGGTGGCGTGGTCATGTGGGCCCTGCTGCATTTCACGCGGCTCATGAATGTGCTGCGCAAGGCGGCAGACCGCCCCATCGGGCATGTGGGCAGCGCTGTCATGCTCAATGCCAGGCTGCAAGCCGGGGTGAGCCTGATGCATGTGGTGGCCATGACCCGTTCGCTGGGGGCGCTGCAGTCGCCAGAAAATCAACAACCCGAGTTTTACCGGTGGACCGATGGCACCCGCTCGCATGTCACCTGCGAGTTTCACAACGGCAAGCTGGTGAAATGGGTGCTGGAACGCCCCGCAGCCCCCGAGGATGCGCAAGATGGCACCCGGGGATCGGCCGCCCCGTAAAATCTGATTTTTGCGACATCCCAGCAACCCAAAGGACACCCATGAGCCCCGTAGTTCCCTCGATGGCCGATCGCGACGGCAAGATCTGGATGGACGGCCAGATGGTCGATTGGCGCGATGCCAAGATCCATGTGCTCACCCACACCCTGCATTACGGCTGCGGCGCTTTTGAAGGCGTGCGTGCCTACAACACCGTCAACGGCCCGGCGATCTTCCGTTTGCAGGAGCACACTGAGCGCCTGTTCAACAGCGCGAAGATCCTGCGCATGAAGATCCCGTTCAGCCAGGAAGAGGTCAACGAGGCGCAAAAGGCCGTGATCCGCGAGAACAAGCTCGAATCCGGCTACATCCGACCGCTGACCTGGGTGGGCGACAAGAAGCTGGGCGTCAGCCCCAAGGGCAACACCATCCACCTGATGGTGGCCGCCTGGGCCTGGGGTGCTTACCTGGGCGAAGAAGGCATGAAGCGCGGTATCCGCGTCAAGACCAGCAGCTACACGCGCCACCACGTCAACATCACCATGACGCAGGCCAAGGCGGTGAGCAACTACACCAACTCCATCCTGGCCAACATGGAAGCCACCGATGAGGGCTACGACGAAGCGCTGCTGCTCGACAGCTCCGGCTTCGTGTCCGAAGGCGCGGGCGAGAACATCTTCGTGGTCAAGAACGGCGTGATCTACACGCCCGACCTGTCGGCTGGGGCCTTGAACGGCATCACCCGCAACACTATCTTCCACATCGCCAAGGACCTGGGTCTGGAGATTGTGCAAAAGCGCATCACGCGCGACGAGGTGTACATCGCCGACGAAGCCTTCTTCACTGGCACCGCCGCCGAAGTCACCCCCATCCGCGAGCTGGATCGCATCGAGCTGGGCAAGGGCGACTACGTGGGCAGCCGTGGCCCCATCACCGAAAAAATCCAAACTGCGTTCTTTGACATTGTCAATGGCCGCAATCCCCAATACGCCCACTGGCTCACCAAGGTCTGACCATGTCGCAAGCCGTTATTGAACTCCTGACCAAAGACCTCAACGCCCAGGGCGGTGTGTTTTGCCCCAATCCCAAGGCTGACATGAAGCTCTGGAACAGCCATCCCAAAGTCTATCTCGACGTGGCGCATAGCGGGGAAGCCAAGTGCCCGTATTGCGGCACGGTGTACCGGTTGAAGGCGGGTGAGTCGGTGGCGCACTATCATTGACGTCGCCATGGGGGCTCCGTCCCGGCCGGAAGGTCTTCGGCCGCTGCGGGTCATGCACTTCGTTACCGGTGGGTTTTCTGGTGCCACGCAGGTTGCTGTCGATTTGTGCCTGGCTGCGCGGGGAGGCGACGCCATGGAGGCGGTACTGGTGCTGCGCCGCAAGCGCAACACCGATGTGGCCCGGGTCGAGGCTTTGCGTGCCCAGGGCCTGCGGGTCTGGGTGGTGCCGGGATGGTCGCATGCCGCCACTATTTTGGCGCTACGCAACCTTGCTTTGAAGCTGCGGCCCGATGTGCTGGTGGCGCACGGGTTCAGCGAGCACATTTGGGGCCGCTATGCGGGGCTATGGGCGGGGGTGCCAAAGCTGGTCCATGTCGAGCACAACTCCCGCGAGCGTTATACACGCTGGCGTTTGGCGCAGTCGCGCTGGCTGGCGCGCCGCAGCGCAGCCCTGGTGGGGGTTTCCGAAGGGGTGCGTGACCGGCTGATCGAACTGGGGTTTCCTGCAGAGCGTTGCGTAGCCATTCCCAATGGCGTGGACCTGGAGCGCTTCCCGGCGGCACAGTTGCTACCCATGGCCGAGCGTCTGCCCGGACTGGTGATGGCCGCGCGTTTTGCGCGCCAGAAAGATCAGGCCACACTGATCGAGGCGTTGGCCTTGCTGGCCCAAAAAGGGTTGCATCCCCCCTTGTATTTCGCGGGTCTGGGCAAGAAGACATTGCTCAATCACGCGCAGGGACGTGTGCGGGCGCACGGCCTGGATTCCCAGGTGCATTTTTTAGGGCAGGTGTCCGATTTGCCGCAGCGCCTCATGCGCAGCCCGCTGTTCGTGCTCTCCACCCACTATGAGGGCATGCCACTGGCTTTGGTCGAGGCCATGGCTGCAGGCTGCGCCTGCGTGGCCAGCGATGTGGTCGGTGTGCGCGGCGTGATCGATCCGGGGAAGACCGGCGAACTGGTACCGGAGGGAGACCCTGCTGCGCTGGCCGCTGTGCTGGAGCGTCTGCTGACCCATCCGGCCGAAGCTGCGCGGCTGGGGCGGGCTGCGCGCCAGGCGGCCGAAACCCGCTTTGACCGCCACCTGATGCACGCGCGCTATGCCCAATTGCTGCTGGGCCTGTCGCGGTCTCCAGAAGCGGGCGACTGACTTATTTCAGCAGGGGGCCGCGCCGGGCGTTGTGCCAGGCGCTCAGGAGGCTGTAGGCGCACTGGCGCTTGAACTTGCGCCAGCGCTGCCCCAGCCGCACGGCGGCGGACTTGCTGCCGATGCTGCTGGTAAAACTGGTCTCGTCAAGCACCAGCGCGGCTGGGGACACGCCCAGCACCGCCAGATCGTTTTCCCACCAATAGCGCAGATCGACGTCGATCGGCCGGCCAAACGGCAGGCGTGACTGGCACAGTTTTTGGGCCCCCTGGCGGCTGATGGCATAGCCTGCCGTCATGCTGGGAACCCGCTTGTAATCGACCAGTTCCACGCCCTCGCTCAGGGGGCAGCTGCCGCGGAAGCTATCCCGTTCCCGGCCGATCAGCTTGACCATGTCCCAGGGCTGCGCGCGCTGACTGATCGCACCCAGTATGTCGGCAAAGCCATCTTTCAAGCCGACGTCGTCTTCCAGCACCACCATGGCGGGAGCCCCACTGGCGAGCAGCTGCTGCCACAGCCGGATGTGGCTTGCGTAGCAGCCCTTCTCGCCGTTCACCAGGCTGGCGTGGAATTGGTGCTTGTTGAGTTCGGCTGAGTAAAGCTGCTTTTGCTCAGCCTCTCCCAGGTTGGCCCACCAGACCGCCTCGAAGCGCGTGCCTTGAAGGCCCTGGCGAGCCAACTCGGCTTCGAGCTTCTGACGGCGTTCGGTGTCGCGTGCGAGGTTGATGTAGAAGATGGGAAGCGACATGGTGGGACCCGACATCAGTTCGAGAAGTATTTGCGCAGGAATTTGGGCACCAGGCGATGGTTTTGGCGGCGCGGGGCGCCCGCGTTTTCGGCCTCGGCATGCTGTGCGGTTTCGAGGTAGCCGCGAAAATTCAGCGGCCGCTCGGCCAGCACATCGCCCACCACCATGGAGAACAGGCGTTCGTAGGCCGGAAAACGAGATTCGAAGAGGTGGAAAAACTCGTTCTTGCCGTAGAACGTGCCAATACCAAAGACCCCTTCATGGCCTAGCGCCCATTTTGAAACAATACAGCTGGTGGGCGGTTTGAGTGCCAGTGCCACCTTTTGTTCACGTGCGCGAGCTGACATCACCTCGGCAGCGTCAAAGCGCTCGCTCGATTTGAGGCTCGGGCTGCCCAGCGTTTGCCAGGTCGCCTTCGTGAAGGCCATGAACATGGGGCCTGCATACACCTCGGTGTTTTTCTTGTGGTTGGAAAATTGCGACAGTCCAAACACGGCGCCGCGCTCGGCGCTCTGCACCGCTTCCTGGTAAGCCTGGGCGGTGAGCGGAAACGCATCAATGTCGCAGAACACGATCACGTCGTCAGGCTGGTGTCGCGCTATCACCTCGTTCATCCAGACGCCGTGCGCTTTATGGTGGTGCCGTTCCTGACGCAGCTCCAGACCGAGCTTGGCAAAGACGGCATCCTGCCCTTGCAAAATGGCGGGGGAAATATTGTCCCAATGCAGGGAATAAACCGGTGGCATTTGATGGGTCATGGCATGGGGTGCGGGGACTGTTCAGTGTTGGGTTGCTCGATCACCGGGCCGGCAAGCAGCAGGGCCATCATGAAAATGAAGAAATGGCTTTCGCGCGCGCTGAATAAAGAGGAGTTGACCAGGCTGTTGGCCGCCAGCATGGTGGCAAATCCCAGCAGCAAGCATTTGTCGGGCGTGCTGCGATTTCTCGCTGCATAAAACAGGCTCACGATGAGCGCCACAAACAGCAAGCCCCCCAGTACGCCGTTTTCGACCGTGAAAAACAGATACTGGTTGTGTGGATGCCAGCCAAAAAACTCGCACTCCTCGGGGCGGGTGTTCAGGCGGCATGCCTCTGTTTCGAAAGAGCCCGTGCCTGTGCCCGCAAGCGGGTTTTCCTGGATGATCGCCAGCACCGATTTGTAATTGTATAAACGGTGGCCCAGCGAGCTGTATTTATTGCTCTCATGGGTTTGAACCTCCTTCCAGCCCAACCTGACCTTGTCCATCAGCAGCGGCGAGGTTCCGGCGACCAGACCCAGAATGGCGATCATTGCGCCGAGCATCCAGATTTTCTTTTTGCCAGGAACTGCCGCCAAGCCGGCAACCACGAGGCAGCTGCATAACAGGAGGACACCGGTGCGCCCCCAGGACATGTGTGTGATGCTCGCCGCCCCCAGCGCTGCCAAAACGCCCCAGAAACCTCGGGCCCAGGGGGTTTTGAATTTCCACAGAAAGGCCAGGCAGGTCAGAACGAAGAAAGTCATCATCACGTTTTGCGTGATGTAGTCGCCGACCACCGTGCGGTCGACACCCCAGCCGGTCTGTTGGCTGACCGCCCAAGGCAGCGGGACAAAGATGCCGCAGTAAGCCGAGACCAGAATAAAGCCCATCGCCACCATGAATGCGTACAGGCAATAGAGTCGCGTTCTTGCATCGAACAGCACTGACACAAAAAGTAGCCCAGCCAGCAATTTGGCATATTTGGACAGGTGAACCAAGGCGGTGTTGCCAGGTGCGCTGGTGTAGGTTGTTCCCACCAGAATCAACAGAAACAGCAGCAAGATGGCCCAGGTGCTGGGCAACAGGAAAACCTTGCGCCACTGCGAACGCAGGTTTCCTGACACCAAGATGGCAACCAGGGCCAGGACACCCAGCACGTTGCCCAGTGCCAGTGCTACCGGAAAAGCCAAAAACATCCCCACCAGCAGCACCTGGGCGAAACGGTCAAATCTGGTCGGGACATCGGTGGTGGCTTGGGTCATAAAAAGCGTGTGTGGCGTGCGCAGTGCATTGCTGACTTGAGGGCGTGGGGCGCGAGTTTGCCGCGCGCTTTCAGGCCGCGCTCAGGGTTTCGAATTGCTTTACCCAGTGCGAGAAGTCGTAGGGATCCAGCGCCCCGGGTGGCAAGGCTGGCAGGGGCGCTGCCAAGAATGCGGCGATGGTCGCAGGATCATCCTGCTCCAGGACGAAGAAGCGCGCCGGGTTGTAAAACGGCAGCGCGCGCACAGAGGTGTTGTTGGTGATGAGCTTTTTGTCGAAGAACAGGGCTTCCAGGCAGCGCACCGTGAGCCCGCTCTGGTTGGCTTGGGTGATCTCCAGCAGGCAGCGGGCGCGATTAATGGCCTCGATGTTCGTTGGGTAGTCGATGCTGTGTGGCAAGACCTCGATCGCCGCGGTTTGCGGGTAGGTTTTGCCTGGCTCGGGCACCATGCGCAGTTTCGTGCGCAAGCCAAAGCCTTGCCACCACTCCCCCAGTGCGCGAAGCGTGGGAAAACGGTTTTTGTCCTGTCCCAGAAAGTAGATGTCCCACTGCTCGGGCAGTGCCTGGCGGAACGTATCCACATAACGGTACACCTGCTGTGTGAGCGTGAGCCCGTATTGCTGCGCATCGCCCGGGTCAAAAGTGAAGACGTGAAAACCCAGGCCTTTGAGCTGTTGGATGTGGAGCCGGCGCACTTTGTGGCTTTGCTGATAATCGATGACTGGATTCCACGTGAACACGGCGACACGCCGGGTGCGCAAATACTTGCGGATGATGCGCAGATCCTTGATGTTCTCAATTCCAAAAATCAGCACCGGCGCGTCCGCAGGGATGGCCGCCAGTGCTTGCAGGTAGGTTTGCGGAAAAGGGCGGAAGCCAGGCAGTGGAAAGGGACTCCACGCAGCCATGGCTTTCAAGATGGAATACCCAAGTACCTTGATGCGCTTGGGGTGCACAAGCACGTCAGCCCGCTGTGCGGGGTCCAGGCTGTCCAGCAGAAACTCCGTCAGTGTGAATTGGTTGGCAATGATGTGCATCATGGCAGGGCAGCGATTTAACCCGATTGTAGGGAGCGCCCTCCATTGGGTCGGCTGCACGCGCAGGTTTCCTGGGTGTTCGCTTGCATGCAGATCGCGAGCCAGCCGGTCTGAAAGGTGCGCGGGTGGTGCCCGCCCTTTCAGTGCTGCAGCCGGGGATTGCCAAGCGCAGCCAATGCCCCTTCGCCCATGGCACGAACCACGTCTGCCGCGCCGGCGCAGTCGTGCACCAACCCTACGGCTTCTCCCGCAGTTGCGTGGGCTGATGTGTAGTCGCCCGCCGAAACGCCCGCGTCATACACCTCCCTGGCAGCGGCCGGGTCGCTGCGCAGCTCTTCAATGCGCTCTTCCCATGCGCGGTGCAGCGGGTTGCGAATGGCGCGAAAGTCGTAAGGTGCGGGCCAGTTCTTGCGACGCAGAATATCGAACACCGCACTGCGGGCCGTGCCGTCGCCGTCCGTGCGCAGGGCCAGCTCCTTGGCGCCCTGCGGCGCCAGGCTTTCGGCCGTGGCCCACAGGCGCGAGCCGACCAGCGCGCCATCGGCCCCCAGCACCATCGCAGCGGTCAGGGTGCGCCCGTCGGCAATGCCACCGGCGGCCAGCAGCAGGGTGTCGGGGGAGTGTGCTGCCAGCCAGTCGGCCAGTTCGGGCACAAAGGTCATGGTGGCGCGTCCGTTCAGGGCGTTCATGCCATGCCCGCCGGCCTCGGCGCCTTGTGCCACGATGGCTGTGGCACCGGCTTCAAGCGCTTGTGGGGCCTGCTCCATGCGCTGAATCTGGCAGATCAGCGCGGCGCCGCTGGCGGCGATGCGTGCGGCATACCGGCGGGCGTCTCCAAATGACAGCATGACGGCACGAGGCCGGTGCTCGGGTGCATGGTCCAGTACCCAGTCAAGCGCCGAAGCGTCTTCGTCCAGCTTCCAGGTAATGAAGCCGCAGCCAATGCGATTCGTATGTGAAGTTTGCAGCGCGAGTGTGTACTCACGTTGGGTCCAGGCGAGATCGCCATAACCGCCGCCTACCAGCCCCAGCGCACCGGCACGAGCGCAAGCCGAGGCCAGTGCACCGCCAGAAGCCAGGGCCATCGGGGCCAGCACGATGGGGGTGGAAAGGCCGAATCGAGCACAGAGGCGCGAGGAAGAAAAGATGGTCATGGCGTGATTCTGGCGAGGTGTCCAGCGGCTGTCCAACCCATAGCGTCGGCCTGCATATCCCCCTGCGGCCGGTGGTAGCGCGACATCGGGCGATCCGCTGCGTTGCTTTTCTTGCCAATAGCGGGGCTATTGACTGCAAACAGACGCCTTGCGGCCCATCCCGATCCGCACTACCCCCGACGCGCGAGGGCCATGCAGGGCATCCCTAGAATGGGTTGAATTCACGGCATTTGCCGATGGATCACGGGCGTGTGATGGGAAGCGGTTTTCATTGCACGCTTTGGGGGCGCCCTTTCTCCCGGGCGCCGCGCACAAGACAATCACCACCTCGCTTGCCCACTGGAGCACTATGCCCGTAGATGTCGCCACCATCATGCTGATGTTCCCCGTGGTGTCGCTGTCCATGGCTGCGGCCATGTTGGTCGTTGCCTGGGGGCGTTGGCGGGACGATGGCCTGGCGCCTTGGGCCGCAGGGGTGCTGATGATTGCCGTGGCGTTTCCGCTGTTCATTGTGAACTCCCTGGCGTCGAATCAGTTTCCCGCCCTGATGGTGGTGGGCAACACGCTGCTGGCCGCATCCTATTCGGCGTCGCTGGTGGCGATTTGCCGGTTCTTTGGCAGACCGTGCTCGCACTGGAGAATTTTGGTGCCTTTGGTAGTGGCGATGGCCGGCTCACTGGTGTTGATGGACCTGCCGGAAGCCCGGGTGGCAGCGGGTGGCGCGCTGTTCAGCTTGCAGGGTGGGATGGTGGCTCGCGAGGCGCTGCACCGCGACAACGGCGTGCTGGAGCGCGGGCGCCTGCTGCTGGCCATTGGCGCGGGCATGGTGATCGCGCTGTATCTGCAAAGAAGCATCGGGGTGCTGCTGGGCTGGAATGAGGTGGCGCATTTGGGGTCATCGCATTTCATCCAGGTGGGCAGCCATGTGATGGGGCTGGCGGGGCTGGTGCTGACCACCATGGGCTTTATCCTGATGGGCCGAGAAAGGGCGAATGCACGGCACCAGCAGCAGGCCCTGCTGGATCCATTGACGGGTGTGCCCAACCGCCGTGCCTTGATGGACGCACTCGAGCGCGCGCTGGCCCAGGCAGGGCGCGAACGCCGGCCCGTTGCCCTGCTGATGGTGGACATTGACTGGTTCAAGCGCGTGAACGACACCTACGGCCATCTGGCGGGCGATGCCGTGCTGGTGGCTGTTGCCCAGTGCCTGCGGGGCGGGTTGCGCGGGCAGGATTTCATCGGGCGGTATGGTGGCGAAGAATTTCTGGCCTTGCTGCCGGGCACCGATGCGAGCGGCGCGCGCATGGTGGCGGAACACCTGCGCACCCGGGTGGAGCACCTGGCAATGCCGTGGGCAAGCGAGACTATCCGTGTGACGGTCAGCATTGGTGGGCACGCCCGGATTCCGGATGATGCCGCAGGTGCGCAGGTCATGGTGGATGTGGCCGATCAGGCCATGTATGCCGCCAAGCGCGCGGGACGCAATTGCGTCGAGTTGCTGAATGCCCCGCTGCCGCAAGCCGCGGCCGATTCCGCGGTGCCGGTGTGAGGCCAGGGCAGTCGCGGGTGGCAGGTGGCAAGTTGACGCGACGCAGCCCAAGCAGGCTTGGTGCCGTTGAGCCCGGAAGACCCCTATTTCGCTCCTGTGCCCTTGCGTTGCGGGGCCGGGGCCGCTGTGCCGGGTGGGCTTTGCAACGGCAGGCGCAACACAAAGCAGGCGCCGCCAGATCCGTCGGGCTGGTCTTCGCAACGCACCGAGCCGTTGTGGCGCTGCGCAATCGAGCGCACCAGTGCCAGCCCCAGGCCCACGCCGCCCGCACGTTCGCTGGCACCGGGCAGGCGGTAAAAGGGCTCAAAAATGCGTTCGCGCAAGGCGGGAGGAACGCCGGGCCCACGGTCGAGCACGCTCAACTGTGCCTGGCCGTCATGCCGCTGCAGCACCACCGTGATGTCGCCCTGGCTGTAGCGGCGCGCGTTTTCCAGCAGGTTGCGCAGGGCACGGCGCAACAGTTTGGCCACGCCACGCACCTCCAGCCCCTCGGGCACGGCAGTCACGTCCAGCTCGGCATCCACCCGGGCGCATTCCTCGGCGGCCAGCCCGATCAGGTCGACCAGCTCCACGGTGCCTACATCGGCCTCGCGGGCATCCAGGCGGCTGGCCAGCAGAATTTCATCGACCAGCTGGTCAAGCTCGGCGATGTTGCGCAGGATCTCCTCGCGAAATGCCGGTGAAGGCTGGTTGCCGCCCATCAACTCCAGGCCCATGCGGATGCGCGTGAGCGGCGAGCGCAGTTCGTGCGAGGCGTTGGCCAGCAGCGATTTATGGGTTTTGACCAGGGCTTCGATGCGCGCGGCGGCGGCATTGAACTGGCGCGCCAGATCGGCCACTTCGTCCTGCCCCTGCTCGGACACGCGCACCGACAGGTCGCCCTCGCCGAAGCGTTGCACGCTGCGCTGCAAGGTTTCCAGCCGCTGCAGCAGGCGGCGGATGATGGGATAAACCCCCACCGCCACGGCCAGGCCCACCAGGCCCAGCATCCACAGAAAACCAAAGGGTGGCCGGGTCCAGAAGGCGGCTTCGGGGCGTCGGTTGGGGCCCGTGTGGTTGCCACGGTCGGCGCGCGGCGCCAACTGCAGGCTGTAGGTGGCGCCATCGGCGCTGTCTATGCGCAGCTCCAGGCCTTCGCCCGGCGGCCCCGGAACGCGCGTGGCCAGTCCGGCGATCAGCGTGTGGCCATTACTGTCGCGCAGAACCACTTCGCGGGCGGGTGGCGCCATGGGCTGCGCGTTCTGCTCGGCCGCAATGCGCCATGCCCAGCCCACGGCCAGCGTGAGCACGGCCACACCGCCCACCACCGCCAGCCACAGGCGCAGATACAGGCGTCGCGAAAAAATATCAAACACCGCCATGCCGCACGCCCTGGTTCTGCAGCCCATGCAACTGGCGCAGCCCAGGCCAGAGCCGCCGCGCAAGGGCCGCCCCGCAGCGCTGGCGGCGTCCCCCTTCCCGCAGCGCGCAGCGATGCGAGAGAAGGGGGAAGGCGCGAAGCGCCACAGGGGGTTGTTTCACATCAATCCTGCTGCTTGGCAAACACATAGCCCACGCCGCGCACCGTGAGGATGCGGCGCGGGTTCTTGGCGTCCACCTCGATGGCCGCGCGAATGCGGCCCATGTGCACGTCGATGGAGCGGTCAAAAGCCTCCAACTCGCGGCCGCGCACGGCCTCCATGATCTGGTCGCGCGTGAGCACACGGCCCGCGCGCTCGGCCAGCGCCACCAGCAGGTCAAATTGGTAGGAGGTGAGATCGGCCAGCTCGCCTGCCACGGTGACGGTGCGGGCGTCGCGGTCGATCTCGAGTGTGCCAAAGCGCAGGGCCTGTGTGGCGGGCGGGCTGCCACCGTCGGTGCGCCGGCGAAGGATGGCACGGATGCGGGCCAGCAGTTCGCGCGGTTCAAAGGGCTTGGGCAGGTAGTCGTCGGCGCCCAGCTCCAGGCCAATGATGCGGTCCATGGGGTCGCCCTTGGCGGTGAGCATGAGCACCGGCACCTGGGCGGCGGGGCCCTGCAGCGCGCGGATGCGACGGCAAACGTCCAGGCCGTCCATGTCGGGCAGCATCAGGTCGAGGATGACCAGATCGGGCAAGGGGCCCGCATCAGGGCCTTGCAGTTGCGCCAGGCCGCTTGCGCCATCGGCGCGGTGCGTGACATGCAGGCCGGACTGGCCCAGGTATTCGCCCACCATCTGTGCAAGGCGGGCGTCGTCTTCGATCATCAACAGGTGCGAGCTCATCGTGGCAGTGTAGTGGGGTGGTGGCGCCGGTTCAGGCAGATCCCCATGGTGGCCCGCAGGCGTCTCGCAGTGTTGAAGCCTCCGTAAAGATGCGGTAAACCGTGCGACCTGTGCAGCGTTTGAATGCTATTGATTAAATAGCTGCTTGCGCTTTATGGTAAAGGGCTAGAGGGCGTTTTAACCCTTGAAGCCAGCCACACCAGCCCCAGCACGGGCAGCCCCAGCAAGGACGTGGTCGTGAAGAAATGCGCGTAGCCGAACGAGTCGACGAAGTCGCCCGAAAAACCGGCCACGAACTTGGGCAACAGCAGCATCATCGAGCTGAACAGTGCGTACTGCGTGGCCGAGTAGCTCACGTTGGTCAGACTTGAAAGATAGGCAATGAAGGCGGCCGACGCAATGCCGCTGGCCAGGTTGTCGGCCGACACCACGGCAATGAGCGCCGTCACGTCGTGCCCATGGCCCGCCAGCCAGGCAAACAGCAGGTTGCTGCCGGCACTGAGCACGGCGCCCAGCATCAGGATGCGCATCACCCCCAGGCGCATCGACAGCACGCCGCCCACAAACGCGCCCACCAGCGTCATGATGACGCCGTACACCTTGGTCACGGCCGCCACCTCGTCCTTGGTGAAGCCCATGTCCACATAAAACGGGTTGGCCATGATGCCCATCACCACGTCGCTGATGCGGTACACGGCAATCAGCGCCAGAATCTGCGCGGCCTGCCAGCCGTAGCGGCCCAGAAAATCGGCAAACGGATCGACCACGGCGCCCTTGATCCATTCGGCGGCATTTTTGGCGGGTGGCAGCACCACGGGCACCGGCTCGCGCGAGAACAGCACCGTGACCACGCCCACGGACATCGACGCGGCCATGGCCAGATAGGCCGCCTGCCAGGCGCCGTTCTGGTAGGCGGCCGCACCCTGGGCCAGCGCCTGGCCCACCCCTTGGCCCACCACCTGGGCCACAGCGGGCGCCACCTCGGCGCGTGCCGCAATCCACAGCACGCCCGCGCCGGCCCAGATCATGGCCAGGCGGTAACCGGTCTGGTACGAAGCGGCCAGCGCCGCCTGGTGGTTGGCGTCGGCCGATTCGATGCGAAAGGCGTCCAGCGCAATGTCCTGCGTGGCCGAGCCAAACGCCACCGCCAGCGCGCACCACACAATGGGGCCGAGCGTGAGCCGCGGGTCGGCCAGCGCCATGCCCACAAGGCCGGCCACCACCATGCCCTGCGACAGCAGCAGCCAGCTGCGCCGCCGTCCCAGCCAGCGCGTGAGCAGCGGCAGCGGCATGCGGTCCACCAGCGGCGCCCACAGCCATTTGAAGCCATAGGCCAGGCCCACCCAGCTCAGATAGCCGATGGTGCTGCGGTCAATGCCCGCCTCGCGCAGGCGAAAGCTCAGCGTGCCCAGCACCAGCAACAGCGGCAGACCCGCCGAGAAACCCAGCGTCAGCATGCGCAGGCTGGCCGGCTCAAGGTACACGCGCAGGGTCTGGAGCCACGGGGTGCGGGGGGGCTTCTCTGCAGTGTGGCTGGGGGTCGAAGAAGGGGATGTGTCTGACATGGATGCCCGGAGGTTTTCTCTATCATCGCCGACACCCTTGCAGCCAGTGCGCCTGCCCTCCATCTGGGACGCCAGGCCTGGGTGCCCGGGCGGCCTGCGGGCCCGGCGTCAGCGGTGCCAATTGTGGTGCCGGTTGCGCTGCCGGTGGCACTGCAATGGGCGGTCTGTTTGCAGTCTATTGTTCGGTGCCTATTATTTGCTGCCTGAGATTTCGTCAGGTGTTCATTCCATCCGGGAGTTTCCTGTATGTGCCTTTTCTGTCCCACTCCTGGCGTCGCGCGCTCGTCACCCTGGTCGGCGCGCCGTGCTTTCTTGCTGGCTGCGGGGGCCAGTGCGGCGGCGCCGGTGCTGGCGCAGGTGGATGTGGGTTCTGCGTCCAGCCTGCGCAAGCTGGTGCCCGCCGAAACGCTGGAGAACTCTGCCGCCCAGCAGTACCAGCAGATGCTGCAGCAGGCCAAGGCCCAGCGTGCACTGGCACCCGCAGGGCACCCGCAGCTGCAGCGCCTGCATGCCATTGCCAAAAGGCTGATCCCCCATGCCGCGCCCTGGAACGACCGCGCTCGCCAGTGGCGCTGGGAGGTCAACCTCATCGGCAGCTCGCAGGTCAACGCTTTTTGCATGCCCGGCGGCAAGATTGCGTTCTACACCGGCATCCTCGACCAGCTCAAGCTCACCGACGACGAGGCCGCAATGATCATGGGCCACGAAATGGCCCATGCGCTGCGCGAACATGCGCGTGAGCGCATCGCCAAGACACAGGGCACCAACCTGGCGCTGCGCCTGGGCTCGCAGTTGCTGGGCCTGGGCGATCTGGGCAACGTCGCCGCCAGCCTGGGCGGGCAGCTGCTCACGCTGCAGTTCAGCCGCTCGGACGAAAGCGACGCCGATCTGGTGGGGCTGGAGCTGGCCGCACGCGGGGGCTACCAGCCGTCCGCCGCCGTCAGCCTGTGGCAAAAGATGGGCAACGCCACCGGCGGCAAGCAGGGGGGGCTGGCCTTTTTGTCCACCCACCCCTCGGGGCCCGCACGCATCCGTGAGCTGGAGCAGAACGTGCCCAGGGTGCAGGGGTTGTACGAGGCCGCGCGGCGCAACGGGTAAGGGCGCGCATCGTTCGAAACGCTATTGTTTTAATAGCTTTCCGCGCTTGTTTTTCAAGCGTTATAGGCTGATTTAACCCAATTTTCAGGGGCGCGATCTGCCCAGGGTTACGCCACGCTCACCTGGTCGCGGCCCGCGTTTTTGCTTTGGTACAGCGCCTTGTCGGCACGCGCAATGGCGGTGTGCAGGTCTTCGGTGCTGCGCACCTGGGTCACCCCGAAGGACATGGTCAGCGCGATGGGGGCCTGGGCCACGTCCAGCGGCGCCTGCGCGATGGCGGCGCGGATGCGCTCTGCCGTGGCGCAGGCGGCCTCCAGCGGGCAGTAGGGCATCAGTGCCAGAAACTCCTCGCCGCCCCAGCGCGCCAGCACATCGCCGTCGCGCAGGTTGGCGGCCAGCACGTTGGCGATGGCCACCAGCACCGCGTCGCCCACGGCATGGCCATACTGGTCGTTGATGCGTTTGAACAGGTCCGCATCACGCAGCAGCAGCGTGACCGGCGCACCATCGCGCTGGCTGCGCGCCAGCGCATGGGCGGCCAGGGCTTCAAAGTGGCTGCGGTTGGCCAGGCCGGTCAGCGGGTCCTGGGTGGCCTGCTTGCGCAGGCGGCTCCCGGCAATCAGGATGGTGCGCCGGTAAACGGCCGCCAGCGCTGCCGACATGGCAAACACCAGGCAGATGTGCATCCAGTTCACGATCTGGACGCTGCGCACGGGCAGTGGGTCGAGCGGGCCCCAATGGCTGCACAGTGCCTGCAGGCCCAAGTAATACGCCAGCAGGGCCAGCACCATGGGCGCGGCATACCCGCGCGTGTTGGCGACCACGATGGCGGGGATGAACAGCAGCAGGTAATAGTGAAATCCGCTGTCCCAGCCAATCAGCAGCGATCCCAGTGCCGCGTGCCCGAGCACCTCCACCCAGATCAGCACCAGCGCGGCGGCGTTGTAGCGCTTCTGGATGAGGCGATAGGCCCCAGGTACATGGCAATGCTCAGGAAATTGACGATGGCCAGGGGCCGGGAGCCCAGCCCCATGAACAGCAGGATGTATCCCACGTCGATAGCCGCAGCAATCAGCGTCACCCGCTGCAGCATGACCCAGTAGGCCTTGCCCACCAGGCTGGAGCCACGCTGCGGTTCCAGGGGCGGAATCGGAATGGAAGTGGTGTTCATGGCACAAAGGGCGGGCAGAGGGAGGCGTCTGCCGGGTGCTCACATGTTGTTTACAAAGAGCAACATCATAGTGGGCAGTGCTTTTGCCGGGCGGTGGCGAGGGCGTGGGTGCAGCGCACACCAGCGTGGCAGCCGCATGCCTGCACCCACGGGGCAGTGTGTTGTGGTGTAAAAAAATGACCAAAATGGCCTGTAGCGCTTATTGGGCAAGCGCTAGCAGCTATAAAAACAGGAATGTGATGGACCATTCAGGTCCCGCCCACATAGGGATTGTTTTGGCGTTCGCGTGCAAACGTGCTCTCCGGCCCGTGGCCCGGGATGAACACCGTCTGATCGCCCATGGGCCACAGGCGCTGCGTGATGCTGTCGATCAGCTGCTGGTGGTTGCCCTGGGGGAAGTCGGTGCGGCCGATGCTGCCGGCAAACAGCACGTCGCCCACAAAGGCGCGGTCGATCTGCGGCGCATGGAACACCACATGGCCCGGCGTGTGGCCCGGGCAGTGGCGCACGTTCAGCGTTTCGTTGCCGATCTGCACCTGGTCGCCATCGTGCAGCCAGCGCGTGGGGGTGAAGTGCTGCGCGGGCGGAAACCCGAACATCGCGCTTTGCTGTGGCAGGCCATCAATCCAGAACTGGTCGCCGGGATGCGGGCCGATGATGGGCAGCGACTGGCGCTGGGCCAGTTCGCCCGTGCCTCCGGCGTGGTCGATGTGGGCGTGCGTGAGCCAGATCTGCTCCAGGGCGAGGCCCGAGCGCTGGATTTCGGCCAGTAGCGTTTCGAGATCGCCCCCGGGGTCAATGACGGCCGCCTTCCGGGTGGCATCACACCAGACGAGGGAGCAGTTTTGTTGAAAAGCCGTAACGGGGATGGTGAGGTAGCGGAGCATGGGGTGGGCAGGTAACGGATAACAAAGGCTCAACAGGCAGAACACATTTTCAGAGCGGGTTCCACCGACTGGCGACCGCGTGGAAACACGGTTTCACAGCACAGGGCACCAGTGTAGTTTTGGAGGTGGCCGGGTTGCAGTTTCTTCAGTGACCTGCTGGCGGCTACGGTTGCCAATGGCTGTCCATGCCGGAAAAGCAAATTTGCGCCATACTGAGAAATTGTTTCATATGGTTGCAATTGCGGGCCCGCTGCATGCCTTGGGCGGCAGCTGTTTGCAAGTGCCACCAACCTTGAATGACCCCCAAAGCCGCCCAGTCAGTGGCGCTTTGCCCCAACAACAGGCATTTTTTCCCATGAATAATTCAATGGATACGCCCGCTACCGCCCCACAAGAGGCTGCACGCACAGCGGCCTTGCTGGCTGCGCTGGAGCATGTGCAAGCCGTGATCGAATTTGACCTGGAGGGCCGGGTACTGCGGGCCAACCGCTTGTTTCTGGACCTGATGGGCTACAGCGCCAGCGAGGTTCTGGGCCAGCACCACCGCATTTTTTGCCCGCCCGAGGTGACCAGCAGCGAGGCGTATCGGGCGTTGTGGGATGGGTTGCGCGCCGGACAGGTGCGCGAGGATGTGTTTTTGCGGATCACCAAGGCGGGCAAGCCGGTCTGGCTGCAGGCCTCGTACAACCCGGTGCGGGACGCTGAGGGCCACATGGTGGGCGTGGTCAAGCTGGCCACCGACATCACCGCGCAGCGGGTGCAGCAGGCAGACTTTGAGGGCAAGATGGCGGCGATTGACCGCGTGCAGGCCGTGATCGAGTTCGACCTGACGGGCCGGGTGCTGGACGCCAATGCGAACTTCCTGCAAACCTTTGGCTACCGGCGTGAGGCCGTGGTGGGCCAGCACCACCGCATGTTCTGCCAGCCCGAGTTTGCCCAGTCCAATGAGTACGCGAGCCTTTGGGAGCGATTGGGCCGTGGTGACTTCATTGCCGGGCGGTTTCGCCGTCTGTCCAGGGATGGCCGCGACATCTGGCTGCAGGCCTCGTACAACCCCATCCTGGATGTCACCGGCAAGCCCTACAAAGTGGTCAAGTTCGCTGTGGACATCACGCACGACATGACATCGGCCGCCGAGACCAAGGGCAAGATTGATGCCATTGGCCTGTCGCAAGCGGTCATCGAGTTTGATATGCAGGGCAACGTGTTGCTGGCCAACCCCAACTTTCTGCGCACCATGGGCTACACCCTGGCCGAAATCCAGGGGCAGCACCACAGCATGTTCTGTGAGCCGGGCCTGGTGCAAAGCCAGGCCTACCGCGACTTCTGGGCCGATCTGGGCGAGGGCAAGTTCCAGAGCGCGCGCTACCGCCGCATTGGCAAGCATGGGGCGGAGGTCTGGATTCAGGCCACCTACAACCCCATCCTCGATGTCGATGGCAGGCCCTACAAGGTGGTCAAGTATGCGATTGACATCACCACCCAGGTGCAGCGCGAGCGCGCGGTGGCGCAAAAGGTGCACGACATCACCGCCGTGCTGCAGGAAATGAGTGGATCGATCAAGCAGCTGGCGCGCAGCGCGGGCCGCTCCACCGAGCTGGCCGAGCAGACGCAGCGCGAGGCGGGCGAGGGCAGCCAGCTGGTGCGCCGCTCGCGCGACGCGATCATCGCCATCGAGCGCTCGTCGTCCGATATCCATGAAATTGTCGACACCATCAGCGAGATCTCGAGCCAGACCCACTTGCTGGCGTTCAATGCGGCCATTGAGGCGGCGCGCGCGGGCGAGCAAGGGGTGGGCTTTTCCGTGGTGGCAGACGAAGTGCGCAAGCTGGCAGAAAAGTCGTCGCTGGCAGCCCGCGAGATCGCCAAGCTGATCAACCAGACGGTGGTCCGCGTCTCG
Source organism: Acidovorax sp. 35-64-16 (assembly GCF_002281195.1). Taxonomy (NCBI): domain Bacteria; kingdom Pseudomonadati; phylum Pseudomonadota; class Betaproteobacteria; order Burkholderiales; family Comamonadaceae; genus Acidovorax; species Acidovorax sp. 35-64-16. The sequence goes on along the minus strand of NZ_NCFM01000001.1, from coordinate 53,444 downwards.
GAGGGAAGCCGCTTGTCCGAGGATGTGGACGCGGCGTTCTCGCGCATTCTGGGCGCGGTGGAAAACACCACGCGCTCCATCAGCGAGATCCGCAGTGCCACCGAAGAGCAGGAGCATTCGACCCAGGACGTGGCCCGCCTGCTCGAAGACCTTCAGGGCAGCGGTAGCCCCCGCAAGTCGACTTGAGCTGCGCAGTGGACGACGTGATCCAGTCCCCATCCAGCGCCCCGCTTGGGGTTGCGCAGCATGTGCATGTGCGCGTGGGCAGCTGCGACATCGCCATTCCCATCGAGCAGGTCTGGCAGGCCCTGCCACTGCCGCCCCAGGGCCTGATAGCGCTGCCGCGCCGCAGCGGCGGGTTGCTGGGCGTGGCCGATGTGGCAGGTTCGGCGGTGCCGGTTGTGGCGCTGGAGCGCTGGGTGCCGCTGGAGACCCGGGACGACGGTTCCGCTGCATTGCAAAGACTGCTGGTGCTGCAGCAGGCGGGTGGCCTGGTGGGCATACGGGTGGACGCGGTGCTGGGCGTGAAGGCCGTGGCGGCGGCCGATATCCGGCGGGTGCACCACGCGCCCGATGACAACGAACTGTTCGAGTCGGTGGTGCCCGCGACAGCCAGCGCGCCGACGCTGTGCATTCTGGAAGTGGAGCGGCTGATGCGACTGGGCCAGGCCTGGTGCGAGCAGGCACAGGTGGAGCCCGCCGAAGAAGCGGCCACGGGCGCACCGGCAGTCCCTGCACCGCACCAGGTGGGCACAACACAACGCCACGCCGTGTTCGGGATCGGTGTGGAGCAGTGGGCGGTGCCGGTAAGCGCCGTGGAGCGTGTGGTCCCCGTGCCCGCCACCGAACTGGCGCTGGGGCCCAAGGAGCGCACTTGGGCCATCGGCCAGTGGCAGGGCCGCAAGCTGCCGTTGGTGGACATCAGCGAGGGCCGCCAGGCCAGCGATCGCCAGTCCGCGCCGTGGATGGTGATGCTGGGCCAGGGGCCGCTGCTGCTGGGGCTGACGGTGTCGGAGTGCCAGCAGTTTTTGGATCTGCCGCAGGCTGCCGTGGCCAGCATACCCGGCGACCCCTTGCTGGCGGGCGTGGCGCTGCTGCCAGACGGTGCCAGGCTGCAGGTGCTGGATGTCGCCAAACTCTTTGGCCTGACGCCCGAGGCATCCATCAGCCGGCGTGCGTCGGCCCCGTTGCATGCGCCCGGCGGCGCCGTGCAACCCGACGCCACCGAGCCCTTGCCCTATCTGGTGTTCGATGCGGATCAACGCTATGCGTCCCCGGTCGATGGCATTGTGGGGGTGGTGGAACTGCCCGCCCAGGCCAGGGAAGACCTTTGTTCGGGGCGACCGGCCTTTCTGGCGTGGCGTGGCCAGACGGTTCGCCTCGTCAGCCTGCCCGCCATCGCCAGGTCGGAGGGACTCGCAGACCCGCAGCTGGCGGTTCTTGTCCAGGCGCCCGGCGGCACGACGGCGCCCTTGGGCATCGCCATCCACAGCCTGACGGACTGGCTGCCCGCCCACAGCGCGCGGCGCAGCGGCATGCGCATGGGCGCCATGGGCGAGTTCGGGCTGATCAATGCCAAAGGCGCGGTGGACCACGCCAACCTGGTGGTGGTCGACCTCGCCCAGATGGCGTACCTGCTGGGCTGAGCCCAGCGACCTGACCTCCACTCCTATCGCCGCACGATTTACCCCAGGATTTACCATGACACCCGCACCCGTACCCGCCGACGAGGCCGACCGACTGGATGCCCTGCGCGACCTGTTGCTGCTGGACACCCCGCCCGAAGAGCGCTATGACCGTCTTGCCCGATTTGTGGCCGAGCAACTGAACGTGCCGATTGCCCTGCTGACGCTGGTGGATGGGCAACGCCAGTGGTTCAAGTCGCGTGTGGGCCTGGAGGCAACAGAAACCCCCCGTGACATCTCCTTTTGCGGGCACGCGATCATGAAGAATGATCTGTTTGTCGTCGAGGACGTCAGCAGCGACCCCCGCTTTGCCGACAACCCCCTGGTGACGGGTGAGCCCCACATCCGGTTTTATGCCGGTGCCCCGCTCAGTGCCCCCAGCGGGCACCACATTGGCACGCTGTGCGTGATCGACACCGTGCCGCGCACCTTGGGGCCGGTGGAGCTGTCCATTCTGGATGCACTTCGCCGCTTGGCAAACGAGACCCTGGCCGGAAAAGAGGGCGACGAATGACCGCGCTGTTGCCCCGGATCTTGCTGGTTGAGCCGCAGTTTGTGTTGCGGCGCACCATCGTCATGGTCGCCCGTGATCTTGGCATGGTGGATTTTCATGAGGCCAGCAGCGTGGGCCGCGCCCGCACGCTGCTGGCAGCGCAGACCTATGACGGCCTGGTGCTGGATCTTCACGAGGAGCAGCAGGCCCTGGAACTGCTCGGCGAGCTGCGGCTGGGCCGGTTCGCCACGGCGCGGGATGCCAGGGTTGTCGTGCTGGCGGCCGATGCGAAGCCCGACGCCGCCACGCGCGTGCAGGCCCTGGGGGCTACCTGCGTGCTCAACAAACCGGTGCGCATCAGAGATTTGCTCAACATGCTCGTGGCTGCACAGGCTTGTTGAACAGGGCTGGGGCGCGCTGCATCGCCGGTTGCGCAAGCATCCAGGGGCCGCCGGGGCGCCGTTGCTGCCCGCGGCCCCGCCTGGGTGCTGCGCCGCAGGGGGCATGTGTGCATGAAATGCTATTATTTAAATAGCTATTAGCGCTTTATCCATAAGGGTTAGAGGCGTATTTGGCATTAAGTCGATCACAGATTGGTCGCGCCAATCACTTCGGGCATGTCGGTCAGGCCCTGCAGCACTTTTTCGATGCCGTCCTGCCGCAGGGTGAGCATGCCGGCCGCCAGTGCCGAGTGCCGGATGTCCGAGGCGGGGGCCCGGTGCCGGATGTGCTGTCGGATGGAGTCGTCGCTGATCATCAGCTCATGGATGCCCAGCCGTCCGCGGTAACCGTGGTTCTCGCACTCCTTGCAGCCTACCGCGCGCCACAGCTGCATGGCACCGGTGGCGTCGCCATGCTGTTTGCGCCAGCGTGCCACCTGCGCCGAGCGCGCCTCGGGCGTGTTGCTGGTGCCGCTGGCGAGGTATTGCGAGGCCAGATCGTTCAGGGCTTCCTCGTCGGCCAACCGGGGCTCGCGGCAGGCGGTGCACAGGCGCCGCACCAGGCGCTGGGCGAGGATGGCCAGCAGCGAGTCCGAGAAGTTGAACGGGTCCAACCCGATTTCGAGCAGCCGCGCAATGCTCTCGGGCGCCGAATTGGTGTGCAGTGTGGACAGCACCAGGTGCCCGGTCAGCGAGGCCTCGATGGCGATGCGCGCGGTTTCCTCGTCGCGCATTTCACCGATCATGATGACGTCCGGGTCGGCCCGCAAAAAGGTGCGCATGGCGGCGGCAAAGGTCCAGCCGATGCGGGCGTTCACCTGCACCTGGCGCAGCCCGCTCTGGGTGATTTCGATCGGGTCTTCGGCTGTCCAGATCTTGCGGCCAGCGGTGTTGATGTCGCGGATGACCGAGTGCAGCGAAGTCGTCTTGCCGCACCCCGTGGGGCCGACCACCAGCACCAGGCCGTAGCTCTTTTTCATCACACCGCGTATGGCCACCAGGTTGGCCGGGCTCAGGCCAATGGCTTCCAGTGGCAGGGGTTTGGCGCCAGCCAGCAGGCGCAGCACCACGTCTTCAAGACCGCGCGAGGTGGGCACGGTGACCACGCGCAGCTCGACGGGCGGGCCGCCGAAGCGCGAGAAGTCGATCTTCCCGTCCTGCGGCTTGCGGTGCTCGGAGATGTCCATGCTGGCCATGATCTTGATGCGGGCCACCATGGCAAACCGAAAGCGTGCGGGCAGCTCAAGGTAGGGCGTCAGTTCCCCGTCGATGCGCAAGCGCACGCGCACGTTCTGCGGGGCGGGCTCGGTTTCTATGTGGATGTCGGAAGCGCGGTGGTTGATGGCCTCGTCAATCACCGAGTTGATCAGGCGCACCAGGGTGTTGTCTGACTCGCTGATGACGTCGGTCTGCTCGGATTCGCTGTCGGGGGCCGTCGTGGTGAGGTTGACGGCGAGCTCTTGCGACGTGGCCCGCGAGGTGGGTACGGAGGGCCGGTGCGCACCTGCGCCCGGTGGCGTGCTCGCCGGGGTTTGCAGATGCACGCTGTAGGCCTTGGAGATGGCCGGCATCAGGGTGCCGGGCGCGGCCTGCAGCGGAATCAGGCGCCGCTGGGTCAGAAAGCGCAGTTCGTCGAGCAGCACGCGGTCGTAGGGGTCTGCCATCAGCAGCACCAGCGCGTCTTCGCGTGCCAGCAACGGCAGCACGGATTCGCGCTCGGCCACCGCGCGGGGCACCAGCGCCAGCGATACCGCATCGGGCGTCAGGTGGGCGGGGTTCACCATGTATTCGCCCAGCCAGCTGCCGATGACGTGCTTGAGTTGCTCTTGCGTCACGTCGCCTTGGTCCACCAGGATCTGGCCGATCTGGCGTCGGATGCCTCTTTCCTGATCGCTCTTTTGGGCCCGCAGGCTGTCGAGCAGGGCACTTTCGCTGATGATGCCGGCATGCAAGAGGGCCTCCCCCAGATGGCGGGCTTTCCCTACCACCGGGTGCGGCGTGGTGACCAGTTTCCAGAGGGCGTCCGTATCCTGGGGCGTAAAGCACTGGGCAGGTGTCGGGGGGGGTGTTTCTGGCATGGGGGCGATCTGCATGAAGGTGCGGCGAAGGCAGCAAGCGCTGCGGTCAGAGCGTGAAGTCGTAATCCACGGTGATGGGCGCGTGGTCCGAGAACTTCTCGTCCTTGTAGATATGCTCGGTGCGCGCCAGGGCCGCGAGCGCGGGGGTGGCCAGGTGGTAATCCAGGCGCCATCCCACGTTGTTGGCATAGGCCTGGCCGCGGTTGCTCCACCAGGTGTAGGCGGTGTCGGTGGCCGTCGGTTGTAACTGACGGTAAACGTCTACCAGCCCGCCATCGGGGTCAGTTGTGTGCAACAACTTTGTCATCCAGGCGCGTTCTTCGGGCAGGAAACCGCTGTTTTTCTGGTTGCTGCGCCAGTTCTTCAGGTCAATCTGCTGGTGCGCGATGTTGATGTCGCCGCACAGGATGAACTCCCGTGCACCCTTGGTGGCCATGAGGTGCGGGTGGAAGGTGTCCAGAAAGCGGAACTTGGCCTGCTGGCGCTCTTCGCCCGAAGATCCGCTAGGGAAATAGGCGCTGATGATGGACAGCTTGCGCGCGGGTGTGTCAAAGCGCAGTTCGATGGTGCGGCCCTCGGCATCGAACTCGGGCGAGCCGTAGCCGGCGATGATGTCGCTGGGCTCATGGCGCGTGTAGATGCCCACACCCGAGTAGCCTTTTTTCTGGGCAAAGTGGAAATGCCCCTGCATTCCGGCAAGCTGCTCGAATCGCGTGGCGACATCGGCCGCCTGGGCCTTCACTTCCTGCACGCAAATACAATCCGGCCGCGTGGCTTCGATCCAGCGTTCAACGCCCTTGGTGGTGGCCGATCGGATGCCGTTGAGATTGAGGCTGGTTAACTTGAACAAGGAATTCCCATGGTGAATGTTGGCGCGCACACCCCTGAGCAGGGCCGTCTGGCGCAGGATTTTGTACGTTTTGCTGTCGAGGCGGGCGTGCTGCGGTTTGGGGAGTTCAAGACCAAGGCGGGGCGTCTGAGTCCCTACTTCTTCAACGCGGGCCTCTTCGACGACGGGGACAAGCTGGGCCGTCTTGCAGAATTTTATGCAAAAGCGCTGCTGGCCAGTGGTATCGAGTTCGACATGGTGTTTGGCCCGGCCTACAAGGGCATTCCCCTGGCTGCCACGGTGGCCGTGGAACTGGCGCGGCAGGGGCGCAATGTGCCTTTTGCCTACAACCGCAAAGAGGCCAAGGACCATGGCGAAGGCGGCACGCTGGTGGGGGCGCCGCTCAAGGGCCGGGTGTTGATCATTGACGACGTGATGTCGGCCGGCACTGCTGCACGCGAGTCGATTGCCATCATCCGCGCGGCCGGCGCCGTGCCACATGCTGTCGCTATAGCGCTGGACCGTCAGGAAAAAGCCACCGAGAATGGCCAGGACGTCGAGCACAGTGCCGTGCAGTATGTGCGCCAGCAACTGGGCATGCAGGTGTGTGCCATTGCAACGCTGGCAGACTTATTGCTGTATCTCTCCCAAAAGGGCGGGGTGGAGATGAGCGCACACCACGAACGGGTCCTGGCCTATCGCCAGCGGTATGGAGTCAACGAAGGGTCATCCAGTTGAGCAAATGGGCGTGGATCATGGGAGTGGGGGCAATTGCCAGCCTGGTGGGGCCTTGCGCGTGGGCGCAGCAGTCCAACACTGGCAGCATCTACACCTGTGTCGATCGCCAGGGGCGGCGCCTGACGGCCGACCGTCCCATTGCTGAATGCCTGGACCGCGAACAGCGGGAACTGGGCCCCACGGGCACCGTGCGCCGCCAGATTGGCCCCTCGCTCACCGAACAGGAGCGCGCGGCGCTGGAAGTGCAGCGCCGCAAGGAGGCCGAAGAGCGTACGCGCCAGCAAGAAGAGCGCCGCCGTGAGCGGGTGCTTACGGCACGCTATCCAGACAAGGCGGCCCACGATGTAGAGCGCGCCGCCGCCATCCAGCTGCTGGACGACGTCACCGCCATTGCCGAAAAGCGCATGGCAGAACTGCAGCAGCAGCGCAAGGCGCTGGATACGGAGATGGAGTTCTACCAGCGCGATCCCGCCAAGGCCCCCATGGCACTGCGACGCAAGATCGCCGAAAACGAGGACGGCATGGCTGAGCAACAGCGCTTCGTGGCGAATCAGGATCTGGAAAAGCGCCGCATCCACCAGCGGTTTGACGCCGAGCTGGCGCAACTGCGCAGGCTGTGGGCGACGCAGATGGCGCCCGCGGCACCCGCCTCCGAGGTATTGCTGCCAGCCGCAGCGCGCTGAAAGGCGGCACCCGCAGGCTTGTGCACGCCCTGCTTTGCCTGCCCTATTGATCTGGCCCGATATCGATTGAACCGCTCGCCCTGGGCTCGTCGAAGGGTTTCGACGAGCCTGGCCTGAACGGCACCGGGGCTCTCAAAGAGCCGTATCCAACGTGGAAACTAAGCTGCAAGCCGTGCCCGCAGCAAATCGTTGACCTGCTGCGGATTGGCCTTGCCCTTGCTGGCCTTCATGATCTGGCCCACCAGCGCATTGAACGCCTTGTCCTTGCCCGCACGGAACTGCGCCACATTGTCTGCGTTGGCGGCAATCACCTCGTCGACAATTTTCTCCAGCGCGCCGGTGTCGTTCATCTGCTTGAGGCCCTTGGACTCGATGATGGCGTCCACATCGGCAGATTCGCAGGCCCACAACACGTCGAACACCTGCCTGGCGGCGTTGTTGGAAATCGTGCCATCGGCGATACGGCCGATGAGCGCGGCCAGTTGTGCTGCCGTGACGGGGGCTTTCTCGATGCCGATTTCGCCCGTGTTCAGGCGCCGTGACACCTCGCCCATGATCCAGTTGCTGGCCAGCTTCGCCTGCCCGCAGGCCTTGGCCACCGCCTCAAAATAGCCCGCCATGGCCTTGCTTTGTGTGAGCGTGGTGGCGTCGTATTCAGGCAGGCCATAGTCCGCGACAAAACGCGCGGCCATGGTGCGGGGCAATTCGGCCATCAACTCCCTTTGTTCCTGCACCCACTGCTCTGAAATGTGCAGCGGTGGCAGATCGGGGTCGGGGAAGTAGCGGTAATCCGCCGCATCTTCCTTGGTGCGCATGGCGCGTGTTTCGCCCGTGTCGGGGTCGAACAACACGGTGGCCTGCTGGATCGCGTGGCCGTCCTCGATTTGCTCGATTTGCCAGCGGATCTCGTAGTCGATGGCCTGCTGCATGAACTTGAACGAGTTCAGGTTCTTGATCTCGCGGCGCGTGCCTAAAGCGGCACCGGGCTTGCGCACCGACACGTTGGCGTCGCAGCGGAAGCTGCCTTCCTGCATGTTGCCGTCGCAGATGCCGATCCAGGTGACGATCCTGTGCAGTTCCTTGGCGTAGGCCACGGCTTCGTCGGACGAGCGCATGTCGGGCTCCGTCACGATTTCCAGCAGCGGCGTGCCTGCGCGGTTCAGGTCGATGCCGCTTTGGCCCCCACCTCCGAGTGCTGAGTCTTCGTGCAGCGACTTGCCCGCGTCTTCTTCGAGGTGGGCACGCACCAGGCGCACGGTTTTCTTCTCGTCGCCCAAGAAGAACTCGACCTCGCCGCCTTGCACCACCGGAATTTCAAACTGGCTGATCTGGTAGCCCTTGGGCAGGTCGGGGTAGAAATAGTTTTTGCGGGCGAAAATGCTCACGGGCGCAATGTGGGAGCCGAGGGCCAGTCCCAATTTGATAGCGCAAGCAACAGCCTCTCGGTTCATCACGGGCAGCGTGCCGGGCAACGCCAGGTCTACGGCGCAGGCCTGCGTGTTGGGTTCGGCGCCGAAGGCCGTGGGGGCGCGGCTGAAGATCTTGCTTTGCGTGGCAAGCTGGGTGTGGGTTTCGAAGCCGATGACAACTTCGTAGCCGTGGATCAATTTGCTGGTCATGTCACAGTCCCCCGGGTTGGCGGAGGTGGAAATCGGTGGCCTGTTGCAGGCGGTGGGCTGCGTTCAGCAGGCGGGCTTCTGCAAAGTAGTTGCCGATGAGCTGCAGGCCAACGGGCATGCCACCCTCGCCAAAACCGGCTGGCACGCTCATGCCGGGCAGTCCAGCCAACGAGGCGGGCAGTGTGAAGATGTCTGCCAGGTAGTCTGCCAGCGGATTGTTGCCATGCTCACCCAGTTTCCAGGCCACGGTGGGCGCTACCGGGCCGGCAATCAGGTCGCATTCCTTGAAGGCGTTCTGGAAGTCGTCAGCGATCATGCGCCGGATTTTCTGCGCCTGCAGGTAGTAAGCGTCGTAGTAGCCATGCGAAAGCACGTAGGTGCCGATCATGATGCGGCGTTTGACCTCGTCGCCAAAGCCTTCTGCGCGGGTCTTCTTGTACATGTCCACCAGGTCGGTGTAGTCCTTGGCCCGGTGGCCGAACTTCACGCCGTCAAAACGCGAGAGGTTGGAGGAAGCCTCGGCCGGGGCGATGATGTAGTACACCGGGATGGACAGCTCGGTACGGGGCAGGCTGATGGGTACCAGCGTGGCGCCGAGTTTTTCGTATTCCTTCAGTGCGGCATCCACGGCGGCGCGCACATCGGGCGCCAGGCCTTCGCCAAAAAACTCGGCGGGTATGCCAATGCGCAGACCTTCAAGAGAGTCGTTCAGCGAACGGCTGTAGTCTTCGGCGGGCACATCGAGCGACGTGGAATCGCGGTCCAGGTCGGGGCCACACATCGCGGACAGTAGCAGGGCGCAGTCTTCGGCGCTGCGGGCCATGGGGCCGGCCTGGTCGAGGCTGGAGGCGAAGGCGATCATGCCGTAGCGGCTGGCGCGGCCGTAGGTGGGCTTGATGCCGGTGATGCCGCAAAACGATGCGGGCTGGCGGATCGAGCCGCCGGTGTCGGTGCCCGTCACCGCCGGGGCCAGGCGCGCAGCCACGGCGACGGCGCTGCCGCCCGACGAGCCGCCGGGGATGCGGCTGGTGTCCCAGGGATTGCGGACCGGCGCGGGGGCCTCGAAGCCCACCGGGGCAACGGCCGAATTTTCGTTGGCCGAGCCCATCGCGAACTCGTCGCAGTTGAGCTTGCCCAGCGTGAGGGCGCCGGCTTTGGCCAGCCGGGTTACCACGGTGGCGTCAAACGGTGACTGGTAACCCGCCAACATTCTGGAGCCAGCGGTGCTGGGGAAGTCGCGCGTGACGAAGATGTCCTTGTGCGCAATCGGCACGCCTTCCAGCGCGCCCGCCGTGCCAGCGGCAATGCGGGCATCAGCGGCTTGCGCTTGCGCCAGTGTGGCGTCTTCGTTCATGGCCACAAATGCGCCCAGGTGCTGGTGCACCTTGGCGCGGGCCAGGAAATGCTGGGCGGCTTCGGCGGCAGAGAATTGCTTGGCGCGCAGGCCGGCGGCCAGTTCTGAAACGCCCAGGTCGTGCAGGGCTTTGGTGGGGGAAGTGGTCATTCAGGTCTCACTCGATCACTTTGGGAACGAGGAACAGGCCGCGTTCGACTGCGGGTGCACTCTTTTGGTTGGCTTCGCGCTGGTTGGGCTCGCTGGCCACGTCCTCGCGCAGCCGCAGTGCCACGTCCTGGATGGTGGCGACGGGGTGCGCCAGGGGCGTGAGCCCCGATGTGTCCACAGCCCGCATCTTTTCCACGATGTCAAAGAAGCCGTTCAGCTGAGTCAGCATGCGCTCACTTTCGGAGGGGTTCAGTTCCAGCCGTGCCAGATTGGCGATGCGGCCGATGTCCTGGGGTGTCAGTGCCATAAAGGAAAACTCGTGGGAAACCAGATGTAAACCTGTGATCCGGGTCAAACCGAAGAGAGTTATTCACAGGGGATGGGGTATTATCCCGGCTTTGCCGCAATACCCTCTTGACTGCCGGTCATTGTGCGAAAAAAGCGATATCTGACCCCCACCCACTCCCTGACACACCCGGCGACGGCAGGCCGAAGTGCATGCCGTGCCTGAGAGGATTTTTGAATGTTCGGAGCTTTCCGCCGGTATTTCTCCACCGACCTCGCCATTGACCTTGGCACAGCCAATACGCTGATTTTCGCCCGCGACAAAGGCATTGTGCTTGATGAGCCCTCCGTTGTTGCCATTCGCCACGAGGGTGGTCCCCATGGCAAGAAAGTGATTCAGGCCGTCGGTCGTGAGGCCAAGGCCATGCTGGGCAAGGTGCCGGGCAACATCGAAGCCATCCGGCCCATGAAAGACGGCGTGATTGCCGACTTCGTGATCACCGAGCAGATGATCAAGCAGTTCATCAAGATGGTGCACCCGCGCACGCTGTTCACCCCCAGCCCGCGCATCATCATCTGCGTGCCCTGCGGCTCCACCCAGGTCGAGCGTCGCGCCATCAAGGACGCGGCCGAGGCTGCAGGCGCTACGGCCGTCTACCTGATTGAAGAACCCATGGCCGCCGGCATCGGCGCAGGTTTGCCCGTGTCCGAAGCCAGCGGTTCCATGGTGGTGGACATCGGTGGCGGCACCACTGAAGTGGGCGTGATCTCGCTGGGCGGCATGGTCTACAAAGGCAGTGTGCGTGTAGGCGGCGACAAGTTCGACGAAGCCATCATTAGCTACATCCGCCGCAACTACGGCATGCTGATCGGCGAGCCCACCGCCGAAGCCATCAAGAAGAACATTGGTTCGGCCTTTCCTGGCTCCGAAGTGCGTGAAATGGAAGTGCGTGGCCGCAACCTCAGCGAAGGTGTGCCCCGCAGTTTCACCATTTCCAGCAACGAAGTGCTTGAGGCACTGACCGAGCCGCTCAACCAGATTGTTTCTGCCGTCAAGAACGCGCTGGAGCAGACCCCGCCCGAGCTGGGCGCCGACATCGCCGAGCGCGGCATGATGCTCACCGGCGGCGGCGCACTGCTGCGCGACCTGGATCGCCTGCTGGCCGAGGAAACCGGCCTGCCTGTGCTGGTAGCCGAAGACCCCCTGACCTGCGTGGTGCGAGGCTGCGGCATTGCGCTGGAGCGCATGGATCGCCTGGGCAGCATTTTTACCAGCGAGTAAGACGGAACACCTGTGTCTGCACAGGTCGCACACTGCTCTCCATTGCATGACTGACTGCGTTCGCACCCATGCCACATCGGCACGCATCCGCGGCTCGGCGGTCGTGCGGCCCCGTCTGACAACCACCATGTGCCATGCCGCTCGGAACACTTGAGCGCAGCGCGCCACCAATGTTCAAGCAAGGGCCATCCGCCCTTTCACGGCTGCTTCTCTACAGCGCGTTGGCGCTGTTTTTGATGGTGGCGGACGCGCGTTTTCAGATCACGGGCGCGCTGCGCCAGGTGGTGGCCGCTGTGCTTTACCCGGTGCAATGGGTGATGCTGCAGCCGGTCCAGTTCATTGCCCAGGGCAGCGGTTACTTTCAGTCCTTGCAGACGGCCCAGCATGACGCCGATGCGGCCCGCAAGCAGATGGCGCTGATGTCGCAGCGCTCCATGCAGACCGAGCAGTTGATGCAGGAAAATGCGCGCTTGCGTCAGCTGCTCGACCTGCGGGCCAGGCTGGAAACACCCGCCCAGGCAGCGCAGGTGCTGTATGACACCGCCGATCCCTATACGCGTCGTGTGGTGGTGGACCAGGGCCAGGTGGCAGGGGTCGAACTGGGCTCGCCAGTGCTCGACGAAAAGGGGGTGCTGGGCCAGGTCACACGCGTGCACCCGTTCGTGAGTGAGGTCACCTTGCTGATTGACCGCGATCAGGCCATCCCGGTGCTGAACCTTCGCACCGGTGTCCGCGGTGTCGCGTATGGCGATCCGGTGGCGGGCCATGGCGGTGGTATGGAACTGCGTTTCATGCCGTCGAGCGCCGACATTCAAGAGGGTGATCTGCTCACCACGAGCGGAGTGGACGGGTTGTACCCCCCGGGTCTGCCCGTCGCCAAGGTGGTGCGTGTCGAGCGAAGGGCCGACTCGGCATTCGCCCGTATCTATTGCGTGCCCATTGCCGAGGTGCAGGGGGCTCGCCATGTGATGTTGCTCAAACCAATGGCAGAGCCTTTGTCGAAGCTGCCCGAGCCCGTGTCGCCGCCCCCTGGCAAGAAGGTAAATTCCAAGTGATGTATTGCAGGCCCGGCAGGTCCAAGGAACTCGCGCCATGATCATGCCGCGCGGGCAGCCTTTGCTGCTGCCAGTCAATCCCGTTTTTATTGTCGTCAGCCTGCTGGTGGGTTTGGCGATCAATTTTTTGCCGCTTGGGCGTGTGGTCTGGACACCCGACATCCTGATGCTGCTGCTGGCTTTCTGGGTCGTGCACCAGCCCCAGCGCATCGGCATGGGCATTGCATTCGTGCTGGGTCTTTGCATGGATGTGCACCAGTCGTCCTGGCTGGGCCAGCATGCCCTGGCCTACACGGTGCTGTCGTTTGGCGCGATGGCCATGCACCGCCGTCTGCTGTGGTTCAGCGTTCCGTCCCAGGCATTGCAGGTGTTTCCCCTGTTTTTGATGGCCCACGTGGTGGAGCTTTTGCTGCGCATGGTCGGTGGCGGGGTTTTCCCGGGATTCTGGGGGCTGATCGCGCCCGTGCTGGAGGCCTTGCTCTGGCCTCTGGCCAGCTGGGTGCTGTTGGCGCCGCAGCGCCGCCCGCCGGATCGTGACCAGAATCGACCCCTGTGAGGCCCTCCTTGAGCAAGACGACCTGCGTCCTGTCAAACGGTGAAGCATTGCGTGCCGCGGGGTGCGCGTTCGGTTCGTCGGCACGCAATGGGCGGATGGCATGACGGAATTGCGCAACGTCGATGCGGATGCCGCGCGGTTTCGTACGCGGGTGCTGGTGATTGGCGCGGTGGTTTTTCTGGCGTTCTGCCTGATCGTGGCACGTCTGCTTTTCTTGCAGGTGGTGAGGCACGAAGACCTTGCCGCGCAGGCCGAGAGCAACCGCACCGCGATCGTTCCCATCGTTCCCAACCGGGGCCTGATTCTGGACCGCAATGGTGTGGTGCTGGCCACCAACTATTCGGCGTACACCCTCGAAATCACACCTGCGCGGGCGGGTGTGCTGGACGACACCATCAATGCGCTGTCGAAGGTCGTGGAGATCCAGACCCGGGATCGCAGACGCTTCAAGCGATTGATGGAGGAGTCGCGCAATTTCGAGTCGCTGCCCATTCGCACCCGACTGACGGACGAAGAGGTGGCCCGCTTCACGGCGCAGCGCTACCGGTTTCCTGGGGTGGACATCAAGGCGCGGCTCTTTCGCAACTATCCGCTGGGCGACGTGGCAAGCCATGCGATTGGCTACATCGGTCGCATCAACCAGGCGGAGAAAAGCCGGATACAGGACTCAGAAGACGAGGCCAACTACCGTGGCACCGAGCACATCGGCAAGCTGGGCATTGAGCAAAGCTACGAAGCGGCATTGCATGGCACTACGGGCGTGGAGCAGATGGAGACATCTGCGGGAGGCCGGGCCGTGCGCAAGCTGTCGAGCCGTGCGGCCACGCCGGGCGACAGCGTGATGCTGTCGATTGACATCAAGCTGCAGAAACTTGTCGAGGATCTGTATGGCACCCGCCGTGGCGCGCTGGTCGCCATCGACCCCCGCAACGGCGAGATCCTGGCACTGGTGAGCATGCCCAAGTTCGATCCCAACCTGTTTGTCGAGGGCATCGACGTAGAAAACTGGGCCGCGCTCAATGAATCCATCGACAAGCCCCTGCTGAACCGCGCCTTGCGGGGCACCTACCCGCCGGGTTCAACCTACAAACCCTTCATGGCGCTTGCCGCGCTGCAACTGGGCAAACGATCGGCCAGTCTGGTGGTGAACGATCCGGGCTCATACACGTTTGGCGGCCACACCTTTCGCAGCCACGAAGGGGGTCTGGGGGGCGTGGACATGCACCGGGCCATTCAGTTTTCGAGCAATACCTATTTCTACTCGCTGGCAGTAGAGATGGGCGTCGATACCATTCACGATTTCATGAAGCCGCTGAGCTTTGGCCAGGCGACCGGTGTGGACCTCAATGGCGAGGTGCGCGGTACGCTGCCCAGCACCGAATGGAAGCGCAATGCCTACAAGCGCGCCGATATGAAGCGCTGGTTCCCGGGCGAGACCGTGTCGCTGGGCATCGGGCAGGGCTACAACAACTTCACCATGCTGCAGCTGGCTTCGGCGCAGGCCACCATGGTCAACGGTGGAACCCGCTATCGCCCGCACATGGCCAAGGCCGTGAAGAATTCGGTCACCGGGGCGATCACCGAGATACCCCAGCCACCGGGCGAAAACCTGGGCTATCTACCAAGAAACGTGGAAATCGTGCGCAATGCGATGGTGGCAGTGAACAAGGGGGGTACGGGCACCCGCGTGTTTGCCGGGGCGCCCTACACATCGGGGGGCAAGACCGGTACGGCACAGGCGGTGAGCCTGGGGCAAAACGTGCGCTACAACGCCAAGGCGCTGGAGGAGCACCAGCGCGACCATTCGCTCTTCACGGCGTTCGCTCCTGCCGAAGCCCCGACGATTGCGCTGGCACTGATCGTCGAGAACGCCGGCTTTGGCGCCGCGCACGCAGCTCCCATCGCGCGCAGGGTGTTTGACTACTGGTTGATGGGGGAGTATCCCAGCGAGGCCGACATTGCTGCCGTGCAGAAGGGGCAGGCTTCCGCCCCTATCGGCAAGCCGCGTGCTGCCGCTGATGTTCCGCTGTTGGCGCCATAGAATTGTCAATAATGATAGCTGTTTGCGCTTATTCCATAAGCCTTACAGTCGGATTTCTCTCAATATTCTGTTGCTGCGCAGGCTTCACTAGGCCGGGGTCGCCGCGGTCTGCGTGGGCGGCCGGAGCTGACTGAAAACCAGAGCCGCCACAATCATGGCCGCACCACTCAGTCCAGACCATCCCAGGCTTTCGCCCAGCAGCACCCAGGCGGTCAGGGCGGCGAAAACCGGTTCCAGCCCGAACACGATGGCACTGCGCATGGCATCCACGCGCTGCTGGCCCCAGGCCTGCAACGTCACTACCACCACGCTGGCCACAAAGCCCAGGTACACCAGCGCCAGCCAGCTTGGCGTCTGCAGGCTACCCAGCGTTTGCACCCAGTTCATGCTGCCATCGCGTGTCAGCAGCAGTACGGTGGCGGCCACGCACATCACGGTTGCCTGAGCCGCTGCCATGCGCGTGGCACGCAGGGGGTGTGCGGATGTGCGGCGTGAGCATTCTTCCAGTACCAGGATATAGATGGCATAGAACACCGTGCTGGCCAGCGTGAGCGAATCGCCCAGATTCCAGGGATCGTTCTCGTGGAACATCAAGGCCATGCCTGCGAACGCCATGGCGCAGGCCGCCCACAGGCGCCATCCATAGCGCCGCCCGAGGACTGCCATGGCGATCAACGGCACCACGAGCACATTGAGCCCGGTGACAAACGCGTTGCGGTTGCTGCTGGTGCGCGCAAGGCCTTCAATCTGGAGCCAGAACGCCACAAACAGCAGCAGCCCCAGTGCGCAACCCCACAGGCGTTCCTTGGGCCGCATGCCCACCCACAGCGGGGCCAGCACCAGAAGTGCCAGGGCAAAGCGCAGCCAGATGATCTGCAGGGCATCGAGGTGCGCCGACAGCAACTTCATGGCAGGGAAGGTGGTTCCCCACACTGCGGTGACGACCAACAGGGCCCAAAGGCCAAAACGTTCAGAACGCATAAAAAATGGGATGGCGCCCGGCACGCGCACCGGTGAGTGTCCTGGGTTGGAAGTACGTTGAAGAAGCAAAGATGTCGAAATCGTCGTCAGGCAAGGTGCAAACCGCAGCGATACCCGCAGCTACCGCGAGGATGTGCAACGCAGCATGGCGACGATTCCCGGCATCTTTATGAAGCGAACGTTCAATTCGGGACACCAGGCCAATGCGCTGAGGATCCAGGAGCGGCAAAGAAACGAGGCCCGCGCGGCGGGGCGTTTTGCGGGCAGTTCTGGCTGGGCGTGGGAGGCTCAAGCACCCATCCGGCCAATGAAGGCGCGGATACGGTCATTGCCCGGGTTGTTGAAGAACTCCGCGGGGGGCGCGTCGTGGGCAATGCGGCCCTTGTCGAAAAACAGCACCCGGTCTGCCACCTCGCGCGCAAAACCCATCTCATGGGTCACCACTATCATGGTCATGCCGCCACGCGCCAATTCGCGCATCACATCCAGCACCTCCTGCACCATCTCGGGGTCCAGGGCCGAGGTGGGCTCATCAAACAGCATCACCTTGGGCGCCATGGCCAGGGCGCGGGCAATGGCCACGCGCTGCTGCTGCCCACCGGACAGTTGCCAAGGGTACTTGTGTGCATGGTCCTGCATGCCAACACGGCGCAGCAGCGTCATTGCCTGCTCGTTGGCCTGGGCTCTCGAGAGATGGCGCAGGCGCCTTGGGGCCAGCGCCACATTGTCGAGTGCGCTCATGTGGCCAAACAGGTTGAACTGCTGGAACACCATGCCCACTTCGCAGCGCTGCTGCTGCAGGGTGCGGGGATCGTCCGTGACGGGCACGCCACCGATGCGGATGGTGCCGCTGTCATGCGGTTCCAGCCGGTTGATGGCACGCAGCAGGGTGCTTTTGCCCGAGCCAGATGCACCAATGATGACCGTGACCTCACCAGTGTTGAAATGCGTGGACACCTCTTTCAGCACCTGGTTCGTGCCAAAAGTCTTGCAGACATTCTCTGCCACGATGTACGGCGTCGTGGCGGTCATTGGATGCGTCCTTCCACATCAAACCGGTGTTCGATGGCGTTGGATAGCTGGGTCACCAGCGTGGTCAGCAGCAGGTAAGTCAGGGCTACCGTGGTCAAGGTGGCAATGGGTTGAAACGTTGCCGACTGGATGCGGTTGCCCACATTGGTGAGTTCCACCACGCCAATGGCATAGGCCAGTGAAGAATCCTTGAGCAGCGCCACGAAATTGCTGACCAGGGGCGGCAGCGATATCTTGAAAGCCTGCGGGAACACCACATCGAAAAACACATGGCCCCGGCCAAGGCCCAGCGCACGCGCGGCTTCGGTCTGGCCCCGGGGCACCGCCAGCAGGCCCGCGCGGATAGCCTCGGCGTTGTAGGCGCCCACGTTCAGGCCCAGCGCCACCACGGCGGCGGCAAAGTCAGGCAGATTCAGGCCCGGCACGAGCACCGGAAGCGCGAAGTAAACAAACAGGATCTGGACCAGCAGCGGTGTTCCGCGGATCGCCCAGATATAAAAACCCGACAGCCAGCGCAAGCCGATCCAGCGGGCGGTGCGCGCCAGCGCCGCAGCGGTGCCCAGGATCAGGCCCACCGTGCCGCTGATCAGCGTGAGCCACAGCGTGGTGCGTGCGCCATCGGAAAACGCCTGTGCGTTGGAGCCAATGGGTTCGGGGAACAGGGAGAGTATCTGGCCGAGAAGGGCCAGCATGACCACCATGAGGACCAGAGCCGCAACCAGCGTAGCGTTGCTGCGCTGCTGGCGGCTCCAGTGGCGCGGCCAAAGGGCAATGAGCATGGATCAGAGAGGGCCGGAGCCCCCGTTCTCAGTTACAGCGTACGTCTTCGTTGAAGTACTTCTTGGACACGGCGGCGTAGCTGCCATCGGCCATGGTTTCGGCCAGAGCCTTGTTCCATGCGTCTGCCAGGGTCTGGTTGCCCTTGGCGACTGCCGAGGCAATGCGCTCGATGAACACCATTTCACCCAGCTTGAGGCCGGCCGTGGGGTTCTTGGCCACCACTTCCTTGGCCACGAAACGGTCGGTCACCCAAGCGTCCACCCGGCGCGAGGTGAGCGCGCTGCGCGCGTCCACATCGGTGGGGAAATTCTTCATTTCCTTGATCGTTGTGACCTTTTGGACGTTTTCCAGATAGCTGGTGCCGGTCTGCACTGCAACGGTCTTGCCGGCCAGGTCCTTGGCACTGCGGATGGCAGGGTCCATGGCGATCACCATGCCGCCAGAGCAGTAGTGCGGAGCGGTGAACGTGACGGCCTTGGCGCGTTCTTCGGTCACGCCGTGCGATGCAATCACCAGATCCCAGCGGTCCTGCTTCAGGCCGGTCAGCAGGGCGTCAAAACCGATGGTTTTCCATTCAATTTTCAGGCCCATCTTTTTGGCGGCGAGTTCTGCCACTTCCACCTCGAAACCCGTCAGGGTGGTGCCCTTGAAGTAGTTGAAGGGCGCAAACTGTCCTTCGGTGGCCACAATGATCTTGCCACTCTTCTTGATGTCATCGAGGGAGCGGGCCTGTATGGAAAAGGCAGCACACAGTGCCAGGGTGGAGGCGATGACCTTGAAGAATTTCATGGGGGAATCCTGTCGTGGGGTGGTGCAGATACAAAAAATCCGGCTTGCGGGTCACGCAACCGGAGCCAAGGAAATGATAGTACCCAAAGATGGTGGGCGTCACAAATCTGCCGCAATTATAAATGGCGCCCGGGCCGCGGGGCCTATGGCGGACAACCCTGATTCGCGGCCGCGCGGCAGAGTGTCGCAGGACCTTTCGGCCGCCCGCGCGGCGATTGCGGTGGGCGCCCTGTGGGGCTTTAGCGCAGGAAGGCGTCGTAGCCCGTCTTGAGAATCAAAGTGCTTACGACCACGATGAAAATGCCGCGCACAAAGCCGGTGCCGTGTTTGAGCGCCATGTGCGTGCCCAGCAGGCTTCCCACGATGTTCGCCACCGCCAGCGTCACGGCGAAGTGCCACCACACATGGCCTTTGGCGGCAAAGAGCGCAATGGCCGCGATGTTGGTGGCGCAATTGAGCAGCTTGGCCGACGCTGATGCGTTGAGAAAGTCATAGCCCAGCAGGCGCACGAACAGAAAAACAAAGAAGCTGCCGGTACCGGGGCCGAAGAAACCGTCATAAAAACCGATGAGCGCACCGATCAGGCTGGCGATCAGCACCTCGGCCCGCCCCTCATGGCGGGGCTTGTGGTGTCGTCCCAACTCTTTTTTTGCGAGTGTGTAGACCAGCACGCCCAGCAAGACGAGTGGCAGCAGCTTGCGCAGAAAATCTGCCGACACCACCGTGACAGCCCACGCGCCGGCGAATGCACCCATGAATCCGGCCGCTGCAGCAGGCAGCATGGCAGACCAGCGTATCTGCACACGCCGACCGTATTGCCAGGTGGCCATGGCCGTTCCCCATACCGCTGCGGCCTTGTTGGTGCCCAGCAGCGTGGCCGGTGGCGCGCCCGGAAAAGCCGCAAACAGCGCTGGAACCATAACCAGTCCCCCACCGCCCACGATCGCGTCCACAAAACCTGCGAGCAGTGAGGCCAGGGTAATAAAAATCCATTCCATCCCAGGATTTTCGCACCGTGAGTGCTATCAATTTCGTGATTGCTTGCCCCGTGGTTCCGGTGCTGCGCACAGAAAATGGGCAAGAAAAAAGCGCTGGGATCGCCAGCGCTTATAAAAGGATGCACCTCGTTGGGTGCTTTAAATTTGGTTATTGGTAGAAAAGATGTCTCCTCGGGCCCCTCGCTTGGCACACCGGAGCGCGCTTTCGAGTGGGGCAACTGTAATGGCTGCACTTCGATGGTGCATTGGGAGTTTCCCGCACCCCTATGCAGCGATTCAGAAGCGCTTTTGCCTTGAAAAGAGGCCGCCGGCTGGCATGGCTCGTGCAATGCGTTCGTAACAATTTGCGAAAGGGAGTCTCTATGCGGGCATTCATGCAGCGGTTGATGGTGATATCGGCGCTGGGTCTGGGGTTGTGCATCAGTGCAATGGCGCAAACGGGGCCATTGACCGCGCCACCTAACGCGACACAGGCAGCACAGGTGGGCGTGGCTGATGTTGCGAAGCCACCAACGCGCCCCACGCTGGTCGACCACAACACCGTGAGTGCGGCACACACTGGCTGGATGATGACTTCCACCGTCTTGGTGCTGCTCATGACGCTTCCGGGCATTGCACTTTTTTATGCCGGCATGGTGCGCCGCAAGAACGTGCTCAACACCATGGCCAGCGTGGTTGCCATTGCGGCACTGGTCAGCCTGTTGTGGTTTGCGGCGGGGTATTCGCTGGCATTTACGCCGGGCAGCGCCTGGCTCGGCGGTTTTGACCGCATGGGATTCACGGGACTCGATTTCCAGCTGGCACAAGGACGGCTGGCTGTGAGTCATGTAGCTCCGCATATCCCTGAGTCGGTGTACGCCATGTTTCAGCTCACGTTTGCCATCATTACCGCAGCGTTGCTGGTGGGCGCGTTGGTCGAGCGCATGCGGTTTTCTGCCATGTTGATCTTTGTCGGTCTTTGGAGCTTGCTGGTCTATGCCCCCGTGGCGCATTGGGTGTGGGAGCCCGGCGGCTGGCTGGCCCAGATGGGTGCGCTGGATTTTGCTGGCGGCTCGGTGGTGCATGTGAACGCGGGCATTGCAGGGCTGGTCTGCGCCTGGTTCCTCGGCCGCCGCACGGGCTATGGCCGAGAGCCTTTCGAGCCTTACAACCTAGGGCTCACCATGGCGGGCGCGGGCATGTTGTGGGTGGGCTGGTTTGGCTTCAACGCGGGCTCTGCCGTGGCCGCCGATGGGCGCGCGGGCCTGGCGATGGCGGTGACGCACCTGGCGGCAGCGGCGGGTGCCTTGTCGTGGATGTTGGGCGAATGGGTGGTACGAGGGCGGCCATCTCTGCTGGGCCTTTGCTCTGGCCTGGTGGCGGGGCTGGTGGCCATCACGCCCGCTGCGGGCTTTGTGACACTGCGCTCGGCGGTGGTGATTGGCCTGGTTGCGGGCCTTGCGTGTTACTGGGGCGCCACGGGACTCAAGCGCCTGCTGCGCGCCGATGACTCGCTGGATGTTTTTGGTGTGCATGGCATTGGCGGCATCGTGGGCTCGCTGCTAACGGGCGTGCTGGCCAACGAAACTGTGGGTGGCGTGCAGGGCAGCCTGTTCACCCAGGCCATTGGTGTGGGCGCGGTGATGGCCTACAGCCTGGTCGCGACGGCTGCGCTGCTATGGATCACCAATTTTGCGATGGGCCTGCGTGTGGATGTGCAGAGCGAGCAGACCGGGCTCGACATCGCCCAGCACCGCGAACGCCTGGGCGGATGAAGGGTTTTGCCATGCCTGAAGCCGACAAGCTCGCCATTGCTGCCCATCTGCATGTTTTGTTGCGCCGCAAGACGGGGCGCGTGACAGACACCGAATGGATGGCGGTCAACGCCGAATATGCGCTGGAGATCGTGCGTTTTGCACGCCAGCACGCCCAGGAAGACAACGTGCCCGAATTGGCCGAGTGGGCTGCACGTCTGGACCACGCTATCCATGCTCCAGCCCCCGACGCGGAGCGCCGCCCGTTGCTGGACGTAGCTGCGCAGGCAGTGCGACAGCGCATCGCGCCGTCGCCCGAGGTGCCGCGCTATGTGGGTGGTATTCGCTGAAGCTGTCCGAGTCTGCGGCCTTTCTTCAGGGGGCGTCACTGCATGGGCGGTACGACCGGGCGGCTGTGTCAGTGCCCGGATGCCGCCTTGCGCGCCTCCAGGATCCATTCGGCGGCCTTTTCGGCCAGCATCAGCGTGGGCGAATTGGTGTTGCCGCTGGTGATGGTGGGCATGGCCCCGGCATCCACCACGCGCAGGCCGTCAATGCCGCGCACCCGCAACTGTGGGGTGAGCACCGCCATCGGGTCGCCATCGCGCCCCATCTTGGTTGTGCCCACGGGGTGGAAGATGGTGGTGGCAATGTCGCCGGCCAGCCGGGCCAGGTCTTCATCGGTTTCATATTGCGTGCCGGGTTTCCATTCCTGGGGCTGGTACCGGCTCAGCGCCGATTGCGCAACGATGCGGCGCGTGACGCGCAGGCTGTCGGCCGCCACCTTGCGATCCTCGGGGGTGCTGAGGTAGCGGGGGGCGATGGCGGGCGCGTCCTGAAAGCGGCCCGTCTTGATCTGCACGCTGCCCCGGCTGGTGGGGTTGAGGTTGCACACGCTGGCCGTGAAGGCCGGAAAGCTGTGCAGCGGCTCACCAAAGGCATCGAGCGACAGCGGTTGCACGTGGTATTCGATGTTGGGCCAGGGCTGGTCGGGGCTGCTGCGCGTGAAGGCGCCCAGCTGCGAGGGCGCCATACTCATGGGTCCGCTGCGCTTGAGGGCGTATTCCAGTCCGATCTTGGCCTTGCCCCACAGCGAGTTGGCCATGGTGTTGAGTGTCTCCACGCCCTGCACCTTGAACACGGTGCGGATCTGCAGGTGGTCTTGCAGGTTTGCGCCCACGCCGGGCAGGTCGTGCACCACGTCAATGCCATGCTGGCGCAGTAGCGCTGCGGGGCCGATGCCCGACAGCTGCAGCAATTGGGGCGAATTGACCGCGCCGGCGCTCAGGACGACCTCGTGCGTGGCGCGGGCTGTGACCATCTCATGGCCGTCCCACACCTGCACGCCGGTGCAGCGGCGGCTACCGTCCGGCTGCGTCTCGATCAGGAGTTTGGCCGCCTGGGCGGCGGTCCACATCTCGAAGTTGGGGCGTCCGTAGCAGGTGGGGCGCAAAAAGGCCTTGGCGGTGTTCCAGCGCCAGCCATTTTTCTGGTTGACCTCGAAGTAACCCACGCCTTCGTTGCTGCCGCCGTTGAAATCATCGGTGGCCGGAATGCCCGCCTGCTGCGCGGCCTGGGCAAAAGCATCCAGTACATCCCAGCGCAGGCGCTGCTTTTCCACGCGCCATTCGCCCGTGCCGCCAGTGCTCTTGCTGCCGTGCAGGCGTTTGAAATTTTCATTCACACCGCTGGGCTGGTCGAGGCGCCAGTGGTCCTCGTGGCGGCGGAAATAGGGCAGGGCGTTGTCCCAGCGCCAGCTGTCGTCACCCGTCAGTTCGGCCCACTGGTCGTAGTCGCGCGCCTGGCCGCGCATGTAGATCATGCCGTTGATGCTGCTGCAGCCGCCCAGCGTTTTGCCACGCGGGTAGCGCAGCGTGCGGCCGTTCAGCCCGGCGTCGGGTTCGGTGTTGTAAAGCCAGTCGGTGCGGGGGTTGCCGATGCAGTAGAGGTAGCCCACGGGGATATGAATCCAGTGGTAATCGTCTTTGCGGCCGGCTTCAATCAGAAGCACCCGGCTGCGGCCGTCGGCACTCAGGCGGTTGCAAAGCAGGGCGCCGGCCGTGCCGCCGCCGATGATGATGTAGTCAAACGTGGTGTCACTCATGGGATGAAAGCGGACTGCGGCGCTGCGCGAAACAAGAAAAGGGTCTGCGCACCATTGTGCGGCGGGCAATCCGTCTGTCGAGGGGGCAAACGCCAGTTGCTACGCAATTTGTAGCTAATAGTGCTTTATGGTATTGCGCCGGAGGCTATTTTGATAATAATTGCACGCACAGTGCTCGCGGCTGTGCTTGTGCTTGGCGCATGGTCCGGGCCCAGGCCGTTTGCGCTGCTTTTGCTTTTTTCCAACCATGGTGGCTTGCGCCGCCCCATCCATGAGCGATCTTTCGCCTCGCATCGTCTTTGCCGAATCACCCGAAGGGCCCCAGGCGCAATTGCTGGGCCGCTGGGGTGCGGCCGAGCTGGGCCACCGTGAGCACTGGCACGCGCTGGCGGCACAGTTGCGCAAGCAACCGGTGCCTCCGGGAGGATGGGACCTGCGCAGCCTGCAGTGGCTGGACCATGTGGGCGCGCAGTTGCTCTGGAAGCATTGGGGCCAGAAGTGGCCGCAGCATTTGCAGCTGACCGACCCCCAGCGCGCCATGCTGGAGCGTGTGGCAAGCCTCACCGTAGTGCCGCCGCCCGCAGAACCCTGGCGCCTGTCCGAGCAGATGGACCACCTGGGTGTGCTGGTGCTGCATGGTGCGGACCACGCCAGGCACATGGTGCAGCTGGTGGGGCAGCTGATGCTTGACCTCGTGCGGCTGGCGCGTGCGCCGGGGCGCGGGCCCTGGCGTGATGTGTCGGGCCATGTGTACCGCATGGGTGCCACGGCGCTGCCCATCACGGCGCTGGTGGGGTTTCTCATTGGCGTGGTGCTGGCCTACCTGATGAGTCTGCAGCTGCGCCAGTTCGGGGCCGAGTCATTCATCGTCAATATTCTGGGCATTTCGTTGATTCGCGAGCTGGGCCCCATGCTGGCGGCCATTCTGGTGGCGGGGCGGTCGGGCTCGTCCATCACGGCCCAGATCGGTGTGATGCGGGTCACCGAAGAGCTCGATGCCATGCGCGTGATGGGCATTCCCCATGGCTTTCGCCTGGTGCTGCCGCGCACGCTGGCGCTGGCGCTGGCCATGCCCCTCATCAGCGTGTGGACCACGCTGGCGGCACTGGCTGGCGGCATGCTGGCGGCCGATGTGGCCATGGACATTTCGCCGGCGTACTTTGTCGAGGCGCTGCCCTCGGCGGTGAAGATTGGCAACCTCGGGCTGGCGATGTCCAAATCGGTGGTGTTTGGCGCCCTGATTGCCCTGATTGGCTGCCACTGGGGGCTGCGCGTCAAACCCAATACGCAGAGCCTGGGCGAGGGCACGACGGCCTCGGTCGTGACGTCCATCACCATGGTGATCATCGTGGATGCGCTGTTTGCCGTGGCATTCAAGAACATCGGAATATGAGGAAGCATCCCCCTGAGGTGCTTCGCACCTTCCCCCTTCTCTCGCAAAACGTTGTTTTGCGGGAAGGGGAACGCGGCCAGCTCGGCGGGGCGGCCCTTGAGCGGCGGCCGCTGGCTTCGCGCGCGCCAGTTTCAAATTCAAAGAGAGGGTGCCCATGACGGAGCGCACCGCCAAACCCGGGCACATCGCCGTCGCGCCTGGCGAGCCGCCCGTTGTGGACGTGCAAGGGCTGTGGACCACGTTCGGCAAGGGCAACGAGGCCTTTTCGGTGCACCAGGACCTGCAGCTGTCGGTGCAACGCGGCGAGATATTGGCGCTGGTGGGGGGCTCGGGCACCGGCAAGACCGTGCTGCTGCGCCAGATGTTGGGCCTGGCCTGGCCGACGCGCGGTAGCGTCACGGTGCTGGGCCAGCCGGCCTCGGAAATGGGGCGCGAAGGCGCTGCCAGCCGTGTGGGCATGCTGTTCCAGCACGGCGCCCTGTTTTCGGCCTTCAACGTGCTCGACAACGTGGCGTTTGCCCTGCGTGAGCAAGGCACGTTGCCGGCCGATGTGGTGCGTGATGCGGCGCTGGTCAAACTGCAGATGGTGGGCCTCAAGCCCGAGCACGCCACCCGCATGCCCGCCGACCTGTCGGGCGGCATGGTCAAGCGCGTGGCGCTGGCGCGGGCGCTCATCATGGACCCCACGTTGCTGCTGCTCGATGAGCCCACGGCGGGGCTTGACCCCAGCAGTGCAGACGATTTTGTGGCCCTGCTGCGCGAGTTGCATGCAGCGCTGGGCCTGACCGTCGTGATGGTCACGCACGACCTCGATACCCTGTTTGCGCTGAGCACCCGGGTGGCTGTGCTGGCAGACAAGAAAGTGATCGTCACCGGCACGCCCCATGAAGTGACGCGCTACCCTCATCCGTTCATAGAACACTTTTTTCTGGGTGAACGCGGCCAGCGCGCCATGGCGCCAGTGCATAACGCGGTTACCGCCAAGGAATCCTGATGGAAAACAAATCCCACGCCCTTGCAGCCGGCATCTTCGTGCTGGCGGTGGCCGCCATGCTGGCGGGTCTGGCGATCTGGCTCACCCGCGACAACACCAGTTACCAGCACTACGAGCTGACCAGCAAGGACGGCGTTACCGGACTGCAGCCACAGGCCGCCGTGCGCTACAAGGGCGTAGCCGTTGGCAAGGTCACGCGCATTGGTTTTGACCCCCAGATTCCGGGCAACGTGCTGATCCGCATCGCCGTCAACGACCAGGCCCCCATTACCCCTGGCACCTTCGCCGTGCTGGGCTACCAGGGAGTCACCGGGCTGGCCCATGTGCAGCTGGACGATGAGGGGGTGGCGCAGCCAGCCGTGCCCCCCGGCCCCAGTGGCCTGCCGCGGCTGCCGCTGCGCAGCTCGCCGCTGTCGCGCCTGGCGGACCAAGGCCCCGCCATCCTGGGCCAGGTGGAAGAAGCCACGCACCGCATCAACACGCTGCTGGGCGATGACAACCAGAAACGGTTCAGCACGGCACTCGACAGCCTGGGGCAGGCGGCCAGCAGCGTGGCAGCACTCACCCAGCGGCTGGACACCACCGTGAAAGAGCGCCTGGACCCCACCCTGGCGGCCCTGCCGCCCCTGGTAGGCGACGCGCGCCGGACCCTCAGGGCGCTAGAACAGGCGGGGTCGCAGGTGTCCACGCTGGCCATCGACATCGGTCAGACCAACAAGCGCCTGGGCGCTGAAGGCGGTGCCCTCGACCAGATCACCCAGGGCACCCAGTCACTGGCGCGCGCCGCAGACCAGTTTGGCAGCGTTACCCTGCCGCGCCTGAACCGCGCCGCAGACGACACCTCGCGTGCTGCGCGCCAGTTTGGGCGCACGGCCGGGGGCATCAACGAAAACCCGCAGCTCTTCATCTATGGTGCAGGCCGTGCCGGCGCCGGCCCGGGAGAGCCCGGTTTTGAGGCCCCCAAGGTTCAACCCTGATCGAATACGCCATGAAAACTATCAAAACAATAGCTGCTTGCGCTTATCCATCAATGGTTGCGGTCGTATTTGTTGCATTTTTTTTGGCAGGATGCTCGATCTTGCCCTCCCCGCCATCGCGCCCCGTGCACTACGACTTCGGCCCGGGTGCCATGGCGCCAGTGCCCACCGACCGCCGTGCACCGCTGCCTGCGCTGGCCCTGGCCGACGTAGAGGCCCCCGGCCTCGCCGAAGGCAGCACCGCCGTGCTCTACCGCCTGGCTTACACCGATGCCCGGCAACTGCGCCCCTACACCCAGGCGCGCTGGAGTCAGCCGCCTGCGCAACTGGTGCAGCAGCGCCTGCTCGACCAGCTGGGCCAGCGCCGTGCCGTGCTCACGCTCGAAAGCGGTGCCGCCCAGGCCCGCGCCGGCGGCAAGCTGCCCACCGTGTTGCGCGTGGACCTGGAGGAGTTCAGCCATGTCTTCACCAGTGCCACTGAAAGCGCCGGCCTGGTGCGCCTGCGTGCCACGCTGGTCGAGCCCACACAGACCGGTGAAACGTTGCTGGGCCAGCGCGTATTCATCATCCAGCGCCCTGCGAGCACTGCCGATGCCGCCGGTGGCACACGGGCACTGGCCGAAGCCACCCACCAGGTGGCGCAAGAGCTGGCGGAGTGGGTGGAGAAGCTGGGACGATGAGCGGCGCCTGAAGGGGCGTGCACCTTCATCACCAGGCGCAGCAAAGGGCGACCATTGCAGTTGAGTTCACCGCCTATAGGCAACTGCCTGCATCGCGCGCTTGGGCGTTTCTCCGTGGCGGGTGCGGGTTGCGCGTTCCGGCCGTCGCTCCCGCGAGCAATGTCTGGCTTTTTTCTTTCAGTGCCGTAGTCCTGCACTGACGCGTGTTTCGCAGCATGGCCTACGCCGCGCGGCGGCCGTCGTTTTTACAGTGAGCTCCATCGCATCTCGCATTTGTTCCACGCATTCCGGGTGGACGGCAGAGGCGAAATTCTCGAGGAAGCACACCATGAACGAAGACACCCTTCAAGGCAACTGGAAGCAGTTCAAAGGCAAGATGGTCGAGCAGTGGGGCAAGCTCACCGATGACGATTTTGACGTGATCGCCGGTCGGCGCGATCAGTTCCTAGGCAAGCTCCAGGAGCGTCATGGCATCGCTCGCGATGCGGCCGAAACGCAGCTCAAGGAATGGCAAGACCGTCATCCAGAGTTCCGCTTCAAAGACTGATGTCCTGCGCGTTTGCGCAACGAAGGCATTTGTCCGCAGGCTGGCGCTGTGGCGCCGGCTTACCCCCAATTTTGACCAAGGATTTACCCATGAAAATTGCACGCACACTGATTGCATCCATCACCGCCGGCCTGTTGGCCACCAGCGCTTTTGCACTGACGCAGCCAGAATACAAGGCAGCAAAAAACACCATTGCAGCCGACTACAAAGTCAACAAGGAAAAGTGCAATGCCTTGACTGACAACGCCAAGGACATTTGCTTGAAGGAAGCCAAAGGCCATGAAGATGTCGCCAAGGCTGAGCTGGAAGCGCAATACAAACCCAGCACCAAAGCTGCTTACGAGGCCCGCGTGGCCCGCGCCGATGCCGACTACGCCATCGCCAAGGAAAAATGCGACGACCTCAGCGGCAACGCCAAGGACGTTTGCGTGAAAGATGCCAAGGCGGCCCACGTGACTGCCAAGGAAAATGCCAAGGTAGCCCAGGCACAAGCCAAGCCTGCCGACACGCCCGCCGCCAAGGGCGCCGCAGTTGCCGAGGCACGCAAGGATGCCTCCGCCGAGAAGAACGAAGCCAACTACAAGGCCGCCAAGGAGCGCTGCGACACCATGCAGGGCGACGTCAAGTCCAAGTGCGTGGACGATGCCAAGCGCATGTATGGTCAATAAACAATCTGTTGGGCGATCCGCAAGGATTGCCCGAACGGTTGCGACCCCGAGAGCCCCGCCCAGAGCGGGGCTTTTGCATGGTGTGGGGTGTTATGCATCTGATGGCCCAACATCCCTTGGTAGGCTGTTTTTTGCTTAATTCTTAGGCACAGGTAAGTGCTGTAGGTCGGTATTGTCCACTCATGACATGCCGACGTGACTTCTTCTCTCGAGCCCAGAACCGCAAAGCGAACCCCTTCCACTATCAAGTGGCTCCTGACAGAGCGTGCCGCTCTCGTTGGCGAGCAAGAGAAATTGACCAAGCAAATCGGCCGGCTGCAGCAGCGTGCTCAGGAGCTGGCGAGCAAGGTCGCCGCGCTAGACGTGACTCTAGAGCTTGTTGCGCCGGAAGTCTCCCCCACTGCGGGTGGGGCGCTCAAGGTCTGGACCGGGCGCTGGGGCGAGTACGGTGCATTGACGAGGTTTCTCTATTCAAAAGTCCGAGATGCAGGTGCTGCCGGCCTGGAAACCCGCCAGCTGACGTTGATGGTCAGCGTTCACTTCGGCATCGAAATCACGAGCACCAAGGAGCTTACGGACCTGCTGATGGGCGCGGTTCGCCCCGCCTTGGTTCAAGGCCGAAGAGATGGCCTTCTGGTAAGTCACAGAGAACACGGAGCAGCTCATCGCCCAGTTCGAAGCCGAGCATCAGGCTTTGCTGGAGCAGGCACGGCGAAGACAGGAGCAGCACGCTAAGGTCGAACAGGCGGCCAGAGAAAGAGCGGAGAAGTTGCGCACAGAGGCAGAGCGTCGTCGACCTCCGACGGCTGAAGAGCTTGCCAAGGTTGAGCCTCATGCGAAGGCGATAGTGCGCCAGAAATATGGCTTGGACCCAGACTTGCCTGGCTGGCGAGGGTTGGTCTTACTGGAAGCGAAGAAGCTGCTAGGCCGATAACCGAATTACTGTTCCCTGTTTTTGTAAACCCTAGCATAGCCGGTTTTAAAGGCTTATATATTATTAGGGATTCGCGTTCGAAAGTTGGGAAATATTATTCACGCGCTCATTTATTAGGATTAGCCTGCAAATAGGTGAACCCAAATTTGGCTAACGCATGAAGTGCTGTTTGATGAAGATATTTTTCGATACCATCCGCCTCCGCTGCGTCAACCCAAATTGTTCTATAAGCCAAAACTCTTAGGGGTTGCGGCTCAACTTGATACCTGAGCGTTCCGGTCATGGAGTGGAACACCTCTACCTTGACGTAGATGGTGCACGAATTCTTTGATACGGATTCTCGTGTGGCTTTGGCTTCAACGCCCACAAGTATGGTGACATCAGGAAGATTGTCGCGGCTGATTTGCTCTCTCTCTATGGGTTTCAAACCTAGCTCAGCTATCTCATCTATGAGGGGCTGTGCTTTTTGTTTGAGACTTTTTTCGTAGGTGCAAATCCCGTCATCAAACTCTGAAAATACATACCACCCCGTGCGTGCTCCTTGAAGTAGTTCCAGGGACTGCTTTTCATCGGTTGTGGTGGCTCCGCTAGCACCTGGGATGAGAAGGGCGACACCAAGAGTGATGAGCAACTTCGTTGCAGCCTGTATGAGGTCTAGGCGCATAAGCGTTACTTCCTGCTGCTTCTAGAGCCGGCTCGATTTTGCAAGACTTCGCTTATCAGCTGGGGTTCAAGCGCTCGATATAAAACGTCACCACCAGAGCCTTTATAGGTGGGCCTATTGTCAATTATCGCCTGGAAGTGCTTGAGACAGGTTCCATGTGCGCCTTTGACAATGATTTCTGCACTGGACTTTTTGTCATCCAATCGCTTTATGGCTGACTTTATGCAGACTTTGTATTCGATGAAGGCTGCATCGCTTAACGCTTGGTCTTTTCGGGCTTGAATGGCCCTTGCAACAGAGTTTGGTGCAACGCATATCCCATGACGCAGTGAGCCGTCGGGTAGCCGTTTGTTTGCGGCGTTCTCCAGGTCCCGGCCTACCAATTCAAGTCCTTCGCGGACTTTCTTTTTTGCACAAGCGAGGTCAGGGCAAGCTCTGGCCCCCGTTATGTACTCGATAAAAACTTCTCGGCTGCGCTCGTCTGTTTCCCCGCATGCCTGAGCTAAAGCAATAGACCAGTCCGCTAGCAACTCAATGTTGCCGGAAAGTTCTTTGTCTTTAACGCAGTGCATTCGGTCAATGATGCTTGAAGGCTTCTTGCAGTCAACCATTGGGCTTGACAGCTCTTCAATTATCTCAGGGTATTCTAAAGAGCACGCAAAACGTATGACTCGCCCTACAGGATTGTTCTCCCAAAAGTTACCGAATCTTGTTTGGCTTTCTCGGTATATTTCATCGTTAGCGTATGAAAACGATTTCTTGAAGTTGACAATCTTGCTCTCTAAGGAACCGCGAACATTTGTTAGCTCAAAGTCTCTGCAGTTCGCAGTACTTTCCATTTGCAGCGTGGAAGTGGAGTCGGTTTGTTTCCACGTGAATGCGACAACGTCGCTCTCGCTCACCAATTTATGCACGGATTTCGCGTCAACTTCAGTCAGTTGATTCGAATAGTCAAGAACAGTTGTCCACTCGTAATCGCGAGAATTGGCGCTGTTGGGGGTGCCCATCAACAGCGCAAGCGATAGAGCTGCTGGCATGACCGTAACTATCCGCTTAGGCATTGCTGTCCTTCCTAATTGACCGCGGATAGGCTTGACGCCTGACTCAGCTCATGGGCTACCCGCGTGATTGAGGCAATGTAGCAGAGATTGATACAAAGGCGCGGATGGTCGCCTCCCACAACCCCCGTGAGCAGTGCTCCGAACACGTTCGAAAACGCTGTAGGTCGGCTAACTCAGCCTATCGTCCATGCGCCCGCCCATGAGGCGAGTGTATGCATGTAGCTCTTGCTAGCGCATCTACTGGGTAGCAAGTCGCGAAGTTATTGCTCTCCTCCCCTTGGAAAGGCTAAACGCGGGTTTTTAAACAAATCACCGTAACCCTCGCAGCACCTTTCTAGGCCATATATCACCTGTAACGCAGCCATTCCTTTGGCTGACTAGTTTTTTGCGTTGCAGGTGCTGCTCTATTCATGGAGCAGATATTGGCCAGTGCCGCCCCGACTTCCCCGAGCAATAGCTCGCTTCACGCTGCAAGGTCAGCGAAGAACGACGAGTTCTACACCCAGATTTCCGACATCGAGAAAGAGCTTCGGCATTACAAGGACCACCTCAAAGGCAAGGTGATTCTCTGTAACTGCGATGACCCCGAGTGGTCTAACTTCTGGCTTCATTTCACGCTGAAGTTTGAAGACTACGGATTGGCAAAAGTCGTAGCGACACATTACTCACGAGGTGAGCCTTCGTACAAGTTGGAATTCACAGGCAAGGACCAGCCTGTAGTCAGAACACCCCTTCAAGGTGATGGCGACTTCCGCAGCGATGAATGCGTCGAATTGCTCACAAGCGCGGACATTGTTGTCACGAATCCACCATTTTCTTTGTTCAGGGAATACGTCGCACAGCTTGTCGAGCACGAGAAGCAGTTTCTGATTATCGGAAACAATAACGCCTTGACCTACAAAGATGTTTTCAAGCTTATCAAAGAGAACAAGCTTTGGATGGGCGTCAGCCCTCGCAGCATGAAGTTCAAGTTACCGGATGGCTCAGAGAAGGACGTCAACGCATGCTGGTTTACCAATTTATCGCACCATAAGCGCAACGAGGAGCTGGTTCTCTTCAAGTCTTACAGGGGCAACGAGGCGAGCTATCCCCGCTACTACAACTACGACGGCATTGAAGTCAGCAAGGTTGTAGATATTCCCATTGATTACCAAGGATTAATGGGCGTGCCTATTACTTTCCTGGATAAGTATAACCCCACGCAGTTTGAGATTGTCGGGCTAGCTAATGATAAGCGTGCCGTTGACGATGCCTTTGTCCAAGGACGTGAAACACATCTCGACGAGCAACATAAGCGATTTGTCGGCATGGTCTTGTCTGAAAACGGAAAACTTCGTGCGACCTACGCACGAATCATTATCAAGAAAAAATCCTGACATGAAAATCCAACCAAAACAAATCAAAGTCCGCGACCTTTACGACGGCTACAAAGATTCAGGCGACGCGGGCGTTGTCGGCTTCGGAGGTCAACTCAACATTCGACCGGCCTACCAACGCGAGTTCGTTTACAAGGACGAACAGCGCAACAAGGTTATCGACACCGTGCGCAAGGGCTATCCCCTCAACGTCATGTATTGGGTTCGCAATCCTGACCCTGTAGACCCGCTCAACGACGACCTGGCCCGCTTTGAAGTGCTCGACGGGCAGCAGCGCACATTGAGTATCCGGCAAGATTACCTAGAGACAGCGCTCAAATGGGCCAGTAAAGGCAACCCCGCCTCATACATGGCTGCGCACCAGTTCGACAAGACGGCCTTCGACCTGTGGAGCTACTTCAGCAGCGTCATCGGCTGGGTCAAATTGACGTTCCCGACGGTCCGCAAGGAAATGAAAGCTATCCCATGGGGTGAGCTGTACGACACCTACAAGGGCGAGAACCTTGACCCAGTCGCCTTGGAAGTTCGCATCGTAGAGTTGATGAAAGACGAGGATGTCACGCGGAAAGCTGGCATTTACACCTACGTCTTGGACGGCAACCGAAAACACCTGAGCCTGCGCGCGTTCACTCCCAACACCAAAACAGAGGTTTACAACCGTCAGGGGGGATTTGCGCAGCCCCAGGCTGTTCGAAGCCTGGCCACAAGTTTGAACTGGAAGAGATGGAGGCCGACCACATCGTCCCTTGGCACGCGGGAGGCAAGACTATTGCGTCGAACTGCCAGATGCTTTGCAAGGATTGCAACGGTAAGAAGGGCGGAGCGGTGTTCATACCCGCGATGGCCACTGCATCGGCATCGCCTGCATCACCGGCAGCATCTGCTGCTCCGTCAACGCCTGCTGCACCTGCTGCTCCGGGTAGCCCCTGACGGGACGCATCATCTCAGCTAGAAAGTGCAACGCCACCTCAAAGGTGGCGTTTTTCGTACGCTTGACGTCTCACAAGTGCCCGCTTTTGAGAGCGCTAACGCCAAGCCCAAAACACTTTGAGACGGGCAAACCGCCATGAGGCAGTCTGCAGCAGGCGGGATTCACAAGGCCAGGCCGGCGCTGCCTAATTTTTCTCTCGAAGTGCCGAAACACAGGCTAAGTGCTTGATTTGATTGGATTTTGGCCATCAGATGCATAACACCCATGGTGTGTACGTCGCGGGGTTCACACTGCCCAGTATGCGGCGCCGTGCACCGCCAAGAACCAGGCGCTCAATGGCACGGTGACGATCTGATGAGATTTGGCGTTCGTTCAATGCTATCTAAAAAATAGCTGTTAGCGCTTGATCCTATTGCGCTGCAGGCTGTTTTCACTGGCGGATTCCAGAACGAAGTGCATCACGGCATCACGGCATCACGGCATCACGGTATCGGACGACGTGGCAGCCGCAGGCCCGCCATCCGCCACGACAGTTCCCTCAGTGCGCGCCGCAATGCCGACGATCCGGGCGGCAGGCAGGTGGCTTGCAGCACATCCTGTTTGGCTTGCTCCAGCGCGGCGCGGTCTTGCACCTGCAGCGCGGCCAGCAGACGGTCGCGGTGGCGCTGCACGCGCAGCGCTTCGCCCTCGGACAGCCCGGACGCCGCAGGCGCCGCCGCCGAGGCAAGATAGCGCGCCCAAACCTCTGGTGCTTCGGCACAAAGTGGCGTTTGCAAGGGCGCTGCAGGCCGGCCTTGTGTGGCGGTTGTCATGCGGCCTCCGGCCGGGGGGTGCCATGGGTGGCGCCAGCGCGGGCGGGCGCCAGTCCATACCAGTTCACGTTGCGGGTGAGCACCATGACGGCGGTGAGCACCAGGAACAGCGCAATGGCGCCCACCACCAGGGCGGTCTGCTCCAGTTGCAGCAGCACATAAAGCAGGCCATACAGCAACGCAATGCCCGCGCCCAGTGGCAAGCCCCGCGCCAGGCTGCTCAGCATGTGGCTTGCGTAGTAGGCCAGCAGCAGCACGCAGGCCGTGGCGGCAATGGCATACGACACCCCGAACGGCAGGTGCTCCGACAGACTTACCAGCAGCAAGAAGAAGCTGCACAGGGCGCTGCCCACCAGCAGGTATTGCACCGGGTGCACGCGCAGTTTTTTCATCAGCTCGAACAAGCCCACCGCCACAAAGGTCAGCGCAATAAACAGCACCCCGTATTTGGTGGCCCGGTCCTACAGGGTGTAGGGGTTGACCGGGTCGATAAAGGCCACGCTGAAGCTGTCGGCGCAGTCGCGCTCCGCCGTGGCGGCCAGGGCATGGTCGCTGCCTGCAGTGCTGGCTGCGTCACACACCTTTTTTCCGTTGGCAATGTCCTGCTGGGCCGTGGTGGCCAGCGCCGACAGGCGCCAGCGGGCGCTGAAGCCGTCAGATTTGACCTCGCGCTCGGAGGGCAAAAAACGCCCCGCGAAAGAGGGATGGGGCCAGCTGCTGCCCATCTGCACCTCGGTGTTGCCGCCCAGGGGCACGATGGCCAGGCGCTCGGTGCCCACCAGTTCGAGTTCCAGCGTGGCCGAGAGGCCGTTGGTCTGGTCGCGCACGGCCTCGGGCAGCGCGGCGTGCAGCCCCCGGCTGTAGGTGGGGTGAAACGTGCCAGGCTTGAGCGGCAGCGTCTGCTCGCCCAGGGTGAGCTGCGCGGTGCGGATGCCGCGGGCATCGCCCACCGCCATCATCAGGATGGGGGCGCCGCACTGCATGCGTGAGCCTTTTACCGTGGCCTGCGGCTGCAAGCTGGCCAGCGAGGCCCATTGCGCCGTGATGTGGGCCTTGAGGTTGTAGGTGTTCACCTTGTGCAGGCCGCGCGAGCGCTCCTGCATGGCGGCGCCCGATTGCAGCGTGAGTTGCTCAGGCATGGCGGTCAGCAGAAACTCGCGCCGCTGCTCGGTGGCGCGGCGCTCCTCTCCCTGGCCGGTGGCCACATCCCAGCTTTCCACGCAGGCGCTGTGGATCATCGGGCCCACCAGGGTTTGCGGGCCGGCGAGGCTGTTGGCCACGCCCTGTGCTGTCATGCTGCGGTAGCGCTGGCGGTCGCGCACCACGTCTTCGATCAGACCCAGACCGAACAGCAACAGCAGGGTGATGGCCGCCAGCGCGGCCAGTTTGTTGAACAAGGGATTTTTCAAGGGCTCCTCCACGGTGAATGTGAAGGCAGTGTTGTTGCCCCGGGTGAGGCCACGATGAAGTTTGTGAGGCGAGCGTGAAGTCCGCGCGTGGCGCAAGGGATGACCTGCATAACTCCCTGCGGTCGGTGGCAGCGCGGTCTCGGGCGGTCCACTGCGTTGCTTTTCTTGCCAATAGCGAGGCTATTGGCCGCAAAAAGACGCCTTGCGGCCCATCCCGATCCGCACTACCACCGACGCGCGAGGGTTATGCAGGTCATCCCAAACGGGGGTTATTTCTCTTCGGGCGTTGGCCGTTGCGACGGGGCTTGCTGCGCCAACCAATGCCGCACCTGCTCTATCACCCACTGGGGCGCATCCAGCGGCAGGTCGTGCCCGGCATCGGGGTGCAGGGCCAGGGCGCAGTGCCACGCGTCGGCAATGGCCAGTGAACAGCGGCTGTTCACCAGCTGGTCGTTCTGGCTGGCCAGCAGCAGCACCGGCGGGGGCGGCGCCAGCGTGGGGGCGTTGTAACGGGCCGCCGCCACCAGCTGGCGCAGGGCGTTGATGGCCGACACCGGGCGCCGGGTGCGGGCGGCAACCCAGTCGTCAATGACAGCGGTGCGTGGGCCTGGCGCATTGCTTGTCAGCCGCCACACCGTGCGCTCGATGGCGTCGGCCGATGGGGGGCGCAGCGCCAGCCCCAGCAATGCCGCGTAGTTGCGCGGCCGCAGCCGGTGAAAAAAGGGGCTGAACGGGCGAAAGCTGGTGTTCACCAGCACGCACCCGCTGATTTCTTCGGGCGCAGTGCGCGCCCATTCGGTGGCCACCATGGCGCCCAGCGACATGGCAAACAAATGAAACGGTGGCAACACCCCTTGCCTTGCCAGCTCGGCGCGGCAAGCCGCCACCATGCCCTGCACGGTGAGCGGGCTTGGCAGGGCATGGAGCTGGCCGTTGCCCGGCAGATCGAGCGCCACCACCTTGGCCTGGGGCAAGGCAGTCTGAAAATCGCCCGCAAAGGCACCCCAGTGGGCAGCCTCCCGGGTCAATCCACGCAACAAAATCCAGGTGTCCATGGGGGCGCGCTCAATACCACTCGGCCAGTGCATTGGCTCGGCGTTGTTCGTAGCCTTCCTTGCCGGGCACCCACCGCTGGTGGCTGCAGGCCGCACGCGACAGAAAATCGAGCAGCGCCAGATGCCGGCGCAGCACCCGCTGCTGGCGGTGGTCGATCAGCGGATTGAAGATGCCCAGGCGCGAGAACAGCTGGCGCGGGTTCTTCTTGATCCAGATCCATGAGCCCATCTCCAGCGTCAGCGGCAGGAAAATGCGTTCGGTGTTCTCACAGGCCTGCAGATACAGGTAGTCCCACAGGTCGCCGTGGGCGAGGTACTGCGCGCTTTGGGGTTCGATGATGTACTGGTGGTTGCTGTGCGCCTGCAGAAAGATGTCTTTGAGCGCATGCAGTTCGTTGAGGTGCGCAATGGGTTTGCGGGTGTGGGCAAACGGAAACCACAGGCGGTCCCGCACGCCAAACCCCGAATGGCAGTCCAGCGCAATGCTGAAGGGCCGGGGCAGCAACTCGGTGCGCACCACCTCGCACAAGGCCTGGCTCTCGACTTCCATGGGTTCGCCAAAGTGGCCGCGGTACCAGGGCAGGCCTGCGCTCAGGCGTTGGCCGCCCATCAGGAAAGGCACGCGGTCCAGCGCCTCCACGGGGGCGTTGCGCATCAGATCCACCCCGTTGGGATTGGCGCGTGTGGCCGCCCACATGCCACCGGGGTTGACGATGGGCATGAACACCAGGCGCACATGTTCGAGTTGCTGGTGCAGCGTGGTGTCCCAGCGCAGCCGCATGACGATGTTTTGCAGATAGGCAATCACCACCTCGGCGCCGATCCGCTCCAGCCCGTGCACCCCGCCAAAAAAGCCCACGGCAGGGATGTCCGGGCTGGGGTTGCCAATGCCAATCGAGTAGATGGGAAAGCTTGCGCCCGACGCCACGCTGACCTCGCGCACCACGCGAACCTGCAGGTCCGGGCCGCCCTGTTCCAGAATCTTTTCCAGGGCCCGCAGTTCGGGCAGAACGTTTTCGGGCACGGTGGTGGAGGGCGGGGTTGCAGAGGGGGGACGCCGCAGCATACCGCCCGCCTGGCCTTGCGTGTTGATCGAACCTGCGGGTGTGGCAAATGCGCCGACGGACGCCAAACTGTCACATACCGCAGTTACCTTGCAGTGGCCCACAACCTTCTCCAAAGGCCTCGCATGCTCTGGAAACTGCTCGGATTGCAGAGACTCTTCGACGAACTGTTCGACGAAACCTGGCGTTGGCTGGATTTGCCGGGCAACGACTGTTTCTCCCATGAAGAATTCACGGCCCCATCGCCAGCGCAGGATTGACGCCATGCGCTGGCTCATGCTGTGCGGCCTGGTGGGCTGCGGCATGGCGTGGGGTTTGGTGGAGCTTTTTGCCCTGCAGCGGGCGCGCTACCACGCCTGGCGCGACCGCCAGCAGACTGCGCTCCCGCACTAGGAACGGGCGATGGGCCGGTTTTTCCTCTCGGGCAACGCCGGGCGCCCGCAAAGCCGTGGTGAGGAAATCGCCAACGCGGTCAGCCACGGAGCGGCGTTGGTCGCTGCCCTGGCCGCCGGTTACTGGCTGGTGGCCTGGGGGCGAAGCCTGAGTGCCCAGGGTTTTGCCGGTGTCTGCGTTTTCGTGGCAACGATGGTGTGGCTGTACTTTGCGTCCACCGTTTATCACGCGTTGCCGCAGGGCCGCGCCAAGCTGGTTTTTCTAAGGCTCGACCACGGCGCGGTGTATCTGTTCATTGCGGGCAGTTACACGGTCTTTGTGTCGAGGCAATTCGG
The DNA here is from genome assembly GCF_002281195.1 of Acidovorax sp. 35-64-16. Lineage (NCBI taxonomy): Bacteria > Pseudomonadati > Pseudomonadota > Betaproteobacteria > Burkholderiales > Comamonadaceae > Acidovorax > Acidovorax sp. 35-64-16. The sequence continues at coordinate 14,446 of NZ_NCFM01000001.1, read as the reverse complement.
CGGCCCCGGGGACAGCGCTACGCTGGTGGTGGTGTGGCTTATGGCCGCTGCAGGCATGGTGCTCAAGGCCATGGGCCGTCTGTCGTCGCCGTGGTGGTCCACGGGCGGGTATCTCGCCATGGGGTGGCTGGTGTTGCTGGCGGCGTTGCCCATCCTGGAGCGTGCGTCTGCGGCGGGCGTGCAATGGCTGGTGGCCGGGGGCTGCCTGTATACCTTGGGGGTGGTCTTTTTTGTGCTGGACGCCCGCATTCGGTATGCCCACGCGGTATGGCATGGGTTTGTGGCGGCGGGAACGGCTTGCCACACCTGGGCGGTGCTGGGCTGACGGGTTGCAAGAACGCCGCAACCCGGCGGCTGTTATCTGCCCATGGCGAAGGGGCGTGCCGCGTTGTGCGCACGCCCGTCTATCCGGCCGGAAACTCCAGCACCACCCGCAACCCTGGCTGTGTATTGCGCACGTCCATGTGCCCGCCATGCAGGGTCATCACGCGCCGCACAATGGCCAGCCCCAGGCCGGAGCCGCTGCGCTCGCCACCCGGCCGTGCGGTGGTGAAAAAGCGTTCACCCAGGCGCGGCAAGGCGTAGTCGGGCACGCCGGGGCCGCTGTCCTGTACGGCCACGTTGGAGCCGTCGAGTTCGATTCGAATGGTGCTGCCCGCCGGGGAAAAATCCATGGCGTTGTCGAGCAGGTTGGTCAGGGCCATGGTCACCAGCTCGGCCTCCCATGGCCCGCTGGCGCCCGCCCCGCTGAGAGTGAGTTGCAGGCCCCGCTGCATGGCACGGGCCTGGCTGCTGGCCAGGGCGGCACGGGCGCAGTCGTGCAGCGACACGGGGCTGCGCACCTCGGTGTGCTGGCGCTGCTCCAGCTTGCTCAGCTCCAACAGCCGGTCGATGAGCCGCTGCAGCCGCTCGCTTTGCTGCACGACCTGGGTGGCAAATTGCGCCCGGTCGGCGGCGGGCAAGTCTTCCTGCAACAGCTCGCCCGCGCCACGGATGGCGGCCACGGGGCTTTTGAGCTCATGGGTGAGTGCGCGCACATAGCCTTCGATGTAGTCGTGCCCTTGCAGCCGCGCGCGCATGCGGTCCATGGCGCGCGCCAGGTCGCCCAGCTCGCCGGGCACCCGGGGCACGGCCAGTGCGGTGGCCGGGAGGGCGTCGTGCTCGCCATCGGCGGGGCCCTGCACGCTCAGGGCGTAGTCGCGCAGGCGGCGCACGTTCCACACCATCCACAGCGTCACGGCCACGCCCACGGCGGCCGACAGCAGCAACAACACCACGCCGCCCATCAGCACCTTGCGTTCGGCCCGGTCGATGAAGCGCTGCACGGTGCGCACGGGCTTGGCCACGGTGAGCACGCCGAGGATGCGCCCTTGCACCAGCACCGGAGCGGCGACGTGCATCACACCGCTGGTGTCGTCGCTGGTCACTTCGCGGGTCATCCGGGCGCCGTACTCGCCGCGCAAGGTGCGGGCCACGTCGCGCCACTGCGAGAAGTCCTGGCCCACCGCCTGGCCCTGTGAGTCGAACAGCACGCGCCCGGTGGCGTCGGTGACGTAAATGCGGTAATCCAGGGACTGCTTGGTAAAGCCCCAGATGCCTGCGTCGATGGGGCGGCTGGCGTAGTTGCGCACATGGCGGGCAAAGGCGCTGTCAGCGTCGCCCTGCGCCAGGCGCCCGGCCGCCAGGTCATCACTGGCCAGCTCGGCCAGGAGGTTGGCTGTGTCCACCATCATGTCCTCCATCACCTCGCGCACGCTGGGCTTGATCTCGGCGGTGAACACGCGCAGTACGAAGAAGGCTGCGATGCCGTTGATCAGGAAGAACGCGAAAAGCAGGCGGATGCCAAGGCGCATGGGTCACCAAGGCAGGGTCAGTGTGTTTTCAAAAATCATAGCTGTCAGCGCTTTGTGCATAAGCGCTAGAGGCCAATTCGGCTCATATTTCACAGGTTCAGGCAGTAGCCCATGCCCCGGTGCGTCTGGATGTACTCGCGCGACGGGTCGGCCTCGCGCAGCTTGGCGCGCAAGGTCTTGATGTGGGTGTCCACCGTGCGGTCGTGGCTGTCGCTCTCGTCGCCCCAGGCGGCGGCCAGGAGGGTTTCGCGCGTGTGGATGCGGCCTGCGCCCGCCAGCAGGCAGGCCAGCAGGCGGTATTCGCGCCGGGTCAGTGCCAGTGGCTCGCCGCGAAGGCAGATGCGCTGGCCTGCGGCATCGTCGTGCAACAGTGCCGGGGCCGCTGCAAGCGCGGCTGCGGGCGCACCGGCACGGCGCAGCAGCGCCTTGACGCGGGCTGCCAGTTCGCGCGGGCTGAACGGTTTGGTCAGGTAGTCGTCGGCGCCCAGTTCGAGCCCCAGCACGCGGTCGAGCTCTTCGCCACGCGCGCTGAGCATCAGCACCGGGGTGGCGCTGGGCGTGCCGGGCGTTCCAGGTGTTCCAGGTGTGGGGGGCGGGGTGTTGCGCACCTGCTGCAGCAGGTCCAGCCCACTGCCATCGGGCAGCCCCACGTCGAGCACCAGCAGGTCGAACGCCCGGGCCTGCACTTGCTGGCGGGCGTCCCGCAGGAGCAGGCTGTGCGTCACGGCCAGACCATCGCGTTCGAGCGTGTACACCACCGTGCGGGCGATGGCCGGGTCGTCTTCCAGCAACAGCAATCGCGCAGCCAAGGGCGCTTACCTCGCTCCGAGAATGGGGAACAGCTTGCCCAGGCCATCGGCCATCACCTCTACGGCAAGTGCCGCCAGGATCAGGCCCATCAGCCGCGTCATCACGTTGATGCCTGTCTTGCCCAGCACGCGGGCAATCGGATCGGCGAGCGAAAAACACAGGGCCGTGGCGAGCGCAATCACCACGCCGTAGCCCACCAGCGCCGCGTGCTGCCAAAAGGTTTGCGCGCGGTCGGCGTAAATCACCACGGTGGACATGCTGGCCGGCCCGGTGAGCAGGGGAATGGTGAGGGGCACCACGGCAATGCTGCTGCCTGCGGCGGCTTTTTCGGCGCCTTCTTCGAACTCGTGCGTGTGGGGCTTGGCCTCTGCCGGCTGCGCGTTGAGCATGTTCATGGCGCTGATCAGCAGCAACATGCCTCCGCCCACCTGAAAGCTTTGCAGCGAGATGTTGAAGAACTCCAGAATCTGCAGGCCCAGCAGGGCGCACGCGGCAATCACGCAAAACGACGCCAGGGCCGCCGTGCGGATGGTGCGCCGACGCTGCTCGCTGGAAAACCCCTGGGTGTAGTGGATGAAAAACGGCACGATGGCCAGCGGGTTCACGATGGCCAGCAAGGTGATGAGGGGTTTCAGATCCATCGGTGGCCTTCGAAAATGCGCGTGGGGGTGGTACGGGTGGTGCGGGTGGCATCTGGCAGCCGCCACGCGAGAGCCGTGGCCGCCCCGATGCGGCGGCCTGCGCGGGTGACAACAACCACTTTGAGCACAACCGGTCTCCTGCAAGAATGGGGTGCATTACAGCATCCCGGCACCGGGCCGGAGTGCATTCGAGGGTGGCGGTGGTGTCTTTGCACCACAGGTTTTTTTCTTCTCAAGGAGCAATTGCATGGGCCAGTTTGTCAATCTGACGTCGCAGGACGGTTTTGTGGTGCCCGCCTGGGTCGCCCAGCCCGACGGAGCGCCGCGTGGCGCCGTGGTGGTGCTGCAGGAGATCTTCGGGGTCAATTCGCACATCCGTGCGGTGGCAGACCGCTTTGCGGCGCGTGGCTATCTGGCAGTGGCCCCCGCCACCTTTGCGCGGGTGCAGCCCGATGTGGACCTGGGCTACAGCGAGGCCGAGATGGGCGTGGGCTTTGGCCTGAAGACGGCGGTGGAGGCACTGCCCGGCGCCGGTGCCATGCCCGACATCCAGGCTGCCATCGATTACGCCGCGCAGCACGGTGGCGGCAAGGTGGGCATTGTGGGTTTTTGCTGGGGAGGCCTGCTGGCCTGGCGCGCGGCCTGCAGCCTCAAGGGCTTGTCGGCGGCGGCGTGCTACTACGGCGGTGGCATGACCACGGCAGACGAAGTGGCGCGCCAGCCCCAGGTGCCGGTGCTGGCACATTTTGGCCAGCACGACCACTGGATTTCGGTGGACAGCGTGCAGGCTTTTGCGCGCGCGCACCCCGATGTGCAGGTGCATGTGTACGACGCCGACCATGGCTTCAACTGCGACCAGCGCGGGTCGTATGACGAAGCCTCGGCACTGGTGGCGCGCGACCGCACCCTGGCCTTCTTTGCAAAGCACGTGGGGTAGAACGGCGATTGAGGAGTGGCCGGGGCAACGCGGGGTGCATGTGGCGCCGGGGCTTGGGTCCCGGTGCGGCGGCCCACCAGCCCCCGGTCATTGCCCGCCGGTGCGCGCCAGGTAGCGTTTGCGCCAGAACAGCGCCACCAGCCCTGTGGCAATCGCCGTCATGGTGCCCAGCGCCCACCAGAATCCGTCTTGTTTGTGGATGAGCGGCAAGAACTCGAAATTCATGCCAAAAATGCCTGCAATCAGGTTCAGCGGCAAAAACACGGCGGTCAGCGCGGTGAGGGTGCGCATGATGTCGTTGGTGCGGTTGCTTTGCACAGAAAAGTGCATCTGCACGGCGGTTTCGGTGCTTTGCTCCAGCCGCCGCACATGGTGCACCACGCGCTCGATGTGCTCGAGCACGTCGCGGCTGCGCACCTTGAGCAGGTCCAGATCGCGCTGGCCGGCGCTGCTGTCGGGCAGGGCCCAGGTTTCCAGTTCGTCGATCCAGTTTTGCACGGCGGTGCGCTGGTCTTCGCAGATCTCGTCGAGCTGGTGTAGCGACAGGCGTGCTTCGAGCAGCGAGTTCCAGTTCACAAAGCGCGCCCGGGGCTTGAGCAGCTCGTTTTGCCAGTGATCGAGCTGGCGCGTGAGGTCGCGGCGCAGGTCCAGGTAGCCATCCACCATCAAGTTGACGACGCGCAGCATCAGGTCGGCGGTGCTGGACGGCTGCCGTACACCGGGTGCCGGGCTGGCGCGGCCCTCGTGCAGATCGGTGGAGGCGGTGGCCAGCAGGCGCGCGGCGTAGGCATCGCGCACGGTGCAGTCGGTGGGGTGCACCGACAGCAGCACATGGTCAAACATGGCAAACCCCACCGGGCTGGTGTCGATGCGGCGCAGCACCGGGGGGCCGCTGCGCCGCATCGGTGCTACAGCCGCACCTTCCGGGTGGTCTGGCTCGGCGGTGGGCGGCAGGGCGGCCAGGCGGCGAAAAACCAGCAGGTCGTATTGCGAGGTGTAGTCGTAGCGCGATGGCAGCTGCGCATTGAGCAGGTCCGAGACATGCAGGTCCACCACTTGCAGGCCGGTGATGGCCTGCAGCGAGGCCTGGATCTGGCCCAGCTGTGTGCTGAAGACGGTGCGTGCGCAAGACACCCAGAAAAACCCCTGGCCGGGTGGCTGGCTCGGCAGCGCGTTCAGCTCGATCGCGCCACCGGCGTGGATGTGGAAGATGCGCATGCCGCTCAATTTGGGGTGAAAATGGCCTCTGGCGCTTATTGGATAAGCGCCAATAGCTATTATTTTAGGAGCAAACGCGCGGCGTCGCGGGCAAAGTAGGTGAGCACGCCATCGGCGCCTGCGCGTTTGAAGGCCAGCAGGCTTTCCATCATCACGGCATCGTGGTCGAGCCAGCCGTTGGCGGCGGCGGCCTTGATCATGGCGTATTCGCCGCTCACCTGGTAGGCGAATGTGGGCACGCGGAACTCGTCCTTCACGCGGCGCACGATATCCAGGTAGGGCATTCCGGGTTTGACCATCACCATGTCGGCGCCTTCGGCGATGTCCAGCGCCACTTCGCGCAGGGCCTCGTCGCTGTTGCCCGGGTCCATCTGGTAGACGAACTTGTTGCTCTTGCCCAGCGCGCCGCGCGTGCCCACGGCGTCGCGGAAGGGGCCGTAAAACGCGCTCGCGTATTTGGCGCTGTAGGCCATGATGCGGGTGTGGATGTGGCCCTGCACCTCAAACGCCTCGCGGATCGCGCCGATGCGCCCGTCCATCATGTCGCTGGGCGCCACGATGTCCACGCCCGCTTCGGCGTGGGTGAGGGCCTGGCCGGTGAGGATCTCCACCGTTTCGTCATTGATGATGTAGCCGGTGTCGTCGAGCACGCCATCCTGGCCGTGGCTGGTGTAGGGGTCGAGCGCCACGTCGGTCATCACGCCCAGGTCAGGAAACTCTTTTTTCAGCGCCCGCACCACGCGCGGGATCAGGCCGTCGGGGTTGAGCGCCTCCTTGCCGTCGGGTGTTTTGAGCGCGGGGTCGATGGCCGGGAACAGCGCCAGCACCGGAATGCCGAGCTTCACGCAGTCTTCGGCCACCGGCAGCAGCAGATCCAGGCTCAGGCGGTCCACGCCGGGCATGGACGCCACGGCCTCGCGCTGGTTCTGTCCCTCGTGCACGAACACGGGATAGATCAGGTCGTGGGGCGTGACGGCGTGCTCGCGCACCAGGTTGCGGGTAAAGCTGTCACGGCGCAGGCGGCGTGGGCGGCTTTGCGGAAAGGGGGTGGGGCTGGAGAGGTGCATGGTGGAATTATGAAGCCCCCTGCGTCGCTTCGTCCCGCCCCACGGGGCGGCGGCCGGGGCGGCGCTGTGGTGGGTGGCGCTGCAAAAAAAGGCGGCCGTGGCCCGGCGGACGTGCCGGGCTGGTGCGGGTTGGCCGTGGCCGTGCGCGCAGGCCCTTAAACTGCGGGCATGCTCTGGATCAAAGCCCTTCACATCGTTTTCGTGGCCAGCTGGTTTGCCGGCCTTTTCTATCTGCCGCGCATCTTCGTCAATCTGGCGATGGTGGCGCCCGGCTCGGTGGCCGAGCGCGACCGACTGGTGCTGATGGCGCGCAAGCTGCTGCGCTTCACTACGCTGCTGGCAGTGCCGGCCGTGGCGCTCGGCCTGTGGCTGTGGCTGGGCTATGGCATCGGCTGGGGGCCGGGCAATGGCTGGATGCACGCCAAGCTGTTCGTGGTGGTGCTGGTGATTGGCTACCACCATGCCTGCGCCGTGCTGCTGCGCAAGCTCATCGCCGGCAGCAGCCGAAAGAGCCATGTGTGGTTTCGCTGGTTCAACGAAGCGCCCGTGCTGATGCTTTTGGTGGCTGTGGTGCTGGTGGTGGTCAAGCCGTTCTGACACCCTGGGGCCGCGCCGGTGCACAAAACCTCTGCCTGGCCGCTTGCGCTGATTCATGCGGCGCTGATTGTTTTTGCCAGCCTGTTCCCCTTTGACGGCTGGCGCGATCAGGGCATCGATCCCTGGATTTTTTTGTCGGCCCCATTGCCGCCGCCGTACTGGACGGGGTTTGATGTCGCCGTCAACGTGGCGGGTTACGTTCCCCTGGGTTTTTTGCTGGCGCTGGCGCTGCTGCGCTGGGGGCACGAGCGCTGGGCGGTGCTGCTGGCAGCGCTGGCGGGCGCTTTGCTGTCGCTGCTGATGGAATACCTGCAGATCTATCTGCCCCGGCGTGTGCCCTCCAATCTGGACCTTCTGCTCAACGCCATCGGCGCGCTCGCGGGGGCGTGCGCGGCAGCGCTGCTGGAGCGCTGGGGAGCCATCGACCGCTGGAGCGATTTCCGCGCCCGCTGGTTTGTGCAGGATGCGCGCGGAGCACTGGTGCTGCTGGCGCTGTGGCCCATGGCGCTGTTGTTTCCGGCGGCCGTGCCTTTTGGCCTGGGCCAGGTGCTGGAGCGGCTGGAGCTGGGCCTTGAAGACATGCTGGCCGACACCCCCTTTCTTGGCTGGTTGCCGGTGCGCGACGTGCCACTGGAGCCCCTGTCGCCGGGCGGCGAGCTGCTGTGCGTGACGCTGGGGCTGCTGATCCCCTGCCTGCTTGGGTATTGCGTCATTCGCCATGTGGGGCGCCGGGCCCTTTTTGCCCTTGCCGTGGTGGTGGTGGGCATCGGGGTGACGGCCCTGTCGGCGGCTTTGAGCTGGGGGCCTTTGCACGCCTGGAGCTGGCTGGGTTTGCCCACGCGCGTGGGGGTGTGGGCTGCGCTGGCGCTGGCGGCGATGCTGCTGGCTTTGCCGCGGCGCGCCAGTGCGGCGGTGCTGCTGCTGGCATTGGCGTGGCACCTGGGGCTGCTCAACCAGGCGCCCACCAGTGCCTATTTTGCCCAGACGCTACAAATCTGGGAGCAGGGGCGGTTCATCCGATTTTTTGGCCTGGGCCAGTGGGTCGGCTGGCTGTGGCCTTATGCCGCACTGGCGTATGTGTTCTTTCGGGTGTCGCGCCGGGAGCCGAAAAACTAGAATGTCCCCATGAGCGACACCCCCTCCACACCCGCCGCAGCGCCTGGCTATTTCGCCCGCCACATCTTTTTTTGCCTGAACGACCGTGCCAACGGCGAAAACAGTTGTGCCCACCACGGCGCCCAGGAGGCGTTTGATCGGTGCAAAGATCAGGTCAAGGCCGCTGGGCTGGCGGGCCCCGGCAAGGTGCGGGTGAACAAGGCGGGCTGCCTGGACCGCTGCGCAGCCGGCCCCGTGGCTGTGGTGTACCCCGAGGGAACCTGGTATTCCTATGTAGATGCCAACGATGTGGATGAAATCGTGGAATCGCACCTCAAGAACGGCAAGATCGTCCATCGCCTGGTCACGCCGGCAGAACTGGGGCGCTGAGCGCTGCTCTGTGTGTTTTGAGTGTTTTTGGCGTCTGGCGCTTATGTGATAAGCGCTATACGCTATTAAATAAGTAGTAAACCTTGAATGTACAAACCGAACGCCTGACGCTGAGCGGCGCCGCAGGAGCCATCGAGGCAGCCCGCGATGCAGCGTCCCTGCCCGACGGCGCGGCCCCCCGTGGCGTGGCCATCCTGGCCCATCCCCATCCACTGTTTGGCGGCACCATGGACAACAAGGTGGTGCAGACCCTGGCGCGCGCCTTCACCCAATGCGGCTGGACGACGGTGCGGTTCAATTTTCGGGGTGTGGGCGCCAGCGCCGGCGTACACGACGAGGGGCGCGGCGAGCTGCAGGATCTGCTGGCCGTGGTGCAGCAGGTGGCGCCCCAGGGCCCGATAGCGCTGGCAGGTTTCTCGTTTGGCGCTTTTGTCACCAGCCACGCACTGGCCGCCCTGTGGGGCGAGCGCGAGGTGGCGCAGGCGGTGCTGGTTGGCACCGCAGCAAGCCGCTTCACCGTGGCCCCCGTGCCGCCCGAAGCCCATCTGCGCACGCTGGTGCTGCATGGCGAGCTCGACGACACCGTTCCGCTGTCGGCAGTGCTCGACTGGGCACGGCCCCAGATACTGCCTGTCACAGTCGTCCCCGGTGGCGGCCATTTCTTTCACGGACAATTGACCCTGCTGAAGAATCTGGTGGTGCGCCACCTCCAGTCTGGGCGGTGAAGCCTGGGCCATTGCGGGGGCTGCGCGCCCCAGGCGGCGTTTTCAGGCTTCACCTTTTGTGTTTTTTTATCCCCGGGCCTTGCGCCCCATTTTTCTGCCCCATGAAACGAATCCTGCCCGCACTGCGATCCCTGGCTCTTTTTGCTGCGGTCGCGCCCGCCGCCTTCTGGGCCCACGCCCAGGCGCCCCAGCCCCCCGAGATTGCCGCACGCACCTACATGCTGGTCGATGTGACGGCCAACCAGGTGTTGGCGGCCAAAGACATTGATGCGCCGGTGGAGCAGGCCTCGCTCACCAAGCTCATGACGGGCTATCTGGTGTTTGATGCGCTGCGCGCCAAGAAGGTCACGCTGGACCAGAAGCTGCCCGTGAGCGTGCGCGCCTGGAAGATGCCCGGCTCGCGCATGTTCATCGACCCCAAGATGCAGGTGCCGGTGGACGATCTGCTCAAGGGCATGATCGTGCAGTCGGGCAACGACGCCACCATGGCGCTGGCCGAAGGCGTGGGCGGCACGGTCGAGAATTTCGTCAAGCTCATGAACGACCAGGCGCAGGCCCTGGGCATGAAGGGCACGGTCTACAAGAACCCCGAGGGGTTGACGGAACCCGGTCACACCACCACGGCGCGTGACCTGGCCACCCTGGCGACCCGGCTCATGCAGGACTTCCCGGAGTTCATGCATTACTACGCCACCAAACAATACAGCTACCCCGGCACGCCCGCATCCAACGGCAACAACCGCAACATGCTGCTGTTCCGCGATCCCACGGTGGACGGCCTCAAGACCGGTCACACCGCTGCTGCCGGTTACTGTCTGGTAGCCACCTCCAAGCGCGATTTCCCCAACGTGGGGCAGCGCCGCCTGCTGTCCATCGTGCTGGGCGCCGCCAGTGAGAACGCCCGCGCCAACGAAAGCCAAAAGCTCCTGAACTGGGGCTACACCGCCTTTGATGCCGTCAAGCTGTTCGATGCGGGCCAGCCCGTGGCCACGCCCGCAGTGTGGAAGGGCACAGAAAGCACCATCCGGATCGGCCGCGCTGAGGCCATCGTGGTGGCTGTGCCTTCGGGCAGCGCCGGCAAGGTCACCACCCAGATCGTGCGCCAGGACCCATTGGTGGCGCCCTTCACCAAGGGCCAGGCGATTGGCTCGCTCAAGGTCGTGCTGGGCGACCAGCCGCTGACCGAAGTGCCGCTGGTGGCGCTGGATGGCGTCGAGCAGGCGGGTGTTCTGGGCCGGGCCTGGGATGCGATCCGGTTGTGGATCAAGTAACCGCATTGTGCTGTCGGTCATCAAAAAAGATAGCTGTCGGCGCTTAACCCATAAGCGCAAAGCATCAATTTGACGGTAGTTTCTATCAATCAGATAGATGCAGCAGTGGCAGGGCCGAGCTCTACGGGGCTTGCCCGTTGAGGTCTGCCCTGCTACATTAGAAGGCTTTTCGGAATTTCCGAAGGGATTCACGTTTTCGCTTTCACGAAGCATTTCACGTTTAGGGACGTATTCATGCCAACCATTAACCAGCTCGTGCGTCAGGGGCGTCAGGTCGAAACGACCAACTCCAAAAGCCCTGCGATGCAAAACTCTCCACAGCGCCGTGGCGTGTGCACCCGTGTGTACACCACGACGCCTAAGAAGCCTAACTCCGCTCTGCGGAAGGTCGCCAAGGTTCGCCTGACCAACGGTTTCGAAGTCATTTCCTACATCGGCGGCGAAGGCCACAACCTGCAAGAACACAGCGTCGTGCTGGTTCGCGGCGGTCGTGTCAAGGACTTGCCCGGTGTGCGTTACCACATCGTGCGCGGTTCGCTCGATTTGCAAGGCGTGAAAGACCGCAAGCAGTCGCGCTCCAAGTACGGTGCCAAGAAGCCAAAGGCCAAATAAGCCTGCGGTTGATCGATATAAAAGGTGCTGTTTCCCGCGTGGCGCGGTGATGCAGCGTAGTGACCCCAAGCGCAAATGTCTGCGTGGGTCGAGTAAGTGGGAGTCCTGAATGGCTCTCGCGGTGTCTGAAAAGATGCCAACTGAAGCAAGAATGAGGTGAAAAAATGCCACGTCGTCGCGAAGTCCCCAAACGTGAAATCCTGCCGGATCCAAAGTTCGGCAATGTAGAGCTGTCTAAATTCATGAACGTGATCATGGAAGGCGGCAAGAAGGCTGTTGCAGAGCGCATCATTTATGGTGCCCTGGAACTGATCGAGAAGAAGCACCCTGATAAAGACCCTCTGGAAGCTTTCACTGTTGCCATCAACAACGTCAAGCCCATGGTTGAAGTGAAGTCCCGCCGCGTCGGTGGTGCCAACTACCAGGTGCCTGTGGAAGTGCGTCCTGTCCGTCGCTTGGCTCTGTCGATGCGCTGGATCAAGGAAGCCGCCCGCAAGCGTGGCGAGAAGTCGATGGCCCAACGTCTGGCCAACGAGCTGCTCGAAGCCACCGAAGGCCGTGGCGGCGCCATGAAGAAGCGTGACGAAGTGCACCGCATGGCAGAAGCCAACAAGGCGTTCAGCCACTTCCGCTTCTAAGTCGACGAACCGCTCTCGTCGTCCTTCGCAAGGCTGCCGGCATTTTTGCCTGCAGCCTTGTGGCGATTGAGGCGGTCACAAAATTGACGGGTTGCAGCGTCAGAATGCTGGGCCCGCCCCCGAATAACACGAACCATCCAAGGATCCACCATGGCTCGCAAGACTCCCATCGAGCGCTACCGCAATATCGGTATCTCGGCCCACATTGACGCTGGCAAGACCACGACCACCGAACGTATTCTTTTCTACACCGGCGTGACCCACAAGCTGGGTGAGGTGCATGACGGCGCTGCCACCACGGACTGGATGGAGCAAGAGCAAGAGCGTGGCATCACGATCACTTCCGCTGCCGTGACCTGCTTCTGGAAGGGCATGGACCTGTCCTACCCCGAGCACCGCTTCAACATCATCGACACCCCCGGTCACGTGGACTTCACGATTGAAGTCGAGCGTTCCATGCGCGTGCTCGATGGCGCCTGCATGGTGTACTGCGCTGTGGGTGGCGTGCAGCCCCAGTCGGAAACCGTCTGGCGCCAAGCCAACAAGTACAAGGTGCCCCGTCTGGCCTTTGTGAACAAGATGGACCGCACCGGCGCCAACTTCTTCAAGGTCGTCGAGCAGATGAAGCTGCGCCTGAAGGCCAACCCTGTGCCCGTCGTGATCCCGATTGGTGCCGAAGACAAGTTCCAGGGCGTGGTTGATCTGCTCAAGATGAAGGCCATCATCTGGGATGAAGCCTCGCAGGGCATGAAGTTCACCTACGAAGAAATTCCCGCCGACCTGCTCGAAACCGCCAAGGAATGGCGCGAGAAGATGGTGGAAGCCGCAGCCGAAGCCACTGAAGAGCTGATGAACAAGTACCTGGAAGAAGGTGACTTGAGCGAAGAGGAAATCAAGGCGGGTCTGCGCCAGCGCACCATTGCCACCGAAATCCACCCCATGCTGTGCGGTACCGCGTTCAAGAACAAGGGCGTGCAACGCATGCTGGACGCCGTCATCGACTACCTGCCAGCACCGACGGACATTCCGGACGTGACGGGTACCGACGAAGATGAAAACCCAGTCACCCGCAAGGCTGACGACGGCGAAAAGTTCTCGGCACTGGCGTTCAAGCTGATGACCGACCCGTTTGTTGGTCAGTTGACCTTCGTGCGCGTGTATTCGGGCGTTCTGACCAAGGGCGACACCGTTTTCAACTCGGTCAAGGGCAAGAAAGAGCGTATTGGCCGTATCGTGCAGATGATGGCGAACGACCGCGTCGAAGTCGATGAAATCCGCGCCGGCGACATCGCTGCCTGTGTGGGCCTGAAAGACGTGACTACCGGTGAAACGCTGAGCGACATCGACTCGCCGATCATTCTGGAGCGCATGGTGTTCCCCGAGCCTGTGATCACGCAGGCTGTCGAACCCAAGACCAAGGCCGACCAGGAAAAGATGGGCATCGCGCTGCAACGCCTTGCTGCCGAAGATCCATCCTTCCGCGTGAAGACCGACGAAGAATCGGGCCAGACGCTGATCGCCGGTATGGGCGAGCTGCACCTGGAAATCATCGTGGACCGCATGAAGCGCGAGTTCGGCGTGGAAGCCAACGTCGGCAAGCCCCAGGTGGCCTACCGCGAAACCATCCGCAAGACGGTGGAAGAGGCCGAAGGCAAGTTCGTGCGCCAGTCGGGCGGCAAGGGCCAGTACGGCCACGTTGTGCTCAAGATCGAACCCAACGAAGCCGGCAAGGGCATCGAGTTCGTCGACGCCATCAAGGGCGGTGTGGTTCCTCGCGAATTCATCCCGGCCGTGGAAAAGGGTATCAACGAAGCCGTCACGCAAGGCGTACTGGCCGGCTACCCGGTGGTCGACGTCAAGGTCACGCTGCACTTCGGTTCGTACCACGATGTGGACTCGAACGAACTCGCGTTCAAGATGGCAGCCATCTTCGGTTTCAAGGAAGGTTGCCGCAAGGCCAACCCCGTGATTCTGGAGCCCATGATGGCCGTGGAAGTGGAAACGCCTGAAGACTACGCCGGTAACGTGATGGGCGATCTGTCCTCGCGTCGCGGCATGGTGCAAGGCATGGAAGACATTCCTGGCGGCGGCAAGGCCATCAAGGCCGAAGTGCCACTGTCGGAAATGTTCGGCTACTCGACCACGCTGCGTTCCGCAACGCAAGGTCGCGCCACCTACTCGATGGAATTCAAGCACTACAGCGAAGCACCGCGCAATGTGTCGGAAGCCATCATGGCTGCGCGCTCCAAATAAGTCCTGGGGGGCAATGCCAGCTTCGCTGTTGTGTCCCCATCGACTTTGCTGAAAAGGCCGCTGGCGCTTATCCAGTAAGCGTTAGTAGCTATAAACTTAGTAGCAAATTATTTTTGCAATCTGCGATCCGGTGCCGCCCCGTTGCCTGTGCAGGGCGAATCAGCAACCGGATGCAGACGTTAAACCAATACACAGGCATCGCTCTTTGGAGAATTAAAAATGGCAAAAGGTAAGTTTGAACGCACCAAGCCCCACGTCAACGTGGGCACCATCGGTCACGTGGACCATGGCAAGACGACGCTGACGGCGGCCATCGCCACGGTGCTGTCCGCCAAGTTC